>NZ_CP146022.1:7648362-7954297 GCF_036967205.1 Streptomyces sp. Q6
CACGAGCGAGGAACTCGGCCGCAAGTGGTCGACGCTCTTCGACCGCGCCATGCAGGACTATCCGCTCGTCCCGCTGATCAGGAACGTCACCCGCAGCGTCGTCGGCTCCGACATCCGCAACGCGCAGGTCGGCTACTTCTTCGGCGCCATCGACCTGTCCACCGTGTCCATCGCCTCCGCCTCGGGTAAGGGGTGATCCCGGATGGCCGCCTTCCTGCTGCGCCGCCTCGGCGCCACCGTCGTCCTGCTGATCGTCATCAGCTTCGTCACGTTCACCCTCTTCCACTTCGGCCCGGCCGATCCGGCCGCGGCCGCCTGCGGACAGGAGTGCACACCGGAACGCGTCGCCGAGGCACGTGTCGCCCTCGGCATGGACCAGCCCTTCTTCACGCAGTACGCGACCTACATGACGGGCCTGTTCCACGGCCGGACGATCGGGGCGCCCGGCGCCGAATCGCTCTGCCAGTGGCCCTGCTTCGGTATGTCGTTCCAGACCAACGAGGACGTCACCGCCGTCCTCGGACGCGCCCTGCCCTATACCCTGTCCGTCGCCGTCGGCGCGATCGTGCTCTGGACGGTGGCCGGCGTGACCCTCGGAACGCTCGCCGCGCTGCGCCGGAACAAGCTCACCGACAAGCTGATCGTCGGCGCCGCCTCGATCGGGGTCTCGCTGCCGATCCCCGTCACCGGCCTGCTCCTTCTGCTGATCTTCGTGTCCACCTTCGACGTGCTGCCGTTCACGACGAACGCCATCACGTCACCGTTCGGGCCCGCCGGATTCGACGGCTGGTTCCTCAACTACCTGCTGCCGTGGGTCGCGTTGGCCGTCCTGTTCAGCGCGCAGTACATCCGTGTCACGCGCAGCTCCATGCTGGAGACCCTCGGCGAGGACTTCATGCGCACCGCCCGCGCCAAGGGCCTGTCCAGGACGGCGATGATCGTCCGGCACGGCGCCCGCGCCGGACTCACGCCCGTCGTCACGATGCTGGGCCTCGACATCGGACTGCTTCTCGGCGGCGCCGTCCTCACCGAGCAGATCTTCTCCGTACCGGGCGTCGGCTTCACCGCCGTACGGGCCGCTCAGGCCGGAGATCTGCCGCTGACCATGGCGATCACGCTGCTCGCCGCCTTCTTCATCATCGTCGCCAACGTCGTCG
This sequence comes from Streptomyces sp. Q6, assembly GCF_036967205.1. Classification (NCBI taxonomy): domain Bacteria; kingdom Bacillati; phylum Actinomycetota; class Actinomycetes; order Kitasatosporales; family Streptomycetaceae; genus Streptomyces; species Streptomyces citrinus. Next base: position 7,649,520 of record NZ_CP146022.1, read on the forward strand.
TCGACGCCGTCTACGCCGTGATCGACCCGCGAGTGAGGGCCGCCTGATGACCACCAGCCAACCTCTGTTGCACATAAGGGACCTGCACGTCACCTTCCCCACCGACGACGGGCTCGTGCACGCAGTCAACGGCATGGACCTCACCCTGGCGCGCGGCGAGACCGTCGGCCTCGTCGGCGAGTCGGGCTCAGGGAAGACGGTGACCAGCCAGGCGCTCATGGGGCTCCTGAAGGAGACCCGCGCCCGGGTCGACGGCGAGATCCTGCTCGACGGCACCGACCTCAACTCCCTGACGGAGCAGCGGATGCGGGCCTGGCGCGGCAAGAAGATCGCCATGATCTTCCAGGACCCGCTCTCGGCGATGCACCCCTTCCACACGGTGGGCGCCCAGATCGCCGAGGCCTACCGCGTCCACAACAAGGTGTCGAGGAAGGCCGCGCACGCCGTCGCCGTCGACATGCTGGGCCGGGTCGGCATCCCCGACCCGAAGCGGCGGGCCGGCGCCCACCCGCACGAGTTCTCCGGCGGCATGCGCCAGCGCGCGATGATCGCCATGGCGCTGGTCTGCGAGCCCGAACTCCTCATCGCCGACGAGCCGACCACCGCGCTCGACGTCACCGTCCAGGCACAGATCCTCGACCTGCTCGGCGAGTTGCAGCAGGAGACCGGCACCGCCGTCGTCCTCGTCACGCACGACCTCGGGGTCGTCGCCGAGGTCTGCCACCACGTCGCCGTCATGTACGGCGGCCAGTGCGTCGAGCGGGGCGATGTCCGGGAGCTGTTCCGCGACCCGCGCCACCCGTACACCCAAGGGCTGCTCGCCTCCATGCCCACGCTCGGCGAGGACGGCGAACGGCTGCGCCCCATCCCCGGATTCCCGCCGTCGCTCACCGCGCTGCCGGCCGGATGCCTCTTCGCGGACCGCTGCCCGCAGACGCACCGCGTCCCGGACGGCCGCTGCCACACCGAACGACCGGCGTTCGTCACGGGCCGGGCCGCCCACCCGTCCCGGTGCCACCAGGAGACCCTCGCCACCGCCGAGGAGGCCACGCGATGACCACCGCCGACACGACACCCCTGCTGGAGGCCGAAGGGCTGACCAAGCACTTCCGGGGACGCGGCGGCCTCCTCGGCCGGGGCGGCTCCCTCGTCAAGGCCGTCGACGGCGTCAGCTTCTCCGTCGGCGCCGGACGCACCCTCGGGATCGTCGGCGAGTCCGGGTGCGGGAAGTCCACCACCGGGCGGCTGCTGATGCGCCTGCTCGACCCGACGTCCGGGACCGTGCGCCTCGACGGACGCGACATCACCACGATGAACCGCGCCGAGGCGCAGGAGTACCGTCGCCAGGTCCAGATGGTCTTCCAGAACCCGTCCTCCTCCCTCAACCCCAGGCAGTCCGTCGGCGCCGCCATCGCCGCCCCGCTGCACGCCCAGCGCGTCGACCCGCCCGGCGGCGTCAAGGCCCGGGTACGCGAACTCATGGACCGGGTCGGGCTGCGCCCCGACCACTACAACCGCTTCCCGCACGAGTTCTCCGGCGGCCAGAAACAGCGCGTCGGCATCGCCCGCGCCCTCGCCCTCGAACCCCGCCTCATCATCTGCGACGAACCGGTCTCGGCCCTCGACGTCTCCGTGCAGGCCCAGGTCGTCAACCTGCTCCAGGACATCCAGGCCGACACCGGCGTCAGCTACGTCTTCATCGCCCACGATCTGTCCGTCGTACGGCACTTCGCGGACCGGGTCGCCGTGATGTACCTCGGCCGGATCATGGAGAGCGGCGTCACCCGGGAGGTCTTCGACGACCCCCAACACCCCTACACCCGGGCCCTGCTCTCCGCCGTCCCGCAGCCGGACCCCGAGGCCGACCGGGGCCGCAGGATCCGGCTCAGCGGCGATCTGCCCACCCCCGCGAACCCGCCGTCCGGCTGTGTGTTCCGTACCCGGTGCCCGGTGCGGCCGCGCCTCGACGCGGCCGCACAGGCGCGCTGCGCGGGCGAGGTCCCCGCGCTGTCGAGCACCGGCCCCGCCTGCCACTTCCCCGACCGGGCCGTCGCCACGGCGACCGACTGACCCTCGTATCCCCCTGCCCCCTCACTCCCTGTCCCTCTGTCCCCCTCTCCCCACAACCCCGTATCGCTGTGTCCCTCTTCACCTCATCCATCTCTTCCACGTGAGGACTTCGCACCACATGCAGATCCGTGACGTCCGCCCCTGGGGCGGCGAGCGCAGTGACGTACAGCTCGACGGCGACCGCATCACCGCGCTCCGCCCGCACGACCCGCATGCCGAGCCCGCCGGGGACGTCGTCGAAGGCCGGGGCCGGCTCCTGCTGCCCTCCTTCAGCGACGTCCACGTCCACCTGGACTCCACCCGCATCGGCCTGCCGTTCCGCCCGCACACCGGCGGGCCCGGCGTGTGGACGATGACGATGAACGACCGCGAGAACTGGCGCGACGCCGAAGTCCCGCTGCCCGAGCGGGTCGCCGGCACCCTGGAGCGCATGATCGCGCGCGGCACGACCCGCGTGCGGACGTACGCGCAGGTCGACGTCGACTGCAAGCTGGAGAAGTTCGAGGCGGTCGTCGCCGCCAAGGAGAAGTACGGGCATCTCGCCGACGTCCAGATCATGACGTTCCCGCAGGCGGGCATCCTGCGCGAGGCGGGGACCGCGGACTATCTGGAGGCATCGCTCAAGGCGGGCGCCGACGTGATGGGCGGCATCGACCCCTGCACCCTGGACCGCGACCCCAAGGGCCATCTCGACGTCGTCTTCGGACTCGCCGAGAAGTACCAGGTGGAGGTCGACATCCACCTGCACGAGCCGGGCGAGCTCGGGGTCTTCTCGACCGACCTGATCCTGGAGCGCGTCCGGGCCCTCGATATGCGGGGCAAGGTGACGATGTCGCACGCCTACGAGCTCGGCTCGGTGAACGAGTCGACGAGCCGCCGCCTCATCGAGGAGTTCGCGGAGCTGGACATCGCCATGGCGACGGTCGCCCCGGCCGGCCGCGGCCACCTCTCCCTCGTCGCCCTCACCGAGGCGGGCGTCCGCGTCGGCCTCGGCGAGGACGGGCAGCGCGACTACTGGAGCCCGTACGGCAACTGCGATCTCCTCGACCGCACCTGGCAATTGGCGTTCACCAACAACTTCCGCCGCGACGAGCACATCGAGATGTGCCTCGCCGTGGCGAGCATGGGTGGCGCCTCGATCATGAGCCACGACGTGCCCCGCCTCACCGGTGTCACCGACCGCCCGGGTCTCGCCGTGGGCGACCGCGCCGATCTGCTCCTCGTCGACGGGGAGACACCGACGAGCGCCGTCATGGACCGGGGGACCGACCGCACGGTGCTGCACGACGGACGGGTGGTGGCCGACGGGCTCCGACTGACCGCCGGCTGACGGCTCGCCCGCCCGGTCACGGCGACCCTCGGCGGGCCCGCGACGCTCAGCTACCGCTCGCCGTCAGCTGCGTGGCGCGTGCGCCGTCCCTCGGCGCGGGGTCCGCGAGCGCGTCGAGGAACAGGGTCGCCGCCAGCAGGCCCGCGCTGTCCGCCGGAGTGATCCCGTAGCGCCGCACGGTGTCCTCCAGGACCCCGAAACGCCGCGTGCCCTCCTCGGTGGAGCGACCGCCCGCCTCCAGGACGGCCGCGGCGTCCCGGCGGAGCATGCGCACCGCGAGCGGCCCCCGGTCGTCGGCCACCGCCGGGTCCTGGCGGCGGGCCATCAGCGCGAGCAGCGCGTCGAGGCGGGCCGCGTTCTCGTCGAGGCCGCAGGCGCGTGCCTCGTACAGCGCGGGCAGCGCGAAACCCGTCACCAGGGACAGCGCGGCGGCATCGGCCCGCGGGTGCGCGACGCGCTCCGCCCGCGCGCACACCTCGCGCACCGAGCCGTCGCCGCCGGCCCGCGCGGCCACCAGCGGCAGCAGCACGCGCAGCGCCTGGACCAGCCCGAGGCGGCCGTCGTCGTCCATGATCAGGGCCTCGGCCTCGTCCCGTACGGCCGCCACGTCCGCGCTCGTGGTGCCGTCGGACGACGCGACCGTGCGGAACGCCTCGTACAACGGCGCGGCGGACGCCGCCAGCGCCGTGCCCCGCCCGTCGTCGGACGCGCAGTCGGCGAGGCCCGGCTTCCGCGTCAGCAGCGCCTGCGCGGCCACGGCGGCGACCGCCCGCTCGGCGAGATCACGGGACAGCGCGTCCCGGCTCCGCGGCAGCCGGGGCAACGGCCGGTCGAGCGATGCGGTGTCACGGGCTGCGGGGGCGGTGCTCATGGTGCCTCCAAGAAGGCGCGACGGTCTGAGGTCCCGCCGCCGTCCGGGCGGACGGGCGGGTGGCCGGCGGATCTCGGACGTGACGACGCCTGCCGAGGGCGTGATGCCCGTGGAGCGCGGCCGGAGACGGGACGAAGGTCCCGGGAACGCCGTGGCACACGTCCCGCGGCCCCCGGGTCCAAGGGCCCGCGAGCGCGGGCCGCCGCTGTCGGGATCACGTCATGGCAGCCACCCGCCACCGCGAACGTCCCCACAGCGCCCCGGAGTTGGTCACGCTGCTGGTTCACCCCACCTCTCCCTCCCCAGGAGTCGCTCTGTGCGTCGCTCTGTGAGACCCAGCAGATCTCGGCACCCCTGGCAGCGGACCGCCGCCGGACTCGCGGCCGCCGCCCTGCTCGCCGTCGCCACCCCCGCGGCCCGCGCCGCCACCTCCGACGACACGGCGCCCGCGCCCAGCGCGCCGGGCGGCCGGTCCGTCACCGTCACCCTCGTCACCGGCGACGTCGTCGACGCCCGCGTGGCCGCCGACGGCCGGGTCCTGTCCGCCGCCCCGCGCCCCGCCGACGGCACCGACCACCCCGCCGCCGTCTGGCAGGACGGCACCCGCACCTACGTCTTCCCGCAGGGCGTCGAGCGACTGGTGGACGCGGGCCTGGTCGACGCGGCCCTCTTCGACATCGGCCGGCTCGTCGCCGACGGGTACGACGACGCGCACACCGACACCGTGCCCCTCGTCGTCGCCTACGCGGGCGGCCGCGCGCCGCGCTCGGCGACCCCGGCACCAAGGTCACCGCGACCCTCGACTCGATCGGCGGCTCAGGGCTCGCCGTCACCAAGAAGTCCGCCGCCGACGCCTGGCGCGACCTCGCGCCGAAGGCCGGGAGCGCCCGCTCCGGCGGCGCCGTCACCAGGATCTGGCTCGACGCCAAGGTCCACGGCACCGCCGCCGGCGACCTCGGCGCCCCCACCGTCCCCTCACCGGCGCCACCGCCGCCCATCGCGCCGGACTCGACGGCTCCGGCGTCAAGGTCGCCGTCCTCGACACCGGCGTCGACGCCGACCACCCCGACCTGGCCGGCCGCATCGCCGAGACGAAGGTCTTCGTCACCGGGCAGGACAGCGAGGACCGCACCGGCCACGGCACCCACACCGCGTCCACCGTCGCCGGTACGGGCGCCGCCTCCGACGGCCGCTACGCCGGCATGGCACCCAAGGCCGACCTGCTCATCGGCAAGGTCCTCGGCGACGACGGCTCCGGCACCCTCAGCGGCATCGTCGACGGCATGGAGTGGGCCGTCGACCGCGGCGCGCGGGTCGTCTCCATGTCGCTCGGCGCCGACGGCGCCACGAGCTGCTCAGGACCCGACGTCGAGGCCGTGCAACGCCTCAGCGACAGAGCCCTGTTCGTCGTCGCGGCGGGCAACGCCTCGCTGCACGGCACCGTCTCCACCCCGGGCTGCGCGCCGAGCGCCCTCACGGTCGGCGCCCTCGACCGCGACAACGCCACGGCGCCCTTCTCCAGCCGCGGCCCCTCCGTCGACGGGATCTCGGCCAAGCCGGACCTCGCGTCCCAGGGCGTCGGCGTCGTCGCCGCACGGGCCGGCGGGCGTGGCGACCAGGCGTACCGGTCGATGTCCGGCACCTCGATGGCCACCCCGCACGTCGCGGGCGGCGCCGCGCTCCTCCTCCAGCAGCACCCGGGCCTCGCCCCGGCCCGGCTGAAGGCGCTCCTCACCTCGTCGGCCGCCGCCACCGACACCCCCGTGCTCGAACAGGGCGCGGGCCCGATGGACGTGGCCCGAGCGATCGACGAGCCGGTGACGGCCGAACCCGCGCCGCTCCTCGGCGACTTCGCGTACCCGCAGGCCGGACACGCCTCCGTCGACAAGCCGGTCACCCTCACCAACACCTCGGGCAAGGACGTCACCCTCGACCTCGCCGTACGGGACGTGCGCGGCGACGACGGCTCCCGGCTCGACGGGTTCGCCGCCCCGGCCCACGACTCCGTCACCGTCCCCGCGGGCGGCACCGCCGACGCCGTCCTGCGTATCGACCCGTCGGCCCACCTCGACGCGGGCGACTACGGCACCGTCACCGGGCGACTCGTCGCCACCGACGGCGACGGAACCCGCGTCGTCGTCCCGTTCGGCGTCCACATGGAGGTCCCGTCCGCCGACCTCACCGTCAAGGGCCTGGACCGGCACGGCGACCCCGCCGCGACCCCGTCGGCGTTCCAGCTCTTCGACGACCACCGCGACACGGCCCGCCGCTACGTGCTCGGCTACCCGGACGCCGGCGCCACCACGATCCGGGTCCCGGTCGGCACCTACGCGCTCAGCGGTCTGATCATGACGCGTGACGCGGCCGGGAACGTGGGCAGCGTCGCCTCCGTCTCCCAGCTGTACGACCCCGAGGTGACCGTCTCCGGCGACACCACGGTCACCCTCGACGCGCGCGACGCGCGGCGGATCTCCTGGGACACCGACCGGCCCAGCCGGCCGAACGGCTTCGCGCTCGGTCTCGCCGTCGGCCTCGACGACAGCAAGCGCCTCAAGGCCGGCTACCTCACCTCCGTACCGTCGTACGTGAAGGCGCTGTACGCCCAGCCGGTCAGCGGCGCCGACGATCTGACCTTCCTCGCCTCCGCCCGGCAGAGCGCACCGCTCGCCGCGCTGACCACCTCCGGCGGCCGTACCCTGGACTCGCTGCCGGTGCAGAAGGCCACCGAGTTCGACGGTCAGGGGTCGGCCGAGGTCGTGCCCGTCGGCAAGGGCACCGACGCCGCCTTCGCGGCCCACGACCTCAAGGGGAAGATCGCCCTGGTCGACGCGGGTGTGGGCGGCGGCAACGCCTTCACGTGGAACACCGCCGCCGCGAAGGCCGGCGCCGCCGGAGTCCTCGCCGCGGTCCCCGACAGCCAGGGCCGCTTCCAGGTCACCGGGCCCGAAGGCGTCCCCCAGGCCACCATCACCTGGGCCGACTCCCTGGCCATCAAGGCGGAGGCGGAGCGGGGGACGGCGACCGTGTCCTGGTCCGGCACCGCGACCGCCCGCAGCCCGTACCTGTACAACCTCGCGTACACCGCGCACGGCGAGATCCGCCCCGGTGAACAGCGCGTCCACGACCACGAGTTGGCCGTGACCGACGCGCGCTACCACGTGCAGGGCGCGGCCGACGCGACGTACTGGTCGGACGTCCAGGTCGGCCTCCCCGGCCTGGCCGCGGTCTGGGCGGGCGGCACCACGCTGCCGCTCCACGCACCGCAGCGCCGCACGGAGTTCTTCACCGCCACGCCCGACGGCGACGACGGCCCCGCCTGGACGACGCTGCTGCGCCGGGAGCTCGGCCCGTACGGCAGCACCGCGTACGACGGACCGCACACCGTTCCGGCGGGCCGCCGCACGGCCCTCTGGTACAAGTCCCCGTACGGGCCGGTCCGCAACACCTACGACCGTGCGCTGATGACCCGCGACAGCAACCGCCTCAGCTTCGCCCTGGCCCCGTTCGGCGACGCGGGCGGCCACGACTCGACGCTCGCCGCCACCGACTACGGAACCCGGCAGCTCCTCGTCGACGGCGAACCGCGCAGCATGACCTCGGGCATGTTCACGCTGCCGCAGGAGGACGCGGAGGTCACCTTCCGCCAGACCTGGCGCAGGCCCGCGTCGGCCGTCGACCGTACGGGCCTCGCCCACGCCACCGCCTGGACGTTCCACTCCTCGGCCGCCGACCAGGGCGCCCAACGGCTCCTGGTCCCGACCGTCGATGTGCCCTCCGACCTGCGCAACGCACGCCCCGCGGGCGAGGCGACCAGCATCCGCGTCAGCGCCACGAGCGACGCCGCGGACGGCCCGGTCGTGCCGGCCGACGTGCGGGTGGAGTACGCGTACGGCGACCAGACGACGGTCGACGCGGTCACGGACTGGCACACCGCCCGTGTCGTCCGGGCCGACGGCACGTGGACGGCGAAGCTGCCCGCGGACGCCCCGTCCGGCACGTTCGTCCACCTGCGCCTCGTCGTCGCCGACGGTCACGGCGCGAGCGTGGCGCAGACCCTGGTCCGCGCGTACGAAGTGCGGTGACACGCCGGTGGCCCGGTCCGGTGCTGTTCGGCCGGACCGGGCCACGAGGGCGAGACGACGTCAGACCCGGGCGGGGACCCCTTGCGGCAGCCCTGCCGACGGCTCGGCGGCGACGCGTCGCAGGTGGTAGACGCGCAGCCGCAGCGTGCACCAGATGCCGATCACGGAGACGGCCATCAGCGCGAGGGCCGGCGGCCAGTAGGCGCCGCCCGCGAGCGAGGAGAGCCAGACCGCGGTGACCGGGGCGAACCCCGCGAAGATCAGGTTGCAGACCTGGTAGGAGAGCGAGATGCCGGTGTAGCGGACGTGCGGGGCGAAGCCGTCGGCGAGGATCGCGGCGATCGGCCCGTACAGCGCCGACATCACGAACCGCATGGCCAGCATCGTCAGGTAGATCAGCACGACGTTGCCGCCGCCCAGGACCATGAACTGCGGGAGCGAGAGGAACACGACGCCCGCGAGCCCTCCGACGACGACTTTGTGCGCGCCCACGCGGTCGCCGAGCAGCGCGAGGAACGGGGTGACGACGAGTTCCAGGAAGGCGGCCAGGGAGAGCCCGTTGAGCAGCATCGACTCGGACAGGTGCAGTTCGTCGGTGCCGTACGACAGGAGGTAGCTGGTCACGACGTAGTAGCCGCCGGTGGCCGTGGCCAGCGCGAAGACGCCGACGAGAACCGTCTTCCAGTCCTTGTGCAGGACCTCCGCCACGGGCAGCCGGCCGGGCGATCCGCCCTTCTCGGCCTCCGCGTGGATGTCCTCCATCACCGGGGAGTCCTCCAGCTTGGTGCGCACCACCAGGCCGATGACGACGAGGACCGCCGAGGCGAGGAACGGCACGCGCCACCCCCAGCTGTTGAACGCCTCGTCACCGAAGAGGTTCATGAGGCTGAACATGCCGGTGGACAACAGGGCTCCGACGGACGAGCCGAGCTGGGCGAAGGAGCCGAAGAAGGTCGTCCGGTTCTTGGGCGCGTTCTCCACGGCGATCAGGACGGCGCCGCCCCACTCGCCGCCGATGGCGATGCCCTGGATGAGGCGCAGCGTGATCAGCAGGATCGGGGAGAGGACGCCGACCTGGTCGTACGTGGGCAGGAGACCGATCGCGAACGAGGCGATGCCCATCATCAGCAGCGTGATGACGAGGGTCTTCTTACGGCCGACACGGTCGCCGATGTGGCCGAAGACGATGCCGCCGAGCGGGCGCAGCAGGAAGCCGACCGCGAAGGTGGCGAAGGAGGAGATCGTCTTCAGCGCCGTCGGCATGTCGGCCGGGAAGAACACGTCGTTGAACACGATCGCCGCGGCGGTGGCGAAGGCGTAGAAGTCGTACCACTCGATGGACGTGCCGGCCAGGGCGGCCAGGGCTGTCCGCAACGGGCTCCGGGCTGGGGGAGGGGTGGTGCGGTCCGGCATGGGGACCTCCGGGACGAAGGAGACGGGGACGAACGAGCGGGTGAGGCGGCGGGATCGCGCGGTCAGCGGCCCGCGGCGGCCCAGGCGCGGGCGCCACCGACCCACGTCTCGCGCACGCGGACAGAGGTCAGCTCCTCCACGGGCACGGACAGCGGGTCGGCGTCCAGAACCGTGAAGTCGGCGAGCATGCCGGGCGCGAGGGCGCCGACCGCGTGCTCGCGGTGCAGGGCGCTCGCCGCCGCCGCGGTGTGGGCGTGCAGCCCCGCCGCCACCGGGAGGCGCAGCGACGTGCCGCCGAGGACGGTGCCGAGCACGGTGCGCCGGGTCGCCGCGGCGGCCACGGCCTCCAGCGGCGCGGGCGGGGCGACCGGCGCGTCCGAGGAGAACACGACCGGGACACCGGCGTCGGCGCAGTGGCCCGCCGGGTTGTAGCGGTGGCCCATCTCGCCGATGGCGGTCAACGTGCCGTCCCCGGTGCGCAGATGGTGCTGCGGCTGCATGACGGGGACGACACCCAGGGCGCCCATGCGGCCGATCTGCTCGTCGGTGGGCAGGCCCGAGTGCTCGACGCGGTGGCGCATGTCGGCGCGGGGCCGGTCCGCCTGAGCCGCCTCGATCGCGTCGAGCACCATGCCGATGGCGTACGGGGACTGCGCGTGCGTCGCCGTCTGGAGCCCGGCCGCGTGGGCGCGGCGCACGATCTCCGCGTACTCCTCGACCGAGTGGTACAGCTGACCGTGGTGGCAGCAGTCCGCGGCGTATCCCTCGGGGAAGTACGCGGTCCAGCCGCCGAGCGTGCCGTCGGCGTAGAACTTCACGCCCTGGATGCGGAACAGGTCGTCGCCGAAGCCGCGGACGGCGCCGAGTTCGAGCGCGGTGTCGAGCAGCGCCGAGGTCAGGTAGGCCGAGACGCGCATCCGCAGCGAGCCGTCGGCGTGGGCCCGCAGATAGGTCTCCATCTCGCGGCGCGACACCTGCGCGTCGCCGATCGTGGTGACGCCCGCGGCGAGGAACACCTCCTGCGCGCGCAGCAGATGGTCGGCCATGATCTCGTCCGGCTCGGAGAGGTGGAAGTTCGGGCCGTGGTTGCCGATCTTCACGCCGGCCGGCCCGGTGAGCAGGTCGCACGCGGCGTCCCACAGCTGTCCGTCGGGCTCCCCGTTCTCGAAGTGGCCGATGGAGCCGCCCTCGGGCGACGGGGTGCCCGCGGTGATGCGGCAGGTGCGCAGGGTGTGGGAGTTGACGACGCCGCCGTGCCCGGAGGCGTTCATCACGTAGACCTCGCGGTCGTCGGCGACGCGGTCCAGGTCGTGGCAGTCGGGGTGGCGGCCCTCGGCCAGGCGCCGGTGCTCGTAGCCGAAGCCGCGGACCGGGACACCGGCCGGCAGGTCGCGGGCGGCCTCGCGCAACACCTTGACCAGGGTGTCGATGTCCGGCACCCGCTCGGGCCGCAGGTCGACCCAGGCGAGGGCCTGCCCGTACATCACGGGGTGGCAGTGGGCGTCGACGAAGCCGGGGTGGACCAGGCCGCCGTCCAGGGCGAGTTCTTTGTCGACCCGGCCGCCGAGCGCGGCGCGGGCGTCCTCGACGGTGCCGACGTGGACGATGCGGTCGCCGCGTACGGCGAGCGACTCGGCGCGGACCGGGGTGCCGGCGGCGGCGACCGCGGCACCGGTGACGAGCAGCGTGCGGTCGCGGGACTCAGAGGGGCGGGGCATGGCAGGGCCTGCTTTCGACCAGGGAGGTTCAGGTGAGCGCCGACAGACGATCGGCTCGCCGAACCATAAAGAGACAAACGCCTGATTGGCTAGAGGGTTGTCTCAAGAATGTTTGTAAAGTCGAAAGGGCGCTTCGGTTACGGATCGACTGCCGTAGCTGCGGGTGTCGGTATCGATGTCGGTGTCGCTCGGTCGGCGCTGGTCCTCTCCCCGGTCGTGCTCGGTCCGTGCCCGGCCCGTCCTCAGTCCGTGCGCGGGCCCAGGTCGTAGCGCTCCTTGACGATTTCGAGGTGGAGCCAGCTCTCCACCTCGCGCACGCCGGGCGTCGCGCGCATCTCCTCCAGCGTCGTGCGCACCGTGCCGAACGACTCCGCCGTGATGGTGCCGACCAGCTCCGCGTGGCCCAGGCAGGTCGACAGGAACGTCACGCGGTCCATCGCGGCGATCCGCTCGGCCGCGGCCGCCGCCGTACCGGTCACCCGCAGGCTGAACCCGCAGAGATAGCCCATGCCCAGCACGTCGGGGCGGACCAGGGCGACCACCTTGGCCACCCCGCCGTCCAGGAGGCGCAGGGTGCGCGCCCGTGTCGCGCCCGGCGACAGGCCGACGCGCGCCGCCAGTTCCGCGAAGGCCAGGCGCCCGTCCTCCTCCAGTTCGCTCAGGATCCGCTCGTCGAGGGCGTCCAGATCGCCCTGCGTGCCGACGGTCGGCTCGTCCGTCAGCAGGTAGGGGTCCTTGACGTGCCGCGTCGCGACCAGGGTGTCCACGGTGCGCACGCCGGGCAGCGCCCGGATCTGCTCGATGGTCCGCTCGAGCGCGCCGGAGCCCGCCGTGCGCAGCTCGGTCATGATGCTCCGGCGCCCGCTGGTCAGGGTCACGAACGGCGCCTGCGGGAGTGTGGCGATCGCGCCGGCCACCGGTCCCGCCGCGCCGTCCGTGTCGATCGCCAGGTGCGCGGAGGCGGACAGGCCGCGCACGGACGGATGGACGATCGCCACGACCCGTACGGCGCCCGACTCCTGCAAGCGCTGCACGCGCATCCGGGTGGCCGGACGGGACAGGCCCACGTGCTGGGCGAGCGTCTCGTAGGTCAGCCGTCCGTCGGTCTGCAATGCGCGCACGATGCCGAGGTCGGTCTCGTCCAGGTCCACGTCTTGTCCCCATCCGTGTTCGGTGTTCGCCCTGCGGTGAGCGGGCCGGGCGCCCGCTCATTGTCGGTCAGCCGGTCAAGGCGCCCACGGGGTGGCCCATGTTCCGTCGATGACCGTCGCCAACGATCGTCTCATCCGGCCTGGACAAGTTGTGCAGTCGAAACGTAAGTTCTGATCCTGAACAGCGATCGAATCATTCACCACCTTCCGGGAGGATGCTGTGGCGCGACCCCTTGTCGTGATCACCGACACCGAGGAGCTTGACCCCGAGCCGGGTGTCCGTCTCCTGACCGAGGGCGGCTGCGACGTCCGCGTGGTGGGCAGCCGCGACCCCGAGGCCATCGCGGCCGCCGGGCGGGACGCCGTCGCCCTGATCGTGGGCTACGCCCGCGTCGACGCGGCGCTCCTCGACCGGATGCCCGCGGTCCGGATGATCGCCACCATGTCCGCGGGCCACGACATGATCGACACCGCCGAAGCCGCCCGGCGCGGCCTGTGGGTGACGAACCTGCCCCACGCCGCCACCGAGGACGTCGCCGTGCACGCCCTCGCACAGGTGCTGAGCCTGACCCGCCGCCTCCCGCAGGCCGACGCCGTCGTCCGGTCCGGCGGCTGGAACACCGAACTGCGCGAAGTGCCGCGCCGCCCCAGCGAGTTGACGCTCGGCCTGATCGGCATGGGCCGTATCGCCCGCGTCCTCGCCCGGATCGCCGCACCCCTCTTCGGCACCGTGGCCGCCTGCGACCCCTACGCCGCGGACTGGCCCGAAGGCGTCGAACGGCTCGACCTCGACACGCTCGTCGAGCGCGCCGACGTCCTCTCCCTGCACAGCCCTTCCACCCCGCGGACCCGGGGCATGGTGAATGCCGGGCTCCTCGCGCGGATGCGTCCCGGCAGCGTCCTGGTGAACGTCTCGCGCGGCGACCTCGTCGACCCCGACGCGCTCCTCGCCGCCCTCGACAGCGGGCACCTCGCCGGGGCCGCGCTCGACGTCTTCCCCGTCGAACCGCCCCGGGCCGACGACCCCTTGCGCAGCCATCCGCGCCTGCTGCTGTCGCCGCACAGCGCCTTCCTCTCCGACACCTCGCTGCGCGCCTACGCCACCGCGCCCGCCCACAACGTCCTCGCCTGGCTGACCACCGGGCGCCCGCACACCCCCGTCGTCGACCCCACGTCCCGTACGTCCCGTATGCAAGGAGCACCCGCGTGACCGAGACCCTCGCCACCGCCGTCACGGCCGATGCCGCCGCGCGAGAGGAACTGCGGCTGCGCCGTGAACTCGCCGCCGTCTACCGCCTGGTCGCGCACTTCCGCATGACCGACCTGATCTTCACGCACATCTCGCAGCGGCTCCCGGGCCCGGAGAACCACTTCCTCATCAACCCGTACGGGCTGCTCTTCGAGGAGATCACCGCCTCGAACCTGGTCAAGATCGACCTCGACGGCAACCCCGTCGAGCCCACCCCGCACCCGGTCAACCCGGCGGGCTTCGTGATCCACAGCGCGATCCACAAGGCGCGCCCCGACGCCCACTGCGTCCTGCACACCCACACCAAGGCCGGCTGCGCCGTCGCCGCCCAGCAGGCCGGGCTGCTGCCGGTCAACCAGATGTCGATGGAGTTCCACAACCGCGTCGGCTACCACGACTACGAAGGCGTCGCCCTCAACCTCGACGAGCAGGAACGCCTCGTCGCCGACCTCGGCCACCACCCCGTGCTCATCCTGCGCAACCACGGCCTGCTGACCGTCGGGGAGAGCGCCAAGCAGGCGTTCCTGCGCATGTACTACCTGGAGAAGGCCTGCGAGATCCAGGTCACCGCCCAGGCCGCAGGCGCCCCGCTGGTGCTGCCGGACGAGCAGGTGTGTGAATACACCGCGCAGCAGCTCGCGGGGGAGGCCACCGCCGACTTCCAGGACGACCTCGCGTACGACCTCGCGTGGGCGGCCCTGCTCCGACTCGTGGAGCGGATCGCACCCGACTACAAGGACTGAACCGCTACACCCCGGTGACCTTGCCGCTCGACGACACGTCATAGACCAGCGTCACCGTGCGCCGCCCACCGGGCGGGAGCGTCAGGTCCCAGCGGGCGACGCCGTCGGCGTCGACCGTGTCCGGCGCCGGGGAGCACGCCTCCTTGCGGAGCCGGACCTCGACCTGTGACACCTCGGAGACCGGGATCCGCTCCCGCAGCGTGACGACCCGCTCGCCGGTCTCGTCCGGGGCGGAGAACCGGGAGAGGTGCAGCCGGACCGTGCGCGTGGTCACCGTGCGATGGGTGAGGGCCGACGTGTCGCGCGACTCGTCCGTCTCGCGCAGCACCCGGTACGTGTCCGCGCTGCCGAACGCCAGCTCGCCCGGGGCGCCCGGCGCGGTGAAGGCGAGCGTGCCGCGGCCGGTGAACCCGCTGCCCCTGACCAGGTCCACGGGCCCGGCGAGCAGCGCGTGCCCCGCGGTGTTCGTGAACCGGACGACTTCCGTGACCAGCGGGGAGAGTTCGGGCGCGCAGGAGTACTCGCTCCGCGTCGCGCACGTCGTCGTGGTGAGCGGCACGCGGTGGGCGCGTCCGTCACCGGGCACGCGGACCGGCGCGGGGGCGTGCAGGACGCGCACCTCGCCGCCGTCGTCCACGCCCGGCAGGCCGACGACCTGGGCCGGGCCCACGTCCGTGATGTCCTCCTCGCGCACCTCGACGTCGACGGTCCGGCGTTCCTCGGCCGAACGGTCGCGCAGGGTCAGCCGGTCCTCGACGAGGCGCGGCGGCTTCGTGGACGCCGCGGACCGGGCCGTCGAGAGCGTCAGATCCACGTCGGACCAGTCCTCGCCGGTGCGCTGCCACACCACCGCGTCGGTGCGCAGGGTCAGTTCGCCGTCCGGGCCGAGCGCGGCGCGGTAGGCGGGGCGCCACACGGCGCACGGTGTGACGTGGGTCAGGCGCAGCGCGGCCCGGCCCGCCGTGCGTGCCCGCAGCGTCAGCTCGATGTGGGCGGTCAGGGACGGCGGCTCGTGCTCGGCGTAGTGCAACGCGTGCCGCGCCTGCCCCAGTTCGTCGGTGACGGCCGCCAACCGGACCTGCGTGGCGTGCAGTTCGTCCTCGACCGTGTCGCGCTCGGCGTTCACCCGGTCCAACTCGGCCGCCCAGCGCTCCGGTTCGGACTCCCCGTATCCGGCGCCCTCGCCGATCTCCCGCAGCAGGTCGGCGGCCAGCCTGCCGAGCGCGTCGAGACGGGCGCGGAGCCGGTCGAGCCGCTGCGCCAGGGCCCGCTCCTCCTCTTCCAGGGCGTGGGCGCGGTGGCGCAGCGGGGAGTCCTCGTCGCCCGGCGGGCGTGGAGCGGGGGGCGTCCAGGCCCGCACCAGGCGTACGTCGAGGACGGTGGCGTCCGGGTCGCCGGTGAACTCGGCGTGCAGCGTGCGGTCCACGGCGAGCGCGCCGACCGGGCCCAGGAGCAGCCGCTGGACACCGGCCGCCACCTCCACGGTCGCGGTGCGCTCGATGTGGGCGCGGTCCTCCAGACAGGTCACGGCGGTCACGGGCAGCGGCGTCGCGGCGGGGGCCGCTCGGCGGGGGCGTCCTCGGAGGGCGCGGCTGGTGTCGTCATGGGGGTGTCAGCTCCTCCGGTTGCCGCCGGCGAGGGCCTTGGCGGCCGGGACGCGGATCTCGTAGCCGCCGTCGAGGGCGACCGTGCCGCCCGCGGGCAGCTCCACCCGCCACAGACGGGTGCCGGGGACGTGCGGCTCGGGCCCGTCGCCGGCCTCGGGGCGTACCCAGTCGGCACGCTCCTCGATGCGCACGTCGGCGTCCGACGTCACGGGGACGCGCTCGCGCACCTCGACGGTGACCGGCCGGGCGAGGCGATTGGCCAGCTCGACGTGGACGCGGTGGTCGAGGACCGTGGTGGTGTTGCGCAGCCCCGCCGTCGACTCCCGCAGGTCGGTGCGGCGGGCGGCGCGGATCGACTCGGCGGGCCCGAGCCCCACACGGCCGGTGCCGCCGGGGGCGAGCGTGGGCAGCGCCGCGGTCGGCAGGTGCTCGCCGTCGACCGTGAGGTCCACGGGGCCCGCCAGGAGCGCCTGATCCGTGGTGTTGGAGACCAGCAGCGTCGCGAACACGGTCGGGTCGACCGACGGCACGCAGACGTACTCGGTGCGCAGCGCCACCGGGAGCTCCGTCACGGTGACGGTGTGCCAGGTGCCGTCGGACGGGATGTCGGCGGGGGCCGAGGCGTCGAAGCGGTGGTCGAACGAACCGGCCGACTCGCGCGGCCGCACCGCGTGTCCGGGCAGCGGCAGCGAGGCCACCGAATCCGCGCGGCGACGGTACTCGGAGGCGACCGCGTCGGTGGTCGACCCCGGCAGCAGCACACCGCGTCGCGCGCCGTGCTCCTCGGGCCCGGCCAGGACCAGGTCGGCGTAGTCGAGTTCGGCGGTGCTCGGCCGCGGCGGGCCCGGCACAGGCGGCGGTGGCGGGGAGGCGCCGCCGCCGCGGGGGCCGGGGCCGGTGCGCTGTCCAGGGCGGCGGCGCTGAAGCCACGGGTCGCCCGAGGACGGACCGCGCCCGGGGCCGCCGGTACCGCACCCCGTAGGACGGCGGAGCGGACTGGGGCGCGGGCGCGCTCGGCGGCGGTGGCGGCGGCGGTGGCGCGCCCCCGCGACGAACCCCGCTCCCACCAGCGTCTCGTTCGGGGCCTCCCGGACAGCGGCGGCAGGTCGCGGCCCCGCCGCGTCGTACCCGCTGAACAGGTCGGCGAGCCCCGCCGGAGGCTCGCGCCAGCCGGACGGTTCGGGCGTGGACCTGCGGCGCCCGATCCGCAGCGAGCGGAGCTTCGGCACGCCGGTGGGCCGCCGCAGATCGGCCGTCGACAGGGCGAGGTGGACGCCGGTCCAGTCCTCGCCGGTGCGCTGAGCCACCGAGGCGCGCAGCACGAGCCGCGCGTCACCATCCCCTTGACGGTGCGTCAGCCGGTAGGCGGGGGCCCAGACCGCGCCCGGCACGCGGTACTCCACCTCGACCACCACCTCCGCGCCTCCCGCCGCCTCACCCTCCACGGTGAGGTCGGCCGCGAGGGTGGTGCGGATCGCGGACGACGCGGCGTCCGTGGACGCCCGCTCCAGCCGGTCGGTCGCGACGTCGAGCTCGTGCGCGATCCGCAGGAGTTCCTCGTCCAGCGCGGCGAGCCCCGCGTGCAACACCGTCAGCCGCTCGTCGACGAACCCCGTGAGGGCGAGCCACGCGTCGACCGGCGTACGGCGATGCGTGGGGTCGTCGCGCTTGCGGGGCGGCGGGACGGGCCGCAGCGCCGCGATCTCCGCGACGCGCCGCGCCTGCCGGTCCCTGCGCGCCTGCGCCGCGCCCTGCTCCGCCTGCCACCGCTCGACCGCCCGGTACAACGCGTCGCGGTCCTCCGGCTCCGTCGGCTCCGCCTCGACGACCGGCCGCGCCGCGCCGACCCGCAGGCCCGGCGCGTCAAGGACCCGGGCGTTCAGGGAGTCCGGCTCCAGCGACCGGGGCAGTCCGCTCACCCGGACGCGGCCGTCGGGCGGCACGACGCCGCGGGCACGCCGCCGGCAGACCGCGCCCCGCGCGTACACGACCACCGATGTGAGCGTCGACTCCCACGGCCCTGCCACCGCGTCCGTCATCGCGCCGCCCTCCCCCTGTGCCGTTCCGCCGGGCCGTCCGTACGCCGTCGACCCGGTCGCAGCGTAGTCGTGGAGAGCGGCCGTACGCTGCCCGTATGGAAGATCGATCCGGTCTGCTCAGGGCAGTCGACGCAGCGTTCGCCGTCACCGGCGCGGACACCCCGCCCTGGCCCGATCCGCACGACGGCGGTCCGGGCCGCGACGAGGAGTACTCGCGGTGCCTGGACCCCGGCAAGTACCGCATCCTCGCGGCACGCGCCGAGGCGTGGGCGACGGTGCTGTCCGCACGCGGCCTCGCCGACCGGGAGCCGGTCGCCGACGGCGCGGCGGGCCCCCGGTCTGGCGACGCCCTCCCGAGGTCGAGGTCGCCGACGCGATCGTGCTGCGCCCCCGGCGGCCGGACGCCGTGCCGCTCGTCATCGGCTACGGCGCCATCGACGACGTATCCCGCACGGTCCTGGTGCTCGGCGTGGGAGAACCCGCCGTGCCCCTGGGGATCGTGCCGGACTGCGGCTGCGACGCGTGCGACGACGGCTCCGCCGGAATCCTGGAGATGGTCGACGAGAGCGTGCTCGCCGTGATCACCGGAGACGTCGTCCACATCGACGACGGGCGGGGCGGGGAGCTGATCGACACACAGGAGAGCCGGTCGGCGAGCAACTGGCGCGGCGCGGGCCGGTCCGACGAGGAGGTGATCGCCGAGGCACGCGCCGGGCGTTCGCCGTTCGACGTCGTGCGGGGAGAGCCCTGGGACTGACCGGCGGACGCGGGCTCCCACCAGGTGGGGGCCGCCACGGTCTTCCCCGCGCGCGGATCCGGTCCGTAGCATCCGCCGCGTCCCGCCGAGCGTCCCACCGCAGGAGGCCGTCATGTCGTCCCGCCCGTCCGTCCTGGCCGCACTGACCTCAGGGTTGCGCGGCGGATCGATCGAGGTCGTCGACCTCACGTCGCCGCTCTCCTCGACCACGCCCGTCATCCAACTCCCGCCGCAGTTCGGCCAGACGGCCTCCTTCGAACTGGAGGAGATCAGCCGGTACGACGACCGGGGCCCGGCCTGGTACTGGAACAACTTCCGCAGCGGCGAGCACACCGGCACCCACTTCGACGCCCCCAACCACTGGGTCACCGGCAAGGCGCTCGGTGACGTCGCCTCCGTCCCCGCGCGGCAGTTGATCGCCCCGGCGGTCGTGCTCGACTTCTCCGCCGAGGCCGCCGCCGACCCCGACTTCCTCGTCGAGATCGACCACGTGAAGGCGTGGGAGGACGCCAACGGGCCACTCCCTGACGGCGGTTGGCTGCTGCTGCGGACCGGGTGGGACGCGCGCTCGCACGCGCAGGAGCCGTTCGTCAACGCCGACGAGAACGGTCCGCACACCCCCGGCCTCTCGCCCGAGTGCGCGCGCTGGGTGGCGCAGGAGACGCCGGTGATCGGGCTCGGCGTGGAGACGGTGGGCACCGACGCGGGCGCCGCGCACTCCTTCGACCCGGCGTTCCCCTGCCACTCGTACCTGATGGGCAGCGGCAAGTACGGGCTGACGCAGTTGCGGAACCTCGGGCGGCTGCCGGCGACCGGCGCCGTCGTCGTCGCGGGACCGCTGCCCATCGTCACCGGCTCGGGGGCGCCCGCGCGGATCCTCGCCCTCGTGGAGCGGGCGTGAAGGTCGCGGAGGCCGTCGGGCGGGCGCTCGCCGCGTCCGGCGTCGACCATGTCTTCGGCGTCGTCGGCTCCGGCAACTTCCACGTCACGAACGCCCTGGTCGCGGCCGGCAGCCGGTTCGTCGCCGCACGCCACGAAGGCGGCGCCGCCACCATGGCCGACGCGTACGCCCGCATGAGCGGAACCGTCGCCGCGCTCAGCGTGCACCAGGGCTGCGGCCTGACCAACGCCCTCACCGGCATCGCCGAGGCGGCCAAGAGCCGCACGCCGCTGCTCGTCCTCGCGGCCGAGGCGACGTCACCCGCGTCCAACTTCGCCGTCGACCAGGACGCGTTGGCGCGCGCGGTCGGCGCGGTCCCGCTGCGCGTGACGTCCGCGGCGGACGCGGTCGGGCAGGCCCGCGCCGCCGTCCGCCACGCCCTGTGCGCACGCCGGACCGTCCTGCTCAACCTCCCGCTGGACGTCCAGGCCGAGGACGTGCCCGACGGCGTGCCCGACCACGTCGCGCCGCCCGACCGGCCGGCCGCCGTGGTGCCGGAGCCGGGCGACATCGCGACGCTGACCGGGCTGCTCGACGCCGCGCGGCGGCCCGTCTTCGTCGCGGGCCGGGGCGCCCGCACGCCCGGCGCCAGGGACGCGCTCGCCGCCCTCGCCGACCGGTACGGCGCGCTCCTCGCCACCTCGGCCGTCGCGCGCGGCCTCTTCGCCGGCGACCCTGGTCGCTCGACGTCTCCGGCGGCTTCTCCTCACCCCTGGCCGCCGAACTGATCCGCGGCGCCGACCTCGTCGTCGGCTGGGGCTGCGCGCTGACCATGTGGACGACGCGGCACGGCCGGCTGATCGGCCCGGACGCACGCGTCGTACAGGTCGACGACGACGCGTCGGCGCTCGGCGTCCACCGCCCCCTGGACCTCGGCGTCACGGGCGATGTCGCCGTCACCGCGCGGCGCGCCCTGGAGGCCGCGGCCGCCGGCAGCGCGACCGGCTACCGCACCGCGGACGTCCGGAAGGACATCGCCGAGCGGGTGCGCCTGCGCGATGTCCCGTACGACGACGAGAGCACCGGCGAGCGCATCGACCCGCGGACCCTGAGCATCGCCCTCGACGACCTCCTCCCGGCCGAGCGGGTCATCGGTGTCGACTCCGGCAACTTCATGGGCCACCCGACCATGTACCTGTCGGTCCCGGACCACGAAGGGCTCTGCTTCACGCAGGCGTTCCAGTCGATCGGGCTGGGGCTCGCCACGGCCGTCGGGGCGGCCCTGGCCCGGCCCGACCGGCTGCCCGTCGCCGCGCTCGGCGACGGCGGCGCCCTGATGAGCGTCGCCGAACTCGACACGGTCCGCCGCCTCGCCCTGCCGATGGTGGTCGTCGTCTACAACGACGACGCCTACGGGGCCGAGGTCCACCACTTCGGCCCCGACGGACACGCCCTCGACATCGTCGAGTTCCCGCCCACGGACATCGCCACCGTCGCCCGGGGCCACGGCTTCGAGGCCGTGACCGTACGAACTCCCGTGGATCTCACGGGAGTCGCGGACTGGCTCGCGGGGACGCGTGCCCGGCCGCTGCTCATCGACGCCAAGGTGACCCGGGACCACGGCGCCTGGTGGCTGGAGGAGGCCTTCCGCGGCCACTGACGCGCGGACGCCCGCGCACCCCGTGGCCGCGGACGTCAGGCCCGCGCGAGGACCACGGCGGCGTTGTGCCCCCGAAGCCGAAGGACGTGCTGAGCGCGAGGGCCGAGGGTGCTGCCGGGCGGCCCCCGCGACCACGTCGATGCCGAAGGCCGGGTCGGCCTCGCGCAGCCCGGCGACCGGTGGCACCACGTCGTCGCGCAGCGCCAGGACCGTCAGCGCGGCCTCGATCGCACCGGCCGCGCCCAAGCTGTGCCCCAGCGCCCCCTTCGCGGAGGTGACGGGCGGCCGGT
Source organism: Streptomyces sp. Q6 (assembly GCF_036967205.1). NCBI lineage: Bacteria > Bacillati > Actinomycetota > Actinomycetes > Kitasatosporales > Streptomycetaceae > Streptomyces > Streptomyces citrinus. Next base: position 7,671,380 of record NZ_CP146022.1, read on the forward strand.
GCGGGAGCACGCGGGACAGGAGCGTCGCCTCCATCGCGTCGCCGCGCGGGGTCGACGTGCCGTGCGCGTTGACGTGGTCCACGTCCTGCGGCGCGATGCCGGCGTCGGCGAGCGCGGCCCGCACCGCCCGCTCGCCCTGACGCCCTTCGGGGTGCGGCGCCACCAGGTGATGGGCGTCCGTACTGGCGCCGTAGCCGACGAAGTGCGCGAGGTGCGGCGCCGAACGGGCCGCCGCGTGCGCGGGCCGCTCCAGGACGAGGGCGCCCGCCCCCTCCGCGATGACGAAGCCGTCGCGGTCCACGTCGAAGGGGCGCGAACCCCGGTCCGACAGCGCCCCCAGCTGGCTGAAGCCGGCGGTGATGAGCGGGGTGACGGCCGCCTCCGCTCCGCAGACGATCGCGATGTCGCACTGCCCCGAGTTGATCAGCAGCCGGGCCGTGCCGAGAGCGTCGGAACCGGCCGCGCACGCCGTCATGACACACAAGGAAGGCCCGGTCACGCCCAGCTGGAGGGTGAGCGCGGCCGCCGCCATGTTCGGCATGTAGCCGGTGAGGAAGTACGGGGAGACGCTCGTCGCCCCGGAGCGCGCGAGCCGCTCCGTGGCCGTGTCCAGCGCGCGCATCCCGCCGATCCCGGTGCCGAGGACCACGCCGACACGGGAGGCGTCCCAGTCGGCGGGGGAGAGCTTCGCCCCGTCGAGGGCCTCGCCCACCGCGGTCAGCGCCAGCCGGGCCACCGGGTCCAGATGCGCCACGCCGCGCCGCCCCGGGGCAGCTCGTCCACGCCGTCGACCCGGCAGCTCAGGGACACCGGCAGCTCGCGCAGCGCCGGATCGCGCCGGGCGGTGGCCTGCCCCGACCGCACCGCGGCCCAGGTGGCGGGCGCGTCCCGGCCGGCGGGGGTGACCAGGCCGATGCCGGTCACCGTCACCGATCCGTCTCGGGTCACCGGGCCCGCCGCGCGTCGACGCGGGCCGCGAAGTCGGCGAGGGTCAGCTCGCGCAGCTCGTCCTCGGAGACGGTGACGCCCAGCTCGTCCTTGAGCGTGACGGCCATCTCCACCACCATCAGCGAGTCGATGAGCAGCTCGGTCATCCGGGCGTCGGACCTGACCAGCGCCGGGTCCACCTCGAACCGGTCGACGAGCAGGCCGGTGACGAGTTCGGTGCCGGGGGAAACGGGGGGTGTCGCGGAGGTACTCATGGCGGGATGACGCCTTCCTGTGACGGGGAGATGCGGGACGGTACAGGGACGGACAATCTAGACAGACCACCTCAATGGCACTTTTAGCCTTGCGGTCTCCCGTTTTCAGCAGAAAGTGGGACCTTGTGATCAAGGAGAACTCCGCAGAGCGGGACAAGGCCCGGAGCGACGCCGTCGACGGCGTGCTCGGCCGGCTGGCCGACGGATACTTCCGCGTCGAGGTCTCCGGGACCGAGCACATCCCCGCGACAGGCCCGGCGCTGCTCGTGTCCAACCATTCGGGGGCGTGGGGGCTCGACGGCCTCGTCCTCCACAAACTCCTGCGGGAGCGCACGGCACGCTCGGTCCACTTCTACGTGTCGCCGCTCCTGTACCGGGTCCCGGCGCTCGCGGCGTACGTCAGCCGCCACGGCGCCTTCACCGACGACCCCACGCTGGGCCACGACCTCCTCGCGCGGGGCGAACTCGTCGGTGTCTTCCCGGAAGGCACCGACGGCGTCGGCAAGGACTTCTCGCGGCGCTACCGGCTGCGGCCCTTCAGCCCCGGCTTCGCCGCCACCGCGGTGCTGACCGGCGCGCCGATCGTCCCGGTGTCCGTGGTGGGCGCCGAGGAGACGTACCCGAAGCTCGGCGAGATCAGGGCGCTGGCCCGCCGTTTCGACCTGCCGTACTTCCCCGTCACGACGCTGCTGCCGCTGCCGGCGAAATGGCTCGTCACGGTCGGCGAGCCGATTCCCGCGCCGCCCGCACCGGCGTCCTTCGCGCGCCGCGCCGCGGTGACGCGACGGCTGTGCGACGAGGCGTGGTTCACCGTGCAGGGCATGATCGACCGCGATCTGCGGCGCCGCACGACCCCGTTCTGGTAGGACCCCTGGCCCCCGTCCGCCGGACGGACGGGGGCCAGGGGCCTTCGGGGCCTTCGGGGCCTTCGGGGCCTTCAGGGCCTTCAGGGCCGGACTCTCAATGCGCCAGCCACTCGGCGGCCTTGCGGGCGTCGGCGGCAGCGCGCGTGCAGCGTTCGGCGTGGGCGAGCAGCGTCATACGGCACTGCTCGCCGAAGGCGTCGTGGTCCCAGCCCGGCTGCCGCGCGCACTGCGCGAGGCGGCGCGCGTGCTCCTGGAGGCTCCGGGCGCTCGCCGACACGAGCGCCGCGTAGTGCGGGGCACCCCGCCCGGCGGCAGGCCCGGCCGTCGCGCCCGGCAGACCGGGCCCGGAACCTTCGCCGGGGACGCCGCGCCGGTCTCGGCCAGGGCGATGGTGAGCGACGCCGCGGGCAGCGTGCCCGGCAGCGCCTCGGGGTCCAGGCGCGAGCCGCAAAGGACCGGCTCGGCGCGCCGCGTCAGGGCCCGCAGGAGTTCGACGGCGGCGGACACGGCGAGCTCGGCGGCGGCGCACGGTGCGGGCGCCGCGCACAGCGCTGTCGACGGGTCCTCCGATGCCGGGACGAGCCCCTCGTCCTCGTCCAGGTCGCGGAGCCAGGCGGTCGCGCACAGGATCTCCGTGCCCGTCTCGACGGTCATGTCCCGCCACGCGAACGGCGCCGTCACCTCGTGCACCGTGGCGGCCAGGGGCGGATAGCGGCGCAGCGCCTCGGTGACCGTCAGCTCGATGTGGTCCGCTCCGGGCAGCGGCGGCCTGACCGTCAGGAGCGCCAGGGCCTGCGGCGCCGTCTCCGTGAGCGCGCGCGTGACGATCTCCAGGGCGTGCTCGACGACGGCGTCGTCCCCGATGGCCGGGGGAGTGGCGTGCGTGTCGTGGACGTACGGCTCGACGCGGCGGCGCAACGCCGCAGCGCGGTCGGCGTGTTCGTCCGGCTCGGTCGACCGGAGCGTGGCCTCCAGGATGTCGCCGATGAGCGGGTCGTCGGCGGCGGCGTCGCCGAGGACGAGGCGCCGGGCGAGCCGCCGGGTGACGGCGCACCAGTCGTCGCGGGACACGCTCCCGTCGGCCTGCCGCGCGGCGAGCAGCTCACGGGCCTCTTCGACGGCGAGGGAGCGCACGCGCGGCAGCAGGGCGCGCAACGGCAGCTCGGGCGCGGCATGCGGGCTCAGCGTCGAGCGGCGCCCCTCGTCGCTGAGGGCGGTGACCCGGCCCCGCGCCCCCGCCTCCTCGGCCCGCCCGACGAGCGTGAACGCGTCGTCCACGCTGAACGGCATCAGGAACGTCCCGAACGCCGTGCGCAGCCGCGTCGGCCGCCCGTCCGCCGCGCGCCGGATCTGCGCCAGCCCCTGCCGCGTCAGCTGCCGCCGCGTGAAGGACGTCAGCCCGAGGGCGCGGGCCGGGGCGTCGATCCAGGACCACCGCTGGGCCGCGAAGGCCGCGCTGACCAGCGCGTTCTCCAGAGGCCACGCCGTGGCGGGACGGCGGGGGGCGGTGGTGGTGTCACCGGCGTTCATCGATGGTCTCCGTCCGGTCATTTGTCGAGCAGTTGGTAGGGCTGGTTGGAGACGATCTCGCCCTCGTAGGCGGCGAGCAGGTCGTTGACCCGGCCGCGGTGGGGCAGCGTGTCGCCGCTCAGGGTGCCCGCGTACGCCTGCGGGGCGTGCGACAGCGGGTAGTCGTACCGCTCGTCCAGCCAGGTCAGTTCGAGCCAGCCGTCGGGGACGTCGCGTGCGGCGGCGGGGCCCCGCCCGTCGAGTCCGGGGATCACGTCGTGCTTGTTGACGAGGCTCACGATCTGCACCGACGGGTCCACGGGCCGCTTGTTGTCGATCGGCGAACCGACGGTGACCACGTGCGTCAGCCGGTACGTCGTCACGACGTCCAGGTCGCACGCGAGGTTCATGGCGGTGATCCCGCCGAGGCTGTGTCCCACGACCAGCAGCTCTGAGCCGGCCGGGACCCCGGCCCGCGTCAGCAGGTTCTTGACCGCCCGCGTGTACGTCGTGTCGGTGCGCAGTACGCCGTCGAACGCGCCGACGAGGTCCTGCGGGGTGCTGTTGCTCACCCGGCCGAAACTCGTGCCCGGCAGTAGCAGCACGTGCCGTGTGGCGCCGTCCGCGCACGCGACCCTGCGCAACAGGGCGAGACCGTGGTTGCCGAGCGCGGAGATGTCGTCGAGGTAGCTGACGATGTCGTTGGCCGAGCGGGTCAGGACCTGGGCGAGCATCGCGTCGGGCGCGACCCGCTCGGCCCGTCCGGGACCCGGGTTGAAGTGCCGGATGAGCCCGGCGGGCAGACCGAAGAACGGCTCCGTGGTGGGAACTCCGCCGCCCAGCGTCACCCACGCGAAGCTGTCGTTGGTCGGGTTCTCGTCGAGGAGCCCGTTCAGCGCGAGCAGCTCCATGATCACCGGGCTGACGGTGGTCAGGGTGCGGGTGACTCCCATCAGGTCGACCAGCTTGCGGGCGGTGCGCAGCGCCTCGACGCGGCGGCCGCCGATCACAGCCGCCGTGAGCCGGCGGGCCAGCGGATCCGCCAGGTTCGGGTGCTCGCGGGCCGCGGCCTCGATGCGCAGCGCGAACGCGTCGACCGCCATCGCCACGCAGGCGGGCCGCCGGCGGGCCATCGCGCCCAGCGACCGGAACGTCTCGCCGACGAGCCCGCCGTTCGCGGCGAGGCCGAGACCGGCGGGGTTCGTCAGCGCGCGGGCGGCGGCGACCGCGGCGCCGAACCCCACCCCGGGCGTCGCACCGCTTCGAGCCCCACCCGCCAGCTGGAGGCGGCCGCCGTGAGTTCGGCGCCGGTCTGCCGGGCGGCGAGCGCGGCGTCGGCGAGCAGCACCGACGCCGCGATCATCAACTCCGTCTCGGTCCCGGCTTCGACCCCGGCCCCGGTCCCGTGCCTGGTCCCGGTCTCGGGTTCCGCCTCGACTGTCTGGGCTGCCATCCGGCCACCTCGTCCCGTACGTGCTCACGTGTTCGGTCTTGGCCCGCCCCAGAGCAGTAGACCGTGGGCACCGTGACGCGGCAGGGCTGTGCGGGCCACTCGGGTGACTCACGGACAGTGAGCGCCGGCCCGGCGCACGCCCTCCCGAAGGGCGCCGGCCGCGGGGGCGCCGTCCACGCCTCCGCCGCGAGCGAGGGAACTGTGGCGAACCGCTTCCGAACCCCGATGACCGGTACCAGGAGGGAAGGGCGCACAGACCGCCCGCGCATGCCGCAGGCGCGTCAGCGGGCACGGCCCCGACGCGCTCCCCGGCGGCGACAACAGCGAACGCGCCCTGCTCACCCTGCGCGCCTTCGACGCCATGCTGCGCGGCGAGGACGCCGACCACGTCGCGGCCCTGTGGGCACCAACGAACTCGGCGGCCTCTCCCGTCCCCCCGGCGGGCAGTCCCTAGGCCGCCGCCTGTCCGACCTGCGCGTCGAGCGCCGCCAGCAGCCAGTCGTGCGCGGACCCGGGCGTCGGCTCCGGCGGCGCGCCCGCGGGCGTCGTCAGCTCGGCGACCAGTTCCCAGTAGCCGTCGAGCCGCGGGTCGACCGCGAGCTGCCCCGCGAGCCCGCGACGGAAGTCCGGGGTGTCGCGCAGCCCGTGCACCCGCGCGTACGTCTCCACGAAGCAGTCAAGTGCCTCGCCCGCGTACGGAGTTCGCCCCGCGCGCAGATCCCCGTACGCCAGCTCGTACGCCTCGGCGAGTCCGGCGTAGAGCAGCGCGGACTCGCGGGCCCCGGCCTTCTCGTGCGCGGCGGGCTGGCTCGGCTCCGCGTCCGAGCACGGGCGCGTGACCAGCGCGTACAGCCGCGCGAAGGCGAGGACCTGGGCGGGCGTCGGGTCGTCGGGCGGTTGCGGGACCGCGACCTCCAGGAACGCCGCTCGCGCCGCCGCCGACATCCGCGGCGGCAGCCAGCCGCGCCAGAACCCGGCCACGGGTGCCGTGCTCGGCGGCGCCCCCACCGACCCGACGAGCCGCAACCGGTCGGCGCGCTCCTCGGGCGGACACTCGTGTACGAGGTGCAGCGCGGCCTCCTGCCAGCGCAGCGCGCGGAGCCGGGAACCGAGCGTGCGCAACTGCCCGGCGACGGCGTCCTCCAGGACGGCCTGCGCCCCGGCCCGCTCCTCGACGACCCTTCCGATCTCGGACACCGGCAGGCCCAGTTCGCGCAACGACCGGATCAGGCGCAGCCGTTCGAGCGCGGCGGGCGCGTAGCGGCGATGACCGCCGCTGCTGCGCGCGTGCTCGGGCAGCAGCCCTTGTTCCGAGTAGAAACGCACGGTCTTGACGGTCGTCCCCGCGTGCTCGGCGAGTTCGCCGATGCTCCACAGGCCCTCCGGCGGCAACGTCACTTGAACCTCCCTCAGGGGGAGTTCCTAACCTACCGGCGACTCGAACGCGGCCGGTACGAGGGACGCCGCCGCGCGAGAAGACGTACACCCGTACTGCTGAGGAGCGGACATGACCGTGTTCATTCTGGTGCCGAGTGTCTTCACCGGGGGAGCCGTGTGGGACGAGACGGCGGGGCGGCTGGCGGCCGCGGGCGCGAAGGTCCATGTCGTGGACCCGCTGAGCGGGGACCGGGCGGACCTGGAGACGCACATTGGCCAGGTCGTCGGCGAGATCGACGCCGCCGGGTCCGCGGCCGACCGGGACGTCGTGCTGGTCGGACACGGCTACGGGGCGTATCCGGTGCTCGGCGCGGCGGACCGCAGGGCGGAGCGCGTCGCCCGGATCGTCTACGTGGACTCCGCCCTGCCGAACGACGGCGCACCCGCCCTCGCCGTCGTCCCCGACCAGGAGTTGCGCGCACGGCTGGGCGCGCAGGGGCCGGACGGCGGGGAACTGCCGGTTCCCGCGTCGCCGCAGGAGTGGCAGCGGTGGGGCAGCACCGCCGGTGTTCCCGACAGCACGTGGGAGAAGCTCACCGCGCTCGGCTCCCCGCAACCGCTCGGCACCCTGGTGGAGCCGCTGCGTCTGACCGGTGCGGCGGCGGAGATCCCGACCAGCGGCGTGCTCTGCGCGGAGAACGGCAGCACCCTCGCCATGGTCCGCCTCGTCGTGGGTCTCGGCGATCCCGCCCTCCAGGTGCTGACACGCCCCGGCGTGACCTTCTTCGAACTGCCCACCGGCCACTGGCCGATGCTGTCCTGTCCGGCGGAACTCGCCGACATCCTGCTGCGGGCGGCGGCCGGGGAGGGGGAGCGACTGGCCGTGCCGCAGACCGACGCTCCGGCCGAACTGCCGGGCTACCAGCGGCCGTTCCTGCTGGACCTCCCCGACATCCCGCGCGAGCGCCACGGGAACATCGACCTCTATCTGCCCCGGGCCACCGAGACCGCCGAGACCTCCGGCGCCCCCGACGGCCCGCTGCCCGCGATCGTCTTCGTGCACGGCGGCCCCGTTCCCGAAGGGCTCATCCCCACCCCGCGTGACTGGGAGACCCTCAAGGGATACGGGCGTTACGCGGCGAGCCGCGGCGTGATCGGCGTGACCGTCGACCACCGGCTGTACGGCCTGACCGACTATCCGAGGGCCGCCGCGGACGTGGCCGAGGCCGTGGAGCGGGTCCGCGAGGACCCCCGGGTCGACGCGGACCGGATCGCCCTGTGGTTCCTCTCCGGCGGCGGACTGCTGACCGCGGAGTGGATCGGCGCGCGGCCCCCGTGGCTGCGCTGCCTGGCGGCCGGCTATCCGATCATGGCGCCGATGCCCAACTGGGGTCTGCCGTCCGGCCGGTTCCGCCCGGTGGAGGCGGTGGCACGGGCGGGCGCGGACGCCCCGCCCTTCGTCCTGCTGCGCGCCGGCCTCGAAGCGCCCGCGATCGCGGCGACGGTCGCGGACTTCGTGACGGCGGCCGAGTCCGCGGGCGCCCCGGTCGAGATCATCGACGTACCGCATGCGCGGCACGCCTTCGAGGGCCTCGACCACATCGACGAGACCCGGGACGCCGTGCGGTCGGCGATGGCGCGGGTCATCGGCCGGCTGGGGACACCGTCCCACTGACCCGGACACCGGGATCCGCAGAACCGCCCCACGGCCGACGGTCGTCCGTTCCAATGGAGGTCTGGTCCTGGCGGGAAGGAACGGCATGCTGGGGAACGGGGAGCCACGAGGGACGCTCGGACTCAGGGGCGAGTTCGAGCGGGACGTCTACCACGAGGTGCTGGGCGCGGCGCTCGACCGGCCCGACGTGACCGAGCGCATAGGGGTGCGGCCCGCCGTCACCCGCGCCGCGGTCCAGCACGTCATGACCACCGACCCCGACCGCATCGCGCGGGCCCTGCGGCAGCACTCCCGCTTCCTCGCGGCGGCCCGTCTCACCCAGACCACCGTCCTCGCCCTCCACCGCGAGGTGCTCCGCGCGCGACGCTGGGCACGGCAGGACCGCGACGAACGGGGCCTGGGGCCCGCGCCGTTACCGTGGCTGCGGACGGGAACCCGCAGACTCCGCGCGCTGGTGCTCTGCGCCGCGCTCCTGTCCGTCGCCGTGCTGGGCCGCAGCATCGTGGGCGTCCTCCTGATGGTCGGCGTGCTGGTGCTCGGCGCGGTCGGCCTGTGGCGGACGGACCGCGCCGTGCGGCAGCGGATGGCCGAGCCGCACAGCGGTCTCGTGCTCGGCGCGCTCGGCACGGTCGTCGGCCTCGTCCTCGGGGGAGTGGTGCTCGCGCGGACCTGGCCGGTGCTCCTCGTCGCGACCGTCGTGCTCGGCATCCTGGTCGTCCGGCACCCGCCCTCCCGCGAGGGCCTCTCGTACGGGAAGGACGCGGCGGTCGCGCTGACCGTCATCCCGCCGCTGTTGCTGCTCTGTGAGGCCGAACTCCAGCTGTGGCGCAGGGAGTTCCGGCGCGCCGACCTCACCGCCGACGTCCACAACGTGATCGCGTCCCTGCTCGGCGCCGACCCCGACTCGGTGTGGATCCCCCTGGACGCCACCGGCCTCAAGCAGGGGTACGCGGACGAACTCGTCGTCCCCGTCGACTCGATGAAGCGGCTCGACACCAAACTCGGCCAGCTCCAGGGCGGCACCGTCGCCGTCAGCGGCCCCCGCGGCGCCGGCAAGTCGACCCTGCTGGGCAACACGGCCCAGCCGGAGGACTTCTCGGTGCTCGTCCAGGCCCCGGCGGGATACGCGGCGCACGACTTCCTGCTCCTGCTGTTCACCACCGTCTGCGAGCGGTACATCGAGTGGCGGGGTCACCAGGCGCCCCGCTACGACGACCTGTCCCGGTTCCGCAGGATGCTGCGCAACGCCACGGGCAGATCGCGCCGCCTGCTGGGCCGCACGCTGGTTCTCCTCCTCGCGTTCGTCCTCCTGGCCTTCGGTGTCGCGCCCGGCCTGCGCGCCCTCCAGGACTGGAACGGCGGCGTGCTCCTGCACGGCATCGTGGACGTGACACAGATCGGCCGCGACGCCGCCGAGAACTCCTGGGCGGGCAACCGGCCGACCGCCGCCCTGGTCCTGCTCCTCGCCGCGTTCCTGCTCTTCCAGCTGAGCCGGGCCAGCTGGCTCGGCCCGGGGGTCCGGCTGCTGTGGAACACGGTGTGCGTCCTCGGCGGCCTCTGCCTGTTGCTCTGGAGCGTCCTGGACTTCCTCTACGACGACAGCATCACCCGGCACTGGGCGGATTTCCGGGAGAGCGGCCCGACGGACGAGGAGGGCCGGCCCACCGGTGCGCCGCTGGCGGTACTGATGGTCAGCTTCGTCCCGCTCTTCGTGGCCTCGCACTGGTACGGCAAGAGCAAGACGCTGATGCGCGGCGGCCGGGACCGGTGGAAGGGCTGGGGCGCTGTCGTGATCACCGCGGGAGCGGGCATCGGCGGCATCGCCGCGCCCCTGGCCTACCTGTGGCACAACGAGCACACCCGGCCCATCGTCCTCGACACCGGCAATCTGCCCCGCTCGGCCCTGTTCGCCCTCGGCGTCGTCCTGATCAACGTACGGGTACGGCTGCACCACACACCCGAGGTGCCGGACCTCGTGCAGGACTGCCGTACGCAACTGCTGCGACTGCGCACCGTCCAGACCGCCACGACGACGCTGACCGGCGCGGCCCCCGTCGTCACCCTGGGCAGCCAGCACGCCGCGTCCCTGACCTCGCTGCCGCCCCGGTTCCCCGAACTGGTCGAGGACTTCAGGAGCCTGCTCGCCCGGATCGCGCTCGACGCCCACGAGAAGGACAAGCGGGTCGTGATCGCCGTCGACGAACTGGACCGGCTCGGCACCGACACCCGCGCCCTGGAGTTCCTCGGCGAGATCAAGGCCGTCCTCGGCATCCCGCACGTCCACTTCCTGCTCTCCGTGGCCGAGGACGTCGGCGCCGCCTTCATCCGCCGCGGCCTGCCGCACCGCGACGCCACCGACAGCTCCCTCGACGACGTCCTGCACGTCCAGCCGTGCACCCTGGAGGCGTCCAAGGCCATCCTCGACCGGCGCGCCGAAGGCATCCCCGAGCCGTACGTGCTGCTCGCGCACGCCCTGTCCGGCGGCATCCCGCGCGACCTGATCCGCTACGCCCGGCGCATCGTGGAGATGCAGCAGCACACCAACTCGCACGAGCTGGCCACCGTCTGCCACCGTCTCGTGGTCGAGGAACTCGCCGACACCCTGGCGGGGTTCCGCATCCTGCTCGGCAAGCAGGAGTGGTCCGCGCGCAGCAGTGAGGTCCTCACCCGCTTCCGCGGTCTGACCACGCTGCTGCGCACCTCGACCGGGGCGTCCGAGGCGCGGAACGGGGCACTCATCGAAGCCCTCCAGAACTTCGCGTTCCACCCGCTGCCCCCGGCCCCCGGCATCCCGGAGAGCGCGGTCAGGCTCGTCGACGAGGCCACCGCCTACGCGTACCTGGCGCTGACCTTCCTGGAGGTCTTCGCGGGCCCCGGGTTCGCCGTACGGCGCGTCGCGGCCGCCGCGACGGGGCCCGACGGCGACCCGAACCTGCTGGCCGAGGCCCGCCAGGAGCTGGCCGTCTCCCCGCACAGCGCCCGTACGCTCCTGGACGCGGTCCGCCGGGCCTGGAACCTGCCGGTCCCCGACGGCGGCGAGCCGCTGCACATCGTCATTCCGGCGCCGGGAGCGGCGACGCCCTGACGCCCGACGGGGCGTCCGGAGCGTCGGTGAGACTCCGCCATGTCCGCACGAGCTGGCTGAACTCCTTCACCTGCACCAGGACATGGTCCCGCGCCGCGTTCTCCGCGGTCTCGGCGTCGCCGCGCGCGACGGCCCCGGCGATCTCGCGGTGCTCGGCGAGCGAGCGCCGCATCCGGTCCGGCACGCGCAACTGCAACCGGCGGTAGGGCTGGAGGACCCGCTTGAGTGCGTGGGCCTGCTGCCCGAGGTAGTCGTTGCCGCAGGAGTCGTAGACGATCCCGTGGAACTGGGCGTTCGCGTAGTAGTAGAGGTCGGCGTCCCCGGCCAGGGCGTGCGTCTCGCACTCCTGGAGGGCCCTGTCGAGTGCGTCGAGCGCGTCCCGCTCTATGCGGCGCGCGGACAGCCGGGCCGCCATGCCCTCCAGCTCCGCCATCACCTCGAACCGCTCGGCCAGCTCGGACACGCTCAACTCGGTGACGTACGTGCCCTGCTTGGGCCGGATCCGGACGAGTCCCGACCGCTCCAGGGCCTGGAGCGCCTCGCGGATCGGCGTGCGGGAACAGCCGAACTCGCGCTCGAGCCGCACCGGATCGAGCCGCTCGCCGGGCCGGTAGCGACCGTCGACGACAGCGTTCTCCAATGCGTCCCGCACCCGCTGGGACTCCGGGACCCGAACCATGTGCACCTCCGACCGCCCAGGTTATCCGGGCTGCTCCAAGGGCTGGCGCCGCCCACTGATGTGACCTACGGTACGAGCGTTATATACATCACGGCGCACGATGCATATCTGAAACGGAGCTGCTCGCTGCGCTCTCGTCCGTTTTGAGGGGCGGAGATGGAACGTCATGACAACCGGCTCCTGGCCGAGCTGTTCCCGGCACTCGACGTCCTGATGAGCGATGTCGGCGAGGCCTCGATGCGCACGGTCGCCGCCCGTGCGCTCGACGCGTACGCCGCACTCGACGACGCGGGCAAGCGCGCCTTCTTCGCCCACATCACCCGGACCTACGACGTCGACGCCGACCGGGTCCGCGCCGCCTACCGCCGCTGGGAGGCGGCCAGGGACGCCGGTGGCCAGGGCGCGGACGAACTGGTCCGGCTCTTCGACGTGGTCGAACCGGCCCGCCAGCAACTGCTGCGCCGGATGAACCACGCGCCGCACGCCACGCTCGCCCTGGTCCACATGCGCGCGGACCTGCGCCGCCTGATGGGCGACCACCCCGAACTGCGCCCGCTCGACCACGACTTCCACCACCTGCTCACCTCCTGGTTCAACCGCGGCTTCCTGCGCATGGCGGAGGTCACCGGCGACTCGCCCGACGCGCTCCACTGCGACCTGTTGCGCGGCGAACGGGTCCACCCGATGGCGACCACGGACGAGCTGCGCCGCAGGCTGCTGCCCGAGGACCGCCGGATCTACGCGTTCTTCCACCCGGCCACCGGGGACGTGCCGTTGATCTTCGTGGAGGTCGCCCTCGTCCGCGGCCTGCCCGACAGCATCGCCCCGCTCCTCGAACCCGGCCCCGCGATCAGCCCCGCGGACGCGGACACCGCCGCGCTGTACTCGATCAACAACGCCCTGGACGGGCTCGCCGGGGTCTCCTTCGGCAGCTTCCTCATCAAGCAGGTCATCGAGCAGGTGGGGGAGCAGCTGCCGCACCTCACCCGGTTCGCCACACTGTCCCCGATCCCGGGATTCCGTGCCTGGCTCGCCGAGACCGCCCCCGGAGACCCCGAAGTGCGGTCCCTGGTCGCCGAGTTGGACGCCTTCGACGGCGTACGGGACCTCGCCGCCGCGGACGTCGAGCGGCTCAGGCCCCGGCTGTTCGCGGCACTCGCCCGGTACATCGCCGTCGAACGACGCGACGACGGCCGGCCCCTCGACCCGGTCGCCCGCTTCCACCTGGGCAACGGAGCCGCCGCCTGGCAGCTGAACTGGCCGGCCGACGGCGCGGCGAGGGCCTGGCGGCAGGCGTACGGAGCGATGATCAACTACCGCTACGAACCGCAGGAGTTGGAGCGCCGTCACGAGGACTTCGTGCGCCACCGCACCGTGGCCCTCGGAGGCCCGCTGCGCGCCTCGCTTCAGACGTAGCCCTGCATCCAGATCCAGATCCAGATCCAGATCCAGATCCAGATCCAGATCCAGATCCAGATCCAGATCCAGAACCAGAACCAGAACCCGAGCCGGACACCGCAGAACGAGAAGGACACCCCTCCGATGGCATCCGCATCCGACACGCCTAGGTCCCTGCCCACACCCGACCCCACCCCCTTCTCGACCGTCCACCGGTCGTTCACCGAACAGGCCGAGCGGCAGCCCGACAAGGTGCTCTTCGAGCTGCCCGACGGCCGCGGCATCACCTACCGCGAGACCGCGCAGACCGTGCGGCGGATCGCGGCGCGGCTGATCGCGGACGGCGTCAGCCCCGGCGACCGCGTCGCCATGCAGGTGGAGAAGTCCCCCGAGGCCATCGCCCTGTATCTGGCCACGCTGCAGGTGGGCGGCGTCTTCCTGCCCCTCAACACCGCGTACACCGGCGCCGAGATGGACTACTTCATCGGCGACGCGCGCCCCCGCGTCCTCGTCTGCTCACCGGAGCGTCGAGCCGAGCACGAGCGCCGGGCCGGTGAGGAACTCGTCGTCGAGACCCTCGGCGTCGACGGTGACGGCAGCCTCCTCGACACGGACGCCCGCCACGAGGACGTCGTCGACGCGGGCCCCGACGACCCGGCGGCGATCCTCTACACGTCCGGCACCACCGGCCGCTCGAAGGGCGCCGTCCTCACCCACGGCAACCTCGCCTCCAACTGCCGGGCCCTGCTCGACGCGTGGCGGTTCACCGGCGAGGACCGGCTGATCCACGCTCTGCCGATCTTCCACGTCCACGGCCTCTTCGTCGCCGTGAACATGACCCTGGCGGCGGGCGCCTCGCTGTACTACCTGCCGAAGTTCGACGCCGAGGCGATCACGGACCTGCTGCCGCGGGCCACGGTCCTGATGGGCGTGCCGACCTTCTACACCAGGCTGCTCACGGTCGACCGGCTCGGCCCGGAGACCTGCGCGTCGATGCGCCTGTTCGTCTCCGGTTCCGCACCGCTGCTCGCGAGCGACCACGAGGCCTTCGAGGCCCGTACCGGCCACGCCATCCTGGAGCGCTACGGGATGACGGAGACCGGCATGAACACCACCAACCCGTACGAGGGCGGACCGCGCAAGCCCGGCACCGTCGGCAAGCCGCTGCCCGGGATCGAGATCCGCGTGGTGGACGCGGAGACCGGCGAAACCCTGCCCGACGGCGAGGTCGGCAGCATCGAGGTGCGCGGCCCCAACGTCTTCGCCGGGTACTGGCGGATGCCCGAGAAGACCGCCGCCGAGTTCCGCGCGGACGGCTTCTTCATCACCGGCGACCTGGGCCGCGTCGACGAGGACGGCTACCTCCGCATCGTCGGCCGCGGCAAGGACCTCGTGATCTCCGGCGGCTTCAACGTCTACCCGAAGGAGATCGAGGAGCTCCTCGACGCCCATCCCAAGGTCCTCGAATCGGCCGTGATCGGCGTCCCGCACCCCGACTTCGGGGAGACCGTGGTCGCCGTCGTCGTCCCCCTGGCGGGCCAAGAGCCCGAGGAGAAGGAGTTGTTGGACTTCGTCGCCGACGACCTGGCCCGCTTCAAGCACCCGCGCGCCGTGCGGGTCGTCGAGGCGCTGCCGCGCAACGTCATGGGCAAGGTCCAGAAGGCCGAACTGCGCAGCCGCTACCAGGACCTGTTCCTCGGCACGGACGGCTGATCCCGCTCCACCGAACCGGACCCCGCATCCCCGAAGTCCCCCAGCCCCAGCCCCAGCCGCAGTCCCAGTCCCTGTCCCAGTCCCCTGTGTCTCTCAGTGTGGAGCAGACGATGGTCATATACGGAGTGGCAGCGCTCGCCGCGTGCCTGCTCATAGGCACGTTGGTCGGTGAACTGCTCGGCGTCGCCGTCGGCGTCGACGCGAATGTGGGCGGCGTCGGATTCGCCATGATCCTGCTGGTCCTCGTCACCCACTGGCTCCGCCAGAAGGGCCGGTTCCCCGAGGTCACCGAGCAGGGCGTGCTCTTCTGGAGCGCGATGTACATACCGATCGTCATCGCCATGGCGTCCAGCCAGAACGTGGTCGCGGCCGTCACCGGAGGACCGATGGCGATCCTGGCCGGCCTCGGCGCGCTGCTCGCCGGAGGCGCCCTGGTGCCCGTGCTCGCGCGGATCGGTGAACCCGCGGAGCCGCTGCCACCCCTGACGCCGGTGGCCGAGACGGCGGCCGCCGACGAGAAGCAGGGGGCCTGACATGGAGCGCGTCACCGCGGTCTTCGAGGCCAACGGTCTCGTCGTGGCCTTCGCCGTCGTCGGCGCCCTGATGCTGGTGTCCGCCTGGCTGTCCAAGCGGCTGACGCGCGGCCGGTTGCAGGGCTCGGCCATCGCCATCCTGCTCGGCCTCGTCCTCGCCTACTGGGGCGGATCGGTGTCCGGCGGCGAGCACGGCCTCTCCGACTTCGCCGCCCTGTCGGGTCTCGGCCTCATGGGCGGGGCGATGCTGCGGGACTTCGCGATCGTCTCCACCGCGTACGGGGTCGACCTGCGCGAGATCAAGCGGGCCGGGCTGATGGGCGGGCTCTCCATCCTGCTGGGCGTTCTCGTCTCCTTCGTGGTGGGGGCGGTCGTCGCCTCGCTCTTCGGCTACACGGACGCCGCGTCGATGGCGACGATCGGCGCCGGAGCGGCCACGTACATCGTCGGTCCCGTGACCGGCACCGCGGTCGGCGCGAGCTCGGACGTGATCGCGCTGTCCGTCGCGGCCGGTCTGGTCAAGTCGGTCGTGGTGATGATCGGGACGCCGCTCGTCGCGCCGCTCATCGGCCTGAACAACCCGAAGTCCGCGATGGCGTTCGGCGGACTGCTCGGCACGACCTCCGGGGTGGCCGGCGGGCTCGCGGCCACGGACAAGCGCCTCGTGCCGTACGGCGCCATGACGGCCACCTTCTACACCGGCGTCGGCTGCCTGCTCGGCCCCTCGCTCCTGTACGTGACACTGGGGGCGATCGTCGGCGGCTGACCGGGGCCGCTCACCCGCAGACGGTCACCCGGAGGCGGTCACCTTGGCGACGAACGCCGCGACGTTCGCCGTCGTCCGCTCGATCTTCTCCTCCAGGGTGAGCGTCTCGTGCAGCCGCGAACCCGCACCGGCGTCCTTCTTGCCGCGCACATAGAGGGAGCACGCGAGGTCGCTGCACATGTAGGCGCCCACGGAGTTCCCCTGCTTGCCCGCCTTCCCCGCCTTGGGGGCCACCAGCAGGGAGACACCGCCCGTGTGGGTCGTCACGCACAGCGAGCACATGCTGCGCCGCGTCTGCCCCACGGTCGAGTGCGACGCGCGCAGCGCCAGCGCGCGCAGGTCGCCGTCGATCTCGGCCACGAGGTAGCCGCGGTCCGGCGCCTGCGGGTCTCGCCAGCCGAAGAAGTCCAGGTCGTCCCACGGGCGCTCGGCCAGATCGTGCGGCACGAACAGGCGCTTGGCCTCGCCCTTGCTGCAATTCACGAACGCGGACCGGATCTCTCGCTCAGTCAGTGCCTTCATATGGCCGAGGCTAAATTGCCTAAAGGCTTTAGGCAAATGCATAATGAGTTTCGGCGAAGGAGAGGGTGCTCATGGTGCGAGCGGGACTGAACCCGGAACGTCTGGCGCGGGCCGGTGCGGAGCTGGCCGACGAGGTCGGCTTCGAGCAGGTCACCGTCTCGGCGCTGGCCCGCAGGTTCGACGTCAAGGTCGCGAGCCTGTACTCGCACATGAAGAACTCGCACGACCTCAAGACCCGGATCGCCCTGCTCGCCCTGGAGGAGCTGGCCGACCGCGCCGCCGAGGCGCTCGCCGGGCGGGCCGGCAAGGACGCCCTGATCGCCCTGGCGAACGTCTACCGGGACTACGCCCGCGAGCACCCCGGCCGGTACGCCGCCGCCCAGTTCCGCCTCGACCCGGAAGCCGCCCTGGCCAGCGCCGGCGTGCGGCACGCGCAGATGACCCGCGCACTGCTTCGCGGCTACGACCTGACCGAACCGGACCAGACCCATGCCGTCCGGCTGCTCGGCAGCGTCTTCCACGGCTACGTGAGCCTGGAGATGGGCGGCGGCTTCAGCCACAGCGCCCCCGACTCGGACGAGACGTGGACCCGCACGCTCGACGCCCTGGACGCGCTCCTGCGGAACTGGCCTGCGCCCGAACCCCGTACGACACAGACAGGTTGAGCCATGACCACCGAGCACGACGGACACCCCGCGCACCCCGAGGGCGGCGGCCCCGGCGGACGTCCCTGGATCACCACCCCGGTCACCGCCGGGCTGCTGCGCGGCGCCCTCGACGTCGAGCGCACCGAGCTCGGGCTGCTGCCGCACCGGCTGCCCGGCCGGGCCCGCGCCCAGAACACGGACGGGCAGCTGGCCATGGCCGAGTCCCAGCCCTCCGGTGTCCGCCTCGCCTTCCGCACCCGTGCCACCGCGATCGAGCTGGACACTGTGCCGACCAAGCGCGTCTACGCGGGGATGCCGGCGCGCCCCGACGGCCTGTACGACCTCGTCGTCGACGGCCGCCTCGCAGGTCAGGGGAGTGTCGCGGGCGGCCACACCGTGAGCATCGACATGGCCGCGGGCACCTTCGAGCGCACGCCGGGACGCCCCGGCACCGTCCGCTTCACGGGCCTGTCCGACGCCTCGAAGAGCATCGAGATCTGGCTCCCGCACAACGAGACCACCGAGCTCGTCGCCCTGCGCACCGACGCCCCCGTCGACGCCGCCGCGGACACGGGCCGTCCGGTCTGGCTGCACCACGGCAGCTCCATCAGCCACGGCTCCGACGCCGCGAGCCCGGCCACCACCTGGCCCGCGCACGCCGCGTCCCTCGGCGGCGCCGACCTGATCAACATGGGCTTCGGCGGCGCCGCGCTCCTGGACCCCTTCACGGCGCGCGCCATGCGCGACACCCCGGCCGACCTCATCAGCGTCAAGATCGGCATCAACGTCGTCAACTACGACCTGATGCGGATGCGCGCCTTCGGGCCCGCCGTCCACGGCTTCCTCGACACGCTGCGCGACGGCCACCCCACCGCGCCGCTCCTGGTCGTCTCGCCGATCCTCTGCCCGATCCACGAGGACACCCCGGGCCCCGGCGCCCCCGACCCCGCGTCGTTCGGCACCGGCCGCATCACGTTCATGGCGACGGGCGACCCGGCCGAGACCGCGTACGGGAAGCTCACGCTGCGCACCATCCGGGACGAGCTCGCCCGCGTCGTGGCGCAGCGCGCGGCCGACGACCCGCACCTGTACCACCTCGACGGCCGCGAGCTCTACGGCGAGGCCGACCACGCGGCGGCGCCCCTGCCCGACGCCCTGCACCCCGACGCCGCCACCCACCTGCGCATCGGGGAGCGGTTCGCCGACCTGGCCTTCGCCCCCGGCGGAGCCTTCGCGAGCGGGCGGGTTAGCATATGAGCGCCGCCTAGCTCGAAAGATGCAACTGTGACTGTCAATGACGACTCGTTCACCAATTGGAAGCACCGCGAGGAGACCGCGGAGTCGATGATCCCGATCATCGGGAAGCTGCACCGTGAGCGGGACGTGAACGTCCTGCTGCACAGCCGCTCCTTGGTGAACAAGTCGGTGGTCAGCATTCTCAAGACCCACCGATTCGCCCGGCAGATAGCCGGCGAGGAGCTCTCGGTCACCGAGACGATGCCGTTCCTGCGCGCCCTCGCCACGCTCGACCTCGGGCCCTCCCAGATCGACATCGGCATGCTCGCCGCGACGTACCGCGGCGACGAACGCGGGCTCTCCGTCGAGGAGTTCACCGCCGACGCCGTCGCCGGCGCGATCGCCGACGGTGCCGAGGAGACCGCCGGGCGCCGCCCGGGCCGCGACGTCGTCCTGTACGGCTTCGGCCGCATCGGCAGGCTCGTCGCCCGCCTGCTCATCGAGAAGGCCGGCTCCGGCAACGGGCTCCGGCTGCGCGCCATCGTCGTCCGCCCGGGCGGCGGGCGGGCCGCCGACGATCTCGTGAAGCGGGCCTCGCTGCTGCGCCGCGACTCGATCCACGGCCAGTTCCAGGGCACGATCACCGTCGACGAGGCGAACAGCACGATCATCGCCAACGGCAACACCATCAAGGTGATCTACGCGAACGACCCGTCCGAGGTCGACTACACCGCGTACGGCATCCACGACGCCATCCTGATCGACAACACCGGCAAGTGGCGGGACCGCGAGGGACTGTCGACGCACCTGCGTCCGGGCATCGACAAGGTCGTCCTGACCGCGCCCGGCAAGGGCGACGTCCCGAACATCGTGCACGGTGTCAACCACGACACGATCAAGCCGGACGAGCAGATCCTGTCCTGCGCCTCCTGCACGACGAACGCGATCGTGCCGCCGCTCAAGGCGATGGCCGACGAGTACGGCGTGGTCCGCGGCCACGTGGAGACCGTCCACTCGTTCACCAACGACCAGAACCTGCTGGACAATTACCACAAGGCCGACCGCCGCGGCCGCTCCGCGCCGCTCAACATGGTCATCACCGAGACCGGCGCCGCGTCCGCCGTCGCGAAGGCGCTGCCGGACCTGAAGGCCCCGATCACCGGCAGCTCGATCCGCGTGCCCGTCCCGGACGTCTCCATCGCGATCCTGAGCCTGCGCCTCGGCCGCGAGACCACCCGCGACGAGGTCCTCGACCACCTCCGCGAGGTCTCCCTCACGTCGCCGCTCAAGCGCCAGATCGACTTCACCAACGCGCCCGACGCCGTCTCCAGCGACTTCATCGGCTCGCGGCACGCCTCGATCGTCGACGCCGGCGCCACCAAGGTCGACGGCGACAACGCGATCCTCTACCTCTGGTACGACAACGAGTTCGGCTACTCGTGCCAGGTGATCCGCGTCGTGCAGCACGTCTCCGGCGTCGAGTACCCGACGTTCCCGGCTCCGGTCACCTCGGCCTGACCCGCACGCGTACGACCGAAGGCCGCTCCCACCGTCGTGGGGGCGGCCTTCGCCGTTCCTGAGACGCGCTTGACCTGGTGATCCGCCGGGGCGCAGGATGAGGGGCATGTTCACGCATCGCGCCCACGCGTTCGGATCGGCCACCGTGCCGGACCGATGTGGTTGCGCGCGCAGCGGCTTGTAGCGGACGCCTTCGTCCCTCGTCGCTGATCTCCGTACGCCCACGGGCCCCGCCGCGCCTCGTCGCGGGCCGCGCGCGTACGGCGCCCTTCCCCCGCCTCACCACCGCGTGCCCCGGAGAGTGCTCATGTCCGTGACGGACACCCCGCCCACCCACGCCCTGCGTCCCGCCCGCATCCCCGACGACGGCCTGTACGAGGGCCGACGCGTCCTGCGCCGCACCCCCGAGAACTGGGACGACCGCCCGTACGAGCTGTTCGGCCTCGTCCCGCGAGGAGCCACCATCGGCGCCGAGATCCGCGGCGTCGACCTCGCCCGCCCCCTGTCGCCCGCGCTGCGCGGGGAGTTGAACCGCGCCCTGCTCGAATGGAAGGTCCTGTTCTTCCGCGGGCAGCACCTCAGCAGCGCGCACCAGCGTGCGTTCGCCCTCAACTGGGGGGAGTTGGAGACCAACCCGCTGCTCGCGCGCGGCGACAGCGACGACGTCGTGCGGTTCGACAAGAGCGCCGGGTCGGTGCCCACGTACGAGAACGTGTGGCACACCGACGTCACCTTCCGCGAACGGCCCGCGATGGGCGCCGTGTTGCAGCTGCGCGAGGTCCCGCCGTTCGGCGGCGACACCCTGTGGGCCGACATGGCGGCCGCGTACGACAACCTGCCGCGGTGGGTGCGGGACCGCGTCGACGGGGCCGTCGCCGAGCACGACTTCCTGCCCGGCTTCCGCAGGTTCTACGGGCCCGAACGGCTCGCCCGGTGGCAGGAGTCGTTCCCGCCCGTCACGCATCCCGTCGTGCGCACGCATCCCGAGACCGGACGGCGGATGCTCTTCGTCAACACCTCCTTCACGACGCGGATCCTCGGCGTCGAGCGGGCGGAGAGCGACCGGCTGCTGCGGATCCTGTTCCAGCAGGCCCATGTCCCGGAATTCCAGGTGCGGTTCACGTGGCAGCCGGGCGACATCGCCTTCTGGGACAACCGGGCCACGCAGCACTACGCCGTCGCCGACTACGGCGACGACCGCCGGGTCGCCGAGCGCGTCGCCGTCGCGGGCGACCGCCCGTACTGACGGAACCCGCCGCCGGGTCGCCGAGCACCGGCAGGAGCGGCCCGCTCCCCTTGGTCACGGGCGGCGGCAGCGGGTACGTTCGGCGGAGCCGGCCCGCCCCCGTCGGCGCGAGCGACGCGGGCGCCGGCCACCTATCAGGAAGGACGATCCACCATTCCCGCTTCCCTCACGAACCTGCGGATCCCCACTCCGGACGGCACGGCCGACGCCTTCGCCGCCTTTCCCGACGACGGTGCGCGGCACCCCGGAGTGCTGCTCTACGGGGACGCGTTCGGCGACCGCCCCACGCTGCGCTCGATGGCCCGCGAACTGGCCGGGCACGGCTACTACGTGCTCGTCCCCCACTTCCTCCACCGGCACGGCCCGGCGCCCGTGATCGACCTGCCCGAGTTCATCGACGAGCAGGCACGGCACACGGCGCTGAAGGAGCTGATGCCGCTCCTCCAGGGGCACTCCGGCGAGCACATCCTGCGCGACGCCGACGCGTTCCTCGGGTTCCTCACCGCGCGGCCCGAGGTCGCGGACGGCCCGGTGGGCGTGCTCGGCTACTGCTTCGGCGGCCTGCTGGCGATGCGCACCGCGGCGGCCGACCCCGCCAGGGTCGCGGCCGTCGCCTCGTTCCACGGACCCGTCGTGCCCGACCCGTCCGAGAGCCTGGACGCGTTCCTCTCCCGGATCACGGCCGAGGTCCACCTCGGCCACGCCGCGAGCGACCTGACGCCCGAGGCCCTCGACGAGCTCAACCGTGCCCTGGACGGCGCGGGGGTCCGCCACACCTCGGAGATCTACCCCGACACCGTCCACGGGTTCACCATGGCCGACACCGACGCCTTCAGCGCGGACGGCCTGCGGCGTCACTGGGAGCGGCTGCTGCCCCTCCTGGAAGCCAACCTGACCGGGCGCTGAGGCGCGCCGCGCCGTCAGGACACCGGCGCGATGGACCGGCCCGCCCACGGCGGTGCCGGTTCCGTGAGGCGGGCGAAGCAGGCGCCGATCATGTCCGGGAACGCGGCCGCGCGCCCCTGCTGCCGGTCGACGTGGACCGCCAGGAGTTCCGTCGTCGCCACCGGCTCCGCGTCCGCAGCCGGCTCGGACACCGCGTCCGCGACGACGTACATCTCGTGCGTGAACCGCGCCTTCTTCGCCGCCACCCCCAACACCCGCGTACGGATGGCGAGATGGGCGCCTTCGGGGACGTCCCGCAGGTACCGGATGTGCGACTCGACCGTGTAGAGGGAGCATCCGGTCGACTCACGGTACGTGGAGTCGAGGCCCGTCTCGATCATCATCGCGTCGGTGGCGTGGCCGAAGGCGAGGACGTAGAACGCCTCGCTCATATGGCCGTTGTAGTCGATCCACTCGGGGCGGACCGTCCGGTGGAGGAGCGGGAGCCGGGGCGCCCCCGCCGGGGTCTCCCGTGCCGTCTGCCGCGTCATCGCGGGTCCCCCTTCGGGTCGGACGTCGCGTCGAGACGGCCCGTCGCGCGCAGGACGTCGATGACGCCCCGGTCGCGCTCGGCCACCAGGTCGGCGATGGAGCGCCCGTCCGCCGCCTCGTCGCAGCCCGCGACCACGGCCTCGTACAACTCCCGGTCCAGTTCCGGCGCTTGGAGCCGCGTCCAGGGCGACTTCAGCGACGGACCGAAGTGGTCCAGCATGTGCGCCATGCCGCCCTCGCCGCCCGCGAGCGCGAACGTCAGCATCGGGCCCATCACCGCCCAGCGCAGGCCGGGGCCCTCGGTGATCGATGCGTCGATGTCACGGACCGTCGCCTCACCGTTGGCCACCATGTGCAACGCCTCGCGCCACAGGGCCTCCTGGAGCCGGTTCGCGATGAAGCCGGGCACCTCGCGGTCCATCGTGATCACGGACTTGCCCGCGACCTCGTAGAAGCGGGACGCCCAGGCGACCGCCGCCGCGTCGGTGCGCTCGCCGCCGACGACCTCGACGAGCGGAATCAGGTACGGCGGATTGAACGGGTGGCCGACGACCAGGCGCGACGGGTCGGCGGCGGTCGTCTGCATGTCCGTCATCGGGTAGCCCGACGTGGACGAAGCGATGACGACACCGGGCGGCGCCGCGGCGTCGATACGGGCGAGGAGATCGCGCTTCAGGTCGAGCTTCTCGGGCGCGCTCTCCTGCACGAACTCGGCCTCCCCGACGGCCTGTTCGAGCGTGGCGGTGACGGTGAGCCGGTCCGGCGACGCGCCGCCGGCGAGGCCCAGCAGGGTGAGCGCGGGCCAGGCCGCGTCGACCAGCCGCCGCAGCTTCTGCGCCACGTCGGGCGCCGGGTCCCAGGCCGTGACGTCGTAGCCGCGGGCCAGGAAGTGCGCGACCCAGCCGCCGCCGATGACTCCGGCGCCGACGCAGGCGACGCGGCGGACGTCCTCCGGCGCGGGAAGGGGGGTGGTGGGGGCAGTGGTGGTCATCAGGCCGCCGCCTTCCTGAGGCCGAGGATGTCCCGGGCCTCGTCCGGCGACGCGACCCGCGCGCCGATCGATTCGGTGAGGGTCACGGCACGCTCGACGAGCTGGGCGTTGGTCGCCTTGGTGCCCTTGCCGAGGTACAGGTTGTCCTCCAGGCCGACGCGGACGTGCCCGCCGAGCAGGATGGACTGCGCCACCCACGGCATCTGCATCCGGCCGATCGCGAAACTCGCCCAACGGCTGTTCTCCGGCAGCATGGTGACCATGGACTGGAGCACGCCCGGGTCGGCGGGCGCGCCCCACGGGATGCCCATGCACAGCTGGAACACCGACGGATCGTCGAGGAGCCCCTCCGCGAGCAGCTGCTTCGCGAACCACAGATGGCCGGTGTCGAAGCACTCCAACTCGGGCCGCACGCCCAGCTCCTGGATGCGGCGGGCACCCGCGCGCAGCATGTCCGGGGTGGAGACGTAGAGGTTCGAGCCGTCGCCGAAGTTCAGCGAGCCGCAGTCGAGGGTGCAGATGTCGGGGAGCAGCTCCTCGACGTGGGGGAGCCGGTCGAGGCCGCCGACCAGGTCGGAGCCGGGGAGGGGGAACCCGGCGAGCGGCTGGTCCGGGTCGACGACGAGGTCGCCGCCCATGCCCGCGGTGAGGTTGATGACGACGTCGGTGCCGGTCTCCTTGATGCGCTCGACGACCTCGCGGTACAGCTTCGGGTCGCGCGAAGGGGCGCCGGTCTCCGGATCGCGCACGTGGATGTGGACGACGGCGGCGCCGGCGTCCGCCGCCTCCACGGCGTTCCGGGCTATCTGTTCCGGGGTGACGGGCACGTGGGGGCTCTTGCGGACGGTGTCACCGGCGCCGGTGAGGGCGCAGGTGATGATGACGTTCTCGGTGATGGACATGTGGGGGTCTCCCAGATCGAGCCCCTCCGGCGCCTGAGGTGCGGGGCCCGCTGTGGAGCCCCGCGGTCCGCGCGCCGTCGGGGTGTGTGTGATGCGTTGCCGGTGGGGGCTTACGGAGCCACCAGGAGCGAGTCCCGGACGTGGGTGTCCAGTGCCGCGTGCATCGCGTCGGCGCCACCGCCGGAGCCGTCCGCCAGGACCTGCGTCGCCAGGCCGTCGATCAGAGCGGTCAGCGTCAACGCCGCCGCCTCCGGATCGACCTCCGCGCGGAACACGCCCTGCGCCACCCCTCTGCGGACGACGTCGGCGACGGTCTCCCGCCACTGCCGGTAGTACTCGGCGTGCAGCCGGCCCACCGCGGTGGAGCGCGCGGCCTCGGCCCACAGGTCGAGCCAGACCGCCCACTGGACGCGCTGCTGCTCGGTGCGTGGCGTCTGGAGCTCGATGAGCTGACGCAGTTCCACCGCCGCGTCGTCCGCGTCGGCGACCAGCGCGGCGCGCCGCGCGGTGTCCTCGTCCATGCACCAGCGCACCGCTGCTTCGAGCAGGTCGGCGCGGCCGGGGAAGTGGTAGTGGATCGCCGCGGTACTGGTGGCGCAGGCACGGGCGATGTCCGCGACCCGCACCGCGTGGAAGCCGTGCTCGGCGATGAGCCGGACCGTCGCGCGGACGATCTGGAGCGGCCGCCCGCCCGCGACGGACTCGACGGGCTCCATGACGGGCGCCGCCTCTTCGCGGGGCCGCGACCCGAGGAGCCGGCCCACGTCGATCCGGCCCTCGTCGGCGATCCGTGCCAGCTCCGCCACCGTGAAGCGGCGGGTGCCGCTCAGTGAGCGGGACAGCTTGGACGGGTCCATGACGATACGGCGCGCGAACTCGCGCTGGCTGACGCCCGCGGCCGTGATGACATCACGGACGCGGGCTGCGGTGTCGGCGCCGGACGCGCCGACGGGGACGTCGTCGGTTTCCACGGGGAACGACCCTAACCACGTGTTGAGCAGAACTCAACACGAGGGCGTCAAACTCCCTGAAGAAGGCGGCATTGCGCTGCTGACTGGCACATCAGTCAGCAGCGCAACGCGCACCGAGCGACCGGCCTCCCGCACCGTGGTCAGGGGTGACGACCTCGGTGATCCCGCGCGCCGCGAGATGCTCCGCGTCGTCGGCGCGGCTCGCGAGGACCACCGTCGGACGCACCCCCTCCGCGGCCAGCGCGGCGAACGCCTCGAAGACCGGACCGCCCGGCGCGCACACCGAGCGGCGCGGCGCCGTCGCGTCGTCACCCGCGTCCACCACGAGCGCGGTGGTGCGCGGCGCGGGGGAGTGGACACGCCCGCGCCACTCGGCGGCGATCCCGGCGACCGCCTTCCCCGCCGGCTTCACCGTGCCGTCGTTCGTCAACAGGCCCAGCGAATACTCCAGTTCGGGAAAGTCGGCCAGGTCCCGCGACACGTCGTGCGAGCACCACCACGTGATGCCCCACAGATCGGGGCAGTCGAGGACCGCGTCGATCGTCGCCTCCGTGAACCGGTGCGCGTGCTCCGCCGGGATCAGCGGCTGCGGCGCCCCGACCTCCTGCAACCACACCGGCCTGTGCGGATCGTCCGCCCACGCCTTCGACAGCTCGACGAGATAGGCCGCGTGCCCGTACGTCGCCGGACCGTCCTTGCCGTACCGCTGCGCCGTCCCGTTGAACACCCACGAATGGACCGCCGTCAGCGCTCCGAGGCGTGCCGCGTGCGCCGGGGTGAACGGCTGGTCGTCCTGGTACCACGACGCGTCGTACTCCGCGTGCAGATGCGTGCGGCCCGGCGCCCCCTCCTCGCACGCGGCGAGCACCCTCTCCAGCCAACTCCCCGCCTGGGCCGAGGAGATGCGGTCCGGGTCCGGATGCGGCGGCCCCGCCGCGAACTGGGCGATCTCGTTGCCGATCGTCATCCCGATGAAGTTCGGCCGGTCCGCGAGCGCCGCCGCCAGCGTCCGCAGGTACTCCGCCTGCGCGGCCACCACGTCCGGGTCGGTGAACAGATTGCGCCGGTGCCAGGTCCGCGTCCACGCGGGCAGGAAGTCGAAGCTGGACAGATGCCCCTGGAGCCCGTCCACGTTCACGTCGAGACCGCGTTCACCGGCCGCGTCCGCCAGGGCGACGAGCTGCTCCACCGCGCGCGGCCTGATCAGGGACCGATTGGGCTGGAACACCGGCCACAGCGGGAACACCCGCACATGGTCGACACCCAGCGACGCGATCGCGTCGAGATCGGCGCGCACGGCATCGAGGTCGAAGTCCAGCCAGTGATGGAACCACCCCTGAGAGGGGGTGTAATTGACGCCGAAACGCATCGTGGAATTCCCGCTCCTCGAAGACCGGTGGGCCCGCGACGATCGTGAGCCACCCTGAAGCGGCCCGTCAACAGGGCCTCACAGCAAGGGAATCGACCGCCCGCGTGCCCTCTTGTCGAACCAGCTACAGCGCTTTAGTGTGCTCTGCACTCAAGTGGTTGCGCCAGGTTTCGGCAGGAGGTCCCTCGTGCCCCGCGGTCCGGTCGGACGCCCCACCATCAAGGACATCGCCCGGCAGGCCGGCGTCTCCGAGAGCGCCGTCTCCTTCGCGCTCAACGGCAGGCCCGGTGTCTCCGAAGCCACCCGCGCCCGGGTGCGGCGCGTCGCCGACGCGCTCGGCTGGCGGCCCAGCGCCGCCGCCCGCGCCCTGTCCGGCGAGGGCCCCGCCACCATCGGACTCGTGCTCGCCCGGCCCGCCGGCACCCTCGGCGTCGAGTCGTTCTTCCTCCAACTCGTCTCCGGCATCCAGGAAGCGCTCTCCCCGCGCCACTTCGGACTGCTCTTCCAGGTCGTCGAGGACATCGACGCCGAGTGCGACGCCTACCGCCGCTGGTGGGCCGAGCACCGCGTCGACGGCGTCCTCGTCGTCGACCCGCGCGCCACCGACCCGCGCCTGCCCCTCCTGGACGCGCTCGGACTCCCGGCCGTCGTCATCGGCTCGCTTCCCCCGGCGACGACGGCACGGGCCACCCCGTATCGCCAACCTGTGGGCCGACGACGCCCGCGCCATGGCCGGCGTCGTCGACCGCCTCCACGCGCTCGGCCACCGCCGCATCGCCCACATCGCGGGCCCGCCGGACCTCGCGCACACCCGCCGCCGCGTCGACGCGCTGCGCACCGAGGCCGCGCGGCGCGGCATCGACGCCCACTCCCTGACCACTGACTACTCCGAGACCGAGGGCGCCAAGACCACCTGCGATGTCCTCGACGCCACCACCCCGCCCACCGCGATCGTCTACGACAACGACGTCCTGGCCGTCGCCGGCCTCGGCGTCGCCGCCGGACGCGGCATCCCCGTACCGGACCGGCTGTCCCTCGTCGCCTGGGACGACTCGGTGCTGTGCCGCTCCACCCACCCCGCGCTCACCGCCCTCGTCCGCGACACCGCGGCGTTCGGGCGACGGGCCGCGGCGGAACTCCTCGCCCTCCTCGACGGCGGCCCCGCCCGCCGGGTCGAGGACGCACTCCCGCACCTCCTGGAGCGCGGCTCGACCGCGCCCGCCCCCTGAACCACCGGAACCGCCACCTCCCCACCCCACTCTGGAGGCGCCCCATGACCCCCGCCCGAAGAACCCTCAAGGCCGCGACCGCCGCCGCCCTGCTCCTCGCCGCCTCGCTCGGCGCCGTCCCCCACGCCACGGCCGCCGCCGCGCCGGAACCGCAGGCCCTCCCGACCGTCTCGCCGACCCCGCAGCACCTCGCCCGCGCGGGCGCCGACGTCCCGCTCCCCGCCCGCGTCGAGCTCGTCGTCGCCGACACCACGGACACCGCGGCCCGCGCGCTCGTCACCGAGATCC
This sequence comes from Streptomyces sp. Q6, assembly GCF_036967205.1. Classification (NCBI taxonomy): domain Bacteria; kingdom Bacillati; phylum Actinomycetota; class Actinomycetes; order Kitasatosporales; family Streptomycetaceae; genus Streptomyces; species Streptomyces citrinus. The sequence goes on from NZ_CP146022.1 coordinate 7,699,992, forward strand.
TCAGGGACCACGGCGTACGGCGGGTCGAGGTGACGCGGAAGGCCTCCGGCCGGGCCCCGCTCACCGTCCTGCTCGGCCCGGCCACCCGCCCCGACCTCGCCCGCGCCCTGCGCGGCACCGACGTCCCCGCGCACGCCGAGGGCTACGCGCTGCGCGCCACGCCCGGCACCGTCGCCCTCGGCGGCACCGACGCCACCGGCCAGTTCTACGCGGCCCAGACGCTGCGCCAACTGATCACCGCCCGGCACGCCGTCGCCGGGGCCTCGGTCTCCGACTTCCCGTCGATGCGGCTGCGCGGGTCCATCGAGGGCTTCTACGGACCGCCGTGGACCACCGCCGAACGCCTCGACCAGATGGACTTCCTCGGCGAGGTCAAGTCCAACACGTACGTGTACGCGCCCAAGGACGACCCGTACCACCGGGACAAGTGGCGCGACCCGTACCCCGCCGACAAGCTCAAGGAGCTCGCGGACCTCGTCGACCGGGCCGCGGCCAACCACGTCCGCTTCACGTTCGCCGTCTCGCCCGGCGGCTCCATCTGCTACTCGGACCCGGCCGACGTGCGGGCCCTCACCGCCAAGCTCCAGGCCCTGTACGACCTGGGCGTCCGCTCCTTCTCCGTGCCGCTCGACGACATCAGCTACACGAAGTGGAACTGCGCGGGCGACGCCACGGCGTTCGGCGCGCCCGGCCGCGGTCCCGCCGCCCAGGCCCAGGTCGGCCTCCTGAACACCGTCCAGCGGGACTTCGTCGCCGCCCACGACGGCACCAACCCCCTCCAGATGGTGCCCACCGAGTACGGCGACCTCACCGACACCGCGTACAAGCAGGAGATCCGCGCCCACCTCGACCCGGCCGTCGAAGTGATGTGGACCGGCACCGACGTCGTCCCGCCGGAGATCACCGACTCCCAGGCGCGGCAGGCCTCCCAGCTGTTCGGCCGCAAGGTCTTCGTCTGGGACAACTACCCGGTCAACGACTTCGGCCGCACCGCGGGACGCCTCCTCCTCGCCCCCTACGACAAGCGCGAGGCCGGCCTCTCCGACAACCTCAGCGGCCTCGTCTCCAACCCCATGAACCAGGAAGCGGCCAGCAAGCTCGCCGTGTTCACCATGTCCGACTTCGCGTGGAACGACCGCGGCTACGACCGCACCCGCTCCGCCCGCCAGTCGGCCCTGCACCTCGCGGGCGGCGACGCGCGGGTCGCCGACGCCGTCCAGGTCTTCGTCGACCTGAACCACATGGCGCCCACCTTCGGCTCGACCCCGTGGCAGCCCCAATCACCGCTGCTCGCAGCCGAGTTGACCGCCTTCTGGAAGACGTACGACACGGACCCCGAAGCCGCGGTCCGCTCCTTCGCCCCGACGGCCACCACCATCGAACGCACCCCGTCCGTCCTGCGCGCCGGCGTCCCCGACCAGCTCTTCCTCCACGACGCCGACCGCTGGCTGACCGCCACCGAGCACTGGGGCGCGGCCCTGCGCCACGGCCTCGCCGCGCTCAAGGCCCTCGCCGCCCAGGACCGGGCCGCGGCGGAAGCGGCCCGCAAGGCGATGGACTCCGAGGCCGACACCGCCGCCCGCATCACGGTCGACCCGGCCGAACACCACCAACTGGGCCCCGTCAAGATCGCCGACCCCTACCTCCAGGACTTCGTCACGAAGGTCGACGCGCTGCACGACGCCACCGCGTCGTAGCCGCACGCCAGGTCAGGGCGCCGCGGCCGGGCGTACGGCGTGTTCCCCGCCTGTGAAGAGTGTCCATGGTGCTGCTCACCATGGGTGGTGACCCCCCAGGGCGGGTGCTCTGTGTTCGCGCTGAGCACCAGGGGGATCCCACGAGCTCCACACGCCGTACGCTCACCGCCCTCGCCGCCGTGGCCCTGCCCGCCGCCACGGCGGCGCCATCGCACGCGCACTGGCGTACGAGCCCGAAGTCCTCCTGAGGGACGAGCCGTTCGCGGCGGTCGACGCCCAGACCCGCGCCGACCTGGAGGACCTGGTCCGCGGACCGTGGCGCGAGCGCGGCACGACGGTCCTGTTCATCACCCACGACATCGACGAGGCCGTGTCCCCGCCCTGATCAGGGAGCCCGAGCCGAGGGACGAGACGCCCGAGAAGGTGGGGCAGTGGTGCGCGCCGCGGTCGTGCGCGCCGGTGCGCGCTCCGCCCGTACCCGGGCCCGCGCACTCCTGACCGGCTTACCTCACGCACCCCCGAATGGCTTAACGTGTGGCGCGTGGACAGTCAGGGGAAGCGGGCGGTTCGGCTGCGCCTGACCGCGGCCGCGGCCCTCGCCGGCGTATCGGGTGCGGCCGGTTCATGGGCGTACGCGCGCAGCGGTGCGTCCGCGTCCGACCTGGTGCGCGACCTCGCCGTCGGCTGGGCGTACGTGGTCGCCGGGATCATGGCCTGGAAGCGCAGGCCCGCCAACCACACCGGCCGCCTCATGGTCGCCGAGGGCATCACGTGGTTCCTCGGCAACCTCCAGGGCACCGCGATCCCGGTCCTCTTCACCTTCGGGGCCTGGTGGGAAGCGCTGAACATGGCGGTGCTCCTGCACCTCGTGCTCTCGTTCCCCGAGGGCCGCCTCACCACCGTCCTCACCCGCCGCCTCGTCCAGTTCGCGTACGGGCTCGTCGCCGTCGGCGGTCTAGTGCGCACGCTCCTGTTCGACCCGGCGACCGACACCGGCGCGACCTATCTGGACTGCGCCTCCTGCGGCCCCAACCTCTTCTTCGTCCCCGGCTGGCACGGCCTGTTCGACACCTTCGACGCCGTGTACCACGCGATCGGCTGGGTGATCTCCGCCGTCGCGGCCGTCGCCGTCGTGCAGCGCTGGCGGCACGCCTCCGCCGCCCGCCGCAGGGCCCTGCTGCCGGCCTGGTTCGGGATCGGCGTCGCCGTCGCGTTCCTGATGTGGGACATGCTCTTCTACGTCGTGCCGTGGTTCGGCGAGGTCGGCTCGCTCGCCGAACAGGCCGTGTACCTGATGTCCGACCTGGCCCAGGTCGCCGTCCCCTTCGCCTTCCTCGGCGGCCTCCTGCGCATGCACCTGCAACGCGCCGAGGTCAGCGGTCTCGTCATCGACGTCGGCACCGACCCCGACCCGTCCAAGGTCCGCGAGGCACTGGTCCGCGTCCTCGGCGACCCGACGCTGCGGCTCGGACTGTGGCGCGAGGAGAAGGGCGCCTACGTCGACGGGTCGGGCCGCGAGGTCTCCGCCGACGGCGCCGGACGCACCCCGGTCCGCGCCTCCGACGGTCGGCAGCTCGCCCTGCTGCACCACGACCCGGCCCTCGCCGACGACCCCGAACTCCTCGAATCCACCGCCGCCGCGCTCCGCCTCGCCCTGGAGAACGTCTGGCTGCGCACCCGCGCCAAGGACGTCGCCACCCGCATCGTGCAGGCCGCCGACGCCGAGCGCGGCCGCCTGGAGCGCGACCTGCACGACGGCGCCCAGACCCGCCTCGTCTTCGCCCTGATGTCCGTACGACGGGTGCAGCGCGGCCTCGCCGACCACCCGGACCCCGCGCTGCGCGAGGCCGCCGACGAGGCCGAGTCGAGCCTGCGCCTGGCCATCGACGAACTGCGCGGCATCGCCCAGGGCATCCACCCCGCCGTCCTCACCCGCGACGGCCTCGCCGCCGCGCTCGGCGCCCTCGCGAAGGAGGCCGCGCTGCCCGTCGTCGTCGCGGCCGAGCCCCGGCGCTACGACCCGCTGGTCGAGAGCACCGCGTACTTCACCGTCTGCGAGGCCCTCTCCAACGCGGCCAAGCACGCCCGGGCCCGTGCCGTCAGCGTCTCGGCCCGGCATCTCGACGGCCGGCTCGTCGTCGAGACCGTGGACGACGGCATCGGCGGCGCCGACACCGCGCGCGGCACCGGCCTGCGCGGCCTCGCCGACCGGCTCGCGGCCGTCGACGGCGTACTGCACATACACAGTCCCGCCGGTGGCGGGACCAGGATCAGGGCGGAGCTTCCGTGCGGGTGATCGTGGCCGAGGACTCGGCACTCCTTCGGCAGGGGATCGTGCGGCTGCTCACCGACGAGGGCGTCGACGTGGTCGCTGAGTGCGCCGACACCGCACCGCTCCTCGCCCTGGTCGCCGAGCTCGCGCCCGACGTGGTGCTCCTCGACATCCGGATGCCGCCCACCCACACCGACGAGGGCCTGGTCGCGGCGGCCGTGCTGCGCGAGCGGCACCCCGGCACCGGTGTCCTGCTGCTGTCCCAGTACGTGGAGAGCAGCTCGACGGTCCAGGCGCTCGCCGAGCGGCCCGAGGGCTTCGGCTACCTGCTCAAGGAACGCGTCGCCGACATCGACGAGCTGAGCGGCGCGCTGAAGCGGGTGGCGGCGGGCGAGACCGTGCTCGACCCGCAGGTGGTGGCCCGCCTGATGGACGCGCCGCGCCCGCCCGGGCCCCTCGACGAACTCACCGGCCGTGAGCGGGACGTGCTGTCCCTCATGGCCGAGGGCCGCTCGAACGAGGCCATCGCGCAGAAACTGGTCATCGGCGGCAAGACGGTCGAGACCCATGTCCGCAACATCTTCGGCAAGCTCCGCCTGGAGCCCGACCTGCTGGAACACCGGCGGGTCATGGCCGTGCTCACGTACCTGCGCGGCTGACGTACAGCAAGAGGTTCCGGCTGTCCGCTCCGCTGGACGACGTCGTTTCCCCCGTTTTCCCCCGTGGTCCCCCGTACGCCGTCCGCGGAGCGGTGCCGGATCTCCACAGTAGGCAGGCCGGGGGAGCGGGACATCAGGGCCAACCCTGAGATGTGGAACCGACAGTCCCTCTTTGATCGCGTCATGTCCCTCTTTGATCACCCAGAGGCTCTTCCCAGGCGCCGAAGCGCGGGTCTATAGTCCAAAACTAGCACTGCTAATTTTGTTGTCGTCCCCGGAGCCTGGAGCCGCACGTGCGTCCCGTCCACTTCGCCGCCGCCCGCCGCACCCCGATCGGGAAGCTGCGCGGCGCGCTCTCCTCCGTACGCCCCGACGATCTCGCCGCGACGGTGATCCGCGGCCTGATCGCCGACGTGCCCGCGCTCGACCCGGCCCGCGTCGACGACGTCTACTGGGGCGCCGCGAACCAGGCCGGCGAGGACAACCGCAACGTCGCGCGGATGGCCGCCCTGCTCGCGGGCCTGCCCGAGTCCGTGCCCGGCGCCACCGTGAACCGGCTCTGCGCCTCCGGCCTCGAAGCCGTGACCCTCGCCGCCCGCACCATCGCGGCCGGCGAGGCCGACGTCGCCCTCGCGGGCGGCTCCGAGTCCATGAGCCGCGCCCCCTTCGTGCTGCCCCGCCCCGACGAGGCGCTGCCGCACACGATGCAGACGTACGACACCCGCCTCGGCTGGCGGCTGACCCACCCGAGGATGAAGGAACTGCACGGCGTCCTCGCGATGGGCGAGACGGCCGAGGAGGTCGCCGACCGCCACGGCATCTCCCGCGAGCGCCAGGACGCCTTCGCGCTGCGCAGCCACCAGCGGGCCGCCACCGCCCGCAAGGACGGACTCTTCGACGCCGAGATCCTCCCGGTGACCCGGCCCGACGGCGTCGTCGTCGAGGCCGACGAGTGCATCCGCCCCGACACCTCCCTCGACAAGCTCGGCGGCCTCAAGCCCGTGTTCCGCAAGGGCGGTTCGGTCACCGCGGGCAACGCCTCGCCGATGAACGACGGCGCCGCGGGCCTGCTCCTTGTCAGCGAGGACGCCCTGGAGGAGTTCGGCCTCGTCTCCCTCGGCCGCTATGTCGCCGGCGCCTCGGCCGGCGTGCACCCCGACGTCATGGGCATCGGACCCGTGCCCGCCACACAGAAGGCCCTCGCCCGCGTCGGCTGGTCCGTCGCCGACATCGCGGAGGCCGAGTTCAACGAGGCGTTCGCCGCCCAGGCGCTCGCCTGCGTCGACGCCCTCGGCGTCGACCCCGACCTGGTCAACCCGACCGGTGGCGCCATCGCGCTCGGCCACCCGCTGGGCTGCTCCGGCGCCCGCATCCTCACCACGCTCCTGCACCGCCTGCGCCGCACCGGCGCCGCCCGCGGCCTCGCCACCATGTGCGTCGGCGTCGGCCAGGGCAGCGCCGTCCTCGTCGAGCGCGCCTGAACTCCCCTCACCAGCAAAGGACATCACGCACCCATGAGCAGGTTCACCGGCCGCGTCGCCGTCGTCACCGGAGCAGCCCAGGGCATCGGCGCCGCCACCGCGCAGCGCCTCGCCGAGGAGGGCGCCGCCGTCGCCGTCGTCGACCTCACCGCCGAGCGCGCGCAGGCCACCGTCGACGCCATCGGGGCGAAGGGCGGCACCGCCCGCGGCTACGGCTGCGACGTCACCGACCAGGAAGCCGTCTTGGCGACCTTCGCGCGGATCCACGAGGACCTCGGCGGCCTGCACATCCTCGTCAACAACGCGGGCATCACCCGCGACGGCATGTTCTTCAAGATGCCCAGATCCGACTGGGACGCGGTCATCAACGTCAACCTCAACTCGGTCTACACCTGCTCGCAGGCCGCGCAGAAGTACATGGCGCGGGCGAAGTACGGCAAGATCGTCTCGCTCTCCTCGCGCTCCGCCCTCGGCAACCGCGGCCAGGCCAACTACGCCGCCGCCAAGGCCGGCATCCAGGGCTTCACCGCGACCCTCGCCATCGAACTGGGCCGCTTCAACATCAACGTCAACGCCGTGGCACCCGGGTACATCGCCACCGCCATGACCGCCGCCACCGCCGAGCGCGTCGGCTCCTCCGCCGACGAGCACCAGAGGCTCGCCGCCGAACGCACCCCGCTCGGCCGGGTCGGACAGCCCGAGGACATCGCGTCCGTCGTCGCCTTCCTCGCCAGCGACGACGCCTCCTACGTCAGCGGCCAGACCCTGTACGTGAACGGCGGCGCCCGCTAGTTCACAGCACGGCCCCCGCAGACCTGGTCCAACGCCGCACCAGCAGTCAGTACGGAACGGAGCACCACCCCATGGCAACCCTGTCCCTCGCCGCGATCCTCGCCGAGTCCGCCCGACGCCACCCCGACAAGATCGGTCTCGTCGAGGGCGACCAGCGCTACACCTTCGCCGAGTTGTGGCTGCGCGCCCGCAAGCAGGCCGCCGCCCTCGCCGGCCTCGGCGTCCGACCGGGGCAGAAGGTCGCCCTCATGGCGCCCAACACCGCCGAGTTCCCGCGCGCCTACTACGCCGCGCTCGCGGCGGGCGCCGCCGTGGTCCCCGTACACCTGCTCCTGTCCGCTCAGGAGGTCGAGCACGTCCTCAGGGACAGCGGCGCGACCCTGCTGCTGTGCCACCCGGCGCAGGCCGCGGCAGGCGAGGCCGCGGCCGCCGCCGTCGGCATCCGCACCGTCCTGCTGGGCGCGGAGGGCGAGTTGGAGAAGCTCACCGACGCCGCCGAGCCGATCCCCACATACGCCACCCGCGACGCCGACGACCCGGCCGTCGTCTTCTACACGAGCGGCACCACCGGCGTCCCCAAGGGCGCCGTGCTCAGCCACCTCAACCTCGTGATGAACGCGACCGTCGACGCCTTCGACTGCAACGAGTACAGCCCCGACGACACCGTCCTCGGCGCCCTCCCGCTCTTCCACGCCTTCGGCCAGACCGCGTCCCTGAACGCCATCTGGCGCGCGGGCAAGACGCTCGTCCTGATGCCCCGCTTCGACGCCGCCAAGGCCATCGACCTGATGGTCGGCGAGAACGTCACCGTCTTCCACGGTGTGCCCACCATGTACGTCCACCTCCTCACGGCCGGCGAGAAGGCCGCCGCCCTGCCGCGGCTGCGCGTCGCGGTCTCCGGCGGCGCGTCGCTGCCCGTCGCCGTCCTCGAACGCTTCGAAGCGCTCTTCGGCGCGACCATCTACGAGGGCTACGGCCTCAGCGAGACCTCGCCCGTCGCCTCCGTCAACCAGCCCTGGTACGGCGCGCGGCCCGGCACCATCGGCCATTCCATCTGGGGCGTCGACGTCGAGGTCGCCCGCCCCGAGGTCGAGGACCGCATCGAGCTGCTGCCCACCGGCGAGCTCGGCGAGATCGTCGTCCGGGGCCACTGCGTGTTCTCCGGCTACCTGGGGCGCCCCGAAGCCACCGAAGAGGCCCTGGTGCAGGGCTGGTTCCGGACGGGCGACCTCGGCACCAAGGACGAGGACGGCTATCTGCGCATCGTCGACCGCAAGAAGGACGTCATCATCCGCGGCGGCTACAACGTCTACCCGCGCGAGGTGGAGGAGGTCCTGATGCGGCACCCCGGGATCGGCCACGCCGCCGTCATCGGCCTGCCCGACGACGTGCACGGCGAGGAGGTCTGCGCGGTCCTCGTCCCGAAGCCCGGCGCCGTCCTCGACGCCGCCGAGGTCACCGCCTGGTCCAAGGAGCACCTGGCCAAGCACAAGTACCCGCGGCGCGTCGAGATCACCGACGCGCTCCCGCTCGGCCCGAGCATGAAGATCCTCAAGCGCGAACTGCGGGCCACGTACGCCGGGCAGTAACGCGTATCACCATGGGGTGACCCTGACACGCGGCAGATAGATGGGTCTAGCATCGGTCTCCGCCATGCATGACATATTCGGGGTCACCCCCTGGGAGTTCACCGCTCTCGCCGCCGCCGCGCTGCTCGTCGGCTTCTCCAAGACCGCCGTCAGCGGCGCCAACACGGTCAGCCTCGCGATCTTCGCCGCGATCCTGCCCGCGCGCGCCTCGACCGGTGTGCTGCTGCCGATCCTCATCTGCGGCGACGTCCTCGCCGTCCTGACGTACCGGCGGCACGCCCACTGGCCCACGCTCTGGCGGCTGTTCCCCGCCGTCGCCGGGGGAGTGGTGCTCGGCACGGTCTTCCTCGCCTTCGCCGACGACGGGTCCGTGCGCACCTCCATCGGCGCGATCCTGCTCCTGATGGCGGGCGTCACGATCTGGCGCCGCAGGAAGGCGCAGGCACCTGAGACGGACGACGAGGGGCCCCGCACGGGCCGCGTCACAGCCCGCTCGTACGGAGTGCTCGGCGGCTTCACCACCATGGTCGCGAACGCGGGCGGCCCCGTGATGTCGATGTACCTGCTCTCCGCCGGCTTCCGGAAGCTGGGCTTCCTCGGCACCTCCGCCTGGTTCTTCCTCATAGTGAACTCGGCGAAGGTGCCCTTCAGCGTGGGCCTCGGCCTCATCGACGCCCACTCACTGCTGCTTGACGCGGCGCTCGTCGCGTTCGTCGTGCCGGGCGCGCTCCTCGGCAAGTGGGCGGTGCACCGCATCAACCAGCGCCTGTTCGAGCAACTCGTCATCGCCGCGACGGTCGTGGGCGGTCTGCAACTGCTCCTGCGCTGACTACGACGCGGCGAGCGTCTTGTCCGCGTCCACGTGCTGGGGCAGCCCCTGCGCCAGATCCTCGGCGAGCAGCCGCTTCGCGATGGTGTCGACCGCCGCCCGCAGATCTGCGGCCGGCGGCCGCCCCAGGTCCTCCTCGACCCGCTCGCTCAGCCAGTCGCCCCACGCCTGCGTGAGCACGGCGGCCTCCCGCCTGCCGGCCTCCGTGTGCGCGAAGTACGAGCCCGTACGCGTCAGATAACCCTCGTCGACCATCCGCTGGAAGACCGGCACGAGCACCTCCGGCGGCAGCCTGCGCCGCGCCGCGATCATGCCGAGGCTCGCGTGACCGACCATCCGCGTGAAGAACTCCACCTGCATCACCGCCCACGCGCCCGCGATGTCGAGCCGGGTGTCCGACGTGGTCAGGATGCGCCGCGCCGTGTCCATGCTCGTGCTCTGCACGATGGTGCCCACGGCCCGCTCCAGCAGGTGCGCCGAGTCGCCGGTCGACGGCTGCGCGAACCCCTCGCCCATGTCCGACGACCCGGCCCGCGCCGTGTCGCGCAGCTGCACCTGCTTGAGGAACAGCGCCACGACGAACCCGATGAGCGCGACGGGGACGGTCCACAGGAACACCGTGTGCAGCGAGTCCGCGTACCCCGCGACGATCGGCTCGCGCGCGGCTTCCGGCAGCGCGTGCAGCCCCTGGGGACTCTGCGCGGCCTTGGCGAGCGCCGCCGGATCGATCCCGGTGCCGGCCCGCGCCGCCTCCTCCACGCCCTGCGTCAGATTGGGCTTCAGCGAGTTGGCGTAGATCGTCCCGAACACGGCCGTGCCGAACGAGCTGCCGAGCGTACGGAAGAACGTCACACCGGACGTCGCCGTGCCCAGGTCCACGTACTCGACGGTGTTCTGCACGGCGATCGTGAGGACCTGCATGCACAGGCCGATACCGAGGCCGAGCACGAACATGTAGATCGATTCGAGCCAGGCGCTCGTCGAACTCCCCATCAGCGACAGCAGATAGAGGCCGAGCGCCATCACGAGCGAGCCGACGATCGGGAAGATCCGGTACCTGCCGGTCTTGCTGACCACGTTGCCGGAGAAGATCGACGCGATCAGCAGACCGATCACCATGGGCAGTGTGCGCACCCCGGAGATCGTCGCCGAGTCGCCGTCCACGTACTGCAAGTACGTCGGCAGGAACGTCATCGCGCCCAGCATCGCGAAGCCCACGATGAAGCTCAGGACCGAACAGACCGTGAACACCGGGTTCGCGAACAGCCGCATGGGCAGCATGGGCTGCGCCGCCCGCGTCTCCACCCAGGCGAACAGGCCGAGCGCCACGATGCCGCCCGCGAACAGGCCGATGATGACGCCGGACGTCCACGCGTACTCGTTGCCGCCCCAACTCGTCGCCAGGATCAGCGCGCTCGCGCCGACCGCGACCAGCGCGATGCCGAGATAGTCGATGACCGGACGCACCGCCGACTTCACGACGGGGATCGTGCGGGCCGCGGCGATGACGACCACGATCGCGATCGGCACGTTCACGTAGAACGCCCACCGCCACGTCAGGTGGTCCGTGAACAGCCCGCCCAGGAGCGGCCCGATGACCGTCGACACACCGAAGACGGCCCCGATCGCACCCTGGTACTTGCCGCGCTCGCGCAGCGGGATGACGTCCGCGATCAGCGCCATCGACGTCACCATCAGACCGCCGGCGCCGATGCCCTGCACCGCCCGCCAGATGATGAGCAGCGTCATGTTCGTGGACAGGCCGCACAGGAACGACCCCGTGATGAAGATGATCGCCGAGAGCTGGAAGACGACCTTGCGGCCGAACAGGTCGCCGAACTTGCCGACGAGCACCGTGGCGACCGTCTCCGCCAGCAGATAGGCCGTGACGACCCACGACATGTGCGCCGCGCCGCCCAGGTCCGAGACGATCGTCGGCAGGGCCGTACCGACGATCGTCTGGTCGAGGGCCGCCAGCAGCATGCCCAGCATGATCGTCCCGAAGACGACGTTGCGGCGCCGCTTGTCGAGGACCGGCGGGGCACTCGCCTCTGCGGCGGGCTGCGGGGCGGCGGTATCGGTGGTCGTCACCCTCGCAGGGTCACATCGCGGCCGGTGCGGCGCATGCGGGCGGGGGCCGGACCGGTGACACCGCCCCTTTCCGAGGACGGGCTCAGGGCCGCGTCGTCAGGCGCGGCGCCGAACGCGCGGCGTCCACCGGCGCGCCCGCCCCTCGACGTCGTCCGCCAGCGCTCTCGCCCAGGCCGCCACCCCCGCCGCGTCGAGCCCCGCCGGAGGCTCGCCCGCCCACCGGGTCAGGCCGTCCGCGCCGCGGCGCAGCAGACGCGGGCCGCCCGTGGTGTTCCCGCGGGCCGCGTGCGTCAGCCCCACCGCGAGCTGGGCCAGCGAGCGCCACAGATCGCGCTCGGCCGCAGGGCCTGACTTCCACGCGTCCTCGAAGACCTCGTGCGCGTGGAAGGGGCGCCCGCGTCGAGCAGCGACTGGGCCTCGGCGAGCGTCTCGGCCGGGGTGCGCACGACGCCCTCGGGCTGCCGCTCGACGCCGGGGGTGCCGTAGGGGAGGGGCCTGCCGAGGCCGTCGCGGGGGCGGGCGTTGCGGGCCCGTCCCTCGTCGTCCCGGTCGCGGTCGGCGCTGCGCGAAGTGCTCATCCCCCGATTCTCACCCACCGCGACGGAGCATCGCGGAACGCGTTTCAAACCACCCGTGAGCTTGGGGTATTGTTCTTCTTGTCGCCGCCGGACAGAACACCGCGAGGCAGTCGACACCGGGACGTGGCGCAGCTTGGTAGCGCACTTGACTGGGGGTCAAGGGGTCGCAGGTTCAAATCCTGTCGTCCCGACTTTTCGAAGTCGTGGTTGTCCGAAGGGCCCCGCCGAAGCAGTTCGGCGGGGCCCTTCGGGCGTTCTCAGCGCAGGTAGGCGAGGCCCGGGTGGGCCGCCGTGTAGGCGTCGACCAGGCGGCGGGCCACCGTCACCGAGTCGACCAGCGGGTGCAGCGCGAACGCCTTCACCGCCGTCGCGCGTGAGCCGGAGCGGGCCGCGGCCAGCACCTCGCGTTCCACCGCCTTGACCGCGGTGACCAGGCCCGTGGCGTGTCCGGGCAACGGGTCGACGGTCACCGGATGGGCGCCGTTCGCGTCGACCAGGCAGGGCACCTCGATGACCGCGTCCGCGTCGAGCGCCGAAAGGGTCGTGCGGTTGCGGACGTTGAGGATCAGCGTGGCGCGCTCGTCGCGGGCGATGGCCCGCATCAGGTCGAGGGCGACCTTCTCGTAGCCGCCGGACTCCGCCAGCGACGCGTCGTCGCGGTCACCCGCGCCCGCCGCCTCCCGGTTCTCCGCCATGTACGTCGCCTCGCGCTCGGCCCGGGTCGCGTCCCACGTCGTGAGGGGCGGCGCCGCCGGATCCCGCATCCGGTCGTAGAAGCGGGCCTGCTGGCCGTGGAGGAACGCGCCGCGCGTGAACTCGGCCTCCTGGTAGGCGCGTACGGCCTCGCGGTTGAAGTAGTAGTAGTGCAGGTACTCGTTCGGGACCGAGCCGAGCGCGCGCAGCCAGTCGGCGCCGAAGAGCTTGCCCTCCTCGAACGAGCCGAGCAGCGCGTCGTCGGCGAGCAGCCGGGGCAGTTCGTCGCGGCCCCGCACCCGCAACCCGCGCAGCCAGCCCAGGTGGTTGAGGCCCACGTAGTCGATCCACGCGTCCTTCGGGTCGGCGCCGAGGGCCCGTGCGACGCGCTTGCCGAGGCCGACCGGGGAGTCGCAGATGCCGATGACCCGGTCGCCCAGGTGCTCCGCGAGCGCCTCGGTGACCAGGCCCGCCGGGTTGGTGAAGTTGATGAACCAGGCGTCCGGGGCGAGGGCGGCCACCCGGCGGGCGATCTCCTCCGCCACCGGCAGCGTGCGAAGGCCGTAGGCGAGGCCGCCCGCGCCGACCGTCTCCTGCCCGAGGACGTCCTCGGCGAGCGCGATCCGCTCGTCGGCCGCACGCCCTTCCAGGCCGCCGACCCGGATCGCCGAGAACACGAAGTCCGCACCGCGCAGCGCCTCGTCGAGGTCCGTCGTCACCGTCACGGCCGGCGCGTCGGGCACGCCGTCGGCCTGTTCGGCGAGGACCCGGGCGATCGCGTCGAGCCGGCCGGCGTCCAGGTCGTACAGCGCGACCTCGGTGACGCGACCCGGCGCGTGGTCGGTGAGCAGGGCCCCGTACACCAGCGGCACGCGGAAACCGCCGCCGCCGAGCAGGGTCAGCTTCATGCTGATCCTCCCTTCGCGTCGAAGTCGAGAGGGTCGGAGGTCCGCGGATGTCGTGTGTGTCGTCGATCTTCCAGCACGACGCGCACCCTACTCGGCGTCCGGGAAAACCGGTCGGCGCACCGGGCCCGAGGCCGTTAGGCTCGCGCGACGCCGTCCGCCGACCCCCTGAAAGGCCCCCATGGCCGTACGCAAGCTGCACCAGGACGAAGCCGACATCGACGAGGGGCTCGTGCGCCGGCTGGTCGACGACGCGTTCCCGCGGTGGGCGGGACGGCCCCTGCGGTACGTCGACTCGCACGGCACCCAGAACGTGCTGTTCCGCCTCGGCGACGAGCATGTGATCCGGCTGCCGCGGATCCGCGGAGCGGTGTCCGACCTGGCGCGGGAGCTGCGCTGGATGCCGGTCCTGGCGCGGCGGCTGCCGGTCCCCGTGCCCGAGCCGGTGGCGGAGGGCCGCCCGGCGCACGGCTTCCCTGGCCGTGGGCCGTGTACCGCTGGCTGCCCGGCGCGATCCCGGTCGTGGGGAGCAGAAGCAGCCGGAGGCGCTCGGCGAGGACCTGGCGGCGTTCGTCGCGGCGGTCAGGAGCATCGACCCGGCCGGGGCGCCCGAGGCCTACCGGGGCCGCCCCTCACCGAACGGGACGCGGACACCCGCGCGGTGCTCGGGCGGCTCGCCGACGTGATCGACGCCGACGGCGCCCTGGCCGTCTGGGACGCCGCCGTGCGCGCCCCGCGCGGGCCGGAGCCCGCCGTCTGGCTGCACGGCGACCTACAGCCCGGCAACGTCCTCGTGGACGGCGGACGGCTCAGCGCCGTCATCGACTTCGGCTGCATGGGCCTGGGCGACCCGGCCGTCGACCTGATCGCCGCCTGGTACGTCCTGGACGCGCGGGGGCGGGAGACCTTCCGTACCGCTCTCGCCCCCGACGCGGACACCTGGGCCCGCGGACGCGGCTGGGCCCTGACCATCGCGGCGCACGAGCTCGACTACTACCGGACGTCGAACCCGTTCATGGCGGAGACGGCGACCCGGGTCATCGGCGAGCTCGTGATCAGTGCACCTCGGGCTTCTGCATGATCGACGCGTCCACGGCGGTCGACGCGTCCCGCTGATGCGGGATCACGATCTGCGCGCTGCCCGGGGACAGGGCCACCGTGCGGGCCGGCGACGGGATCCGGATGCCCTCGGTGCGGAAGCGCAGGTGCAGACGCTTGATGAACTCGTGCTTGATCCGGTACTGGTCGCTGAACTCACCGACGCCCAGGATCACCGTGAAGCTGATCCGGGAGTCGCCGAACGTGTGGAAGCGGACGGCAGGTTCGTGCTCGGGGACCGCGCCCTCGACGCCCTTCATGACCTCCTCGACGACCTCGATCGTCACGCGCTCGACGTGCTCGAGGTCGCTGTCGTAGCCGACGCCCACCTGCACGGTCAGGGTCATCTCCTGCTCGGGCCGGCTGAAGTTCGTCATGTTCGTGCCGGAGAGCTGCGTGTTCGGGATGATCACGAGGTTGTTGGAGAGCTGGCGCACCACCGTGTTGCGCCAGTTGATGTCGACGACATAGCCCTCCTCGCCGCTGCTGAGCCGGATGTAGTCGCCCGGCTGCACCGTCTTCGACGCGAGGATGTGCACGCCCGCGAAGAGGTTCGCGAGGGTGTCCTGGAGCGCGAGGGCCACCGCGAGACCGCCCACACCGAGGGCCGTGAGCAGCGGCGCGATGGAGATCCCGAGGGTCTGGAGCACGACGAGGAAGCCCATCGCGAGCACCACGACCCGCGTGATGTTCACGAAGATCGTCGCCGAGCCCGCGACCGCGGCCCTCGACTGCGCGACCGAGCGCACCAGCCCGGTGATGACCCGGGCCGCCGTCAGCGTCGCCGAGACGATGAGGAACGCGGTCAGCGTCATGTTCACCGTGCGTCCCGTGCGCGCGGTCAGCGGCAGCGCCGTCGCCGCCACGGCCGCGCCCGCGGCCATCGCGGCCCACGGCACGAGGGTGCGCAGCGCGTCGACGATCACATCGTCCCCGCCCCACCGCGTCTGCCCGGCCCGGACACCGAGCCAGCGCAGCACCGCCCGCAGCAGCAGCCCGGCGAGGAGGCCCGCGAGCAGCGCGATGCCGGCGACGATCAGGTCGTGGAGTTCGAGGCCTCGGGTCACCGGACACCTCCCGCGCGCGAGCACAACACAGCGGTGGGAACGGATATGTGATGTTTCGTCACGTAATACCTGCTTGCTCGGGGATCGGACCGGCGCGCCGACCGACGACCGCCTCGCGGGGCCGTTCCGTGCGCGCCGGGCCATCCTGCCGTACGCGCCCGGGTCTCATGTCACGCGGTCGGCCCATCCGGCGTCCGACTCCCGCGCCACCCGCTGCCATTCGGCCACTCTGCCGGGCAACGGCCAGGCCCAGGAGGGGCGGTGGCCGGTGCGGGCCCGGCCCAGGTCGCGGGCGAGCACGGGACCGGCGAGCGCGGCGCCGTCCGGAACATGCGTCCCTCGTGTCACACGCAGCGTCGCGAACCTGTCGAGTTCTCGCTCGTACGCGGCGACGGCGGCGGCCGTGTCCGCCGCCACGTCGTCGGCCGGGGCGAGGCGTACCAGTTCCAGCAGGGGCGGCGCGGTGTCCTCCGCGAGGGCGGCGGCCAGGCGGGCGTGCCCGTCCAGGACGACATGCGTGTCGAGGCCGCTGCACCACCACAGCAGCACGGGCGGCAGCACCCCCTCGCGGACCTGTCTCCGGTACGCCTTCACGCGGGCGTCCGACGCCTCCGGCCAGGCCCGCAGCGGCAGCACCTCCCACGATCCGTTGTGCACGAACCAGTCCACGTAGCCGTCGGGGTCGCCCTCGACGAGCAACTCACGCCAGTACTCCGCCGAGTCCATCGACGCCGGCTTCCACCGCTGGAACGGGGACGCGTCCCAGAGGGCCCACCGCCCGTCGTGCACCGGCGAGTCGGGCGACCGGTTCAGCGCCTCCGCGAACCGGTGCGCCCACCCCGCGCTCCCCGGGACGCGGCGCGCCTCGTCCGCGCGCAACGGGGGCAGCGGTGAGCGGAAGCCGCCGGTGCGCAGGAAGTCCACCCCCTGATCCCCGTCCTCGACGCGGGCGAGCAGTACGGGGGCTCCGTCCCCGCGGCGCAGCAGCAGACGCCCGCCCTCGGCGACGTACGGGCACAGGCCGGGGCGCGGACGGTCCGAGACCTCCAGCTCCAGGCCCGCCCAGCCGCCGTCCGCACCCGTCAGCTCACTTCTGCGCATACCGAGAAGGTATGCGAGCCGTGCGCAGAGAGCCGAAGCGGTGAGTGCGATCAGCGCTGTCAGTGCTGGTTCAGGGTCACCGTCCGTCCCGTCCGTGCCGATTCGTACGCCGCTGTCACGATCCGCAGCGACCGCAGCGCGGCCTCGCCGTCCGTCACGCCGATCGCCCCGGTCCCCGCACCCGGGAACAGGAACTCCCGCAGCATCAGGGCATCCAGATCGACCCCGTAGGGGAGTTCGACGCCGGAGCGGGACGTCTCGCTGAAGCCGTGGACCTTCTGGTCGAAGGCGTCCATCTCCAGCGTCGCCCGCTCCCCGACGACCTGCATCGACAGGCCGCCCCACGCCGGGTGGTGGCGAGGCTGGCTCCAGGAGCAGTCGATCGTGGCGACGGCCCCGTTCGCGTACGTGAGGGTGAGCAGGCCCGCCGTCTCGACGGGGACCTCGCCGTCGGCCTCGTACAGGATGTTGTTGGTCTGCGCGTACACGTCCGTCGCCGGGGCCCCGTCGAAGAGGTCGTCGAGCAGGTCCGCGAGGTGCACGGTGTGGTCCATCAGGGCGCCGCCGCCCGCGAGATCGGGGTCGACGAACCAGCGGCGCCGGGCGCCCGGCATGTAGCCGTTGTTGGCGCCGGACACGGTGAGGACCTCGCCCGTCGTACCGGACCGCACCGCGTCGCGCACCGCGAGATACGCCGGACTGAACCGCACCGGATGCGCCACGGCGAGCCGCACCCCGGCCGCCCGGCACGCCGCGACCATCGCCGCGCCGTCCTCGGCCGTCGTCGCGAGGGGCTTCTCGCAGAGCACGTCGGCGCCGTGCGACGCGGCGAGCTCCACCAGCGCGCGGTGCCGGACGTTCTCGGAGCAGACGACCACCTTGTCGGGGCCCCAGGCGAACAACTCCTCGTACGTGTCGACGTAGTTCACGCCGAGCTGGGCGGCGAAGTCCTTGCCGCGCACCTCGCCCGGCGCCGCCAGATCCGTGTCCGGGTCGGCCGCGAGGACCTCCACGCCGTCCATCGAGGCGAGCAGCCGCGCGAATCCTCCCGCGTGCACATGGGCGAACGACAGCACTCCGACCTTCACAGTCCGGCCTCCTCGGTAACCTTGAGTTCGACGGGTTCGCCGGTGCGGGCCGACTCGGCGGCGGCCTGCGCGACGCGGACGGCCTCGACGCCGTCGCGCGCCGACACCCGGGGCGCGGGCCCGCCCGCGACGGCCGTCGCGAAGTCCCGCAGCTCCGTGAGGTAGGGGCTCTCCGTCATCGGGCTGCGGGGGATGCCCTCGCCGAGCGGGCGGCTGCCCTGGGCCAGTACACGAAAGCCCGGACGGTCGGTCGAGTCGTGCTCCAGGATGCCGCCGGGGCCCGCGACCCGGAACGTCGTACGGAACGGGAGATCGGGCAGCCCCCACACCCCGAGCACGTGGCTGACCGCGCCGGAGGCGTGCGTGAGCACCGCCGTGCCCGTCGCCACGTCACCGGCGACCGCGCCGGGTTCCTGCTTCCCGCGCAGCCGGGCGTGGACGCGGACGACCTCCCCGGCGAGCAGCCGCGCGAAGTCGAAGTCGTGGATCATCTGGTCGACCAGGATGCCGCCCGACAGGGCCGGGTCCGAGAACCACGGCGCCCACACCGGGAAGCAGCCGGAGCGCGTGAAGCGGAGCACGGCCGGGGCGCCGAGCTCACCCCGCGCCACGTGCGCGGCGAGCGCCGCGTACGCCGGGAAGTAGCGCACGACATGCGCGGGGAAGAGCAGCACGCCCGCCGCCCGCGCCGCGTCCGTCATCTCCTGGGCCTCGGCGGCCGTCAGGGCCAGCGGCTTCTCGCAGACGACGTGCTTGCCCGCGGCGATCGCGTCGAGGGCGAGGTCCCGGTGCGTGAACGTCGGGGTGCACACGTCGACGACCGTGCAGCGGTCCAGGAGTTCGGTGAGGCTGTGCACGGCTGTGACACCGGACGCGGCGTACTGGGCGGCCAGCTGTTCCGCGTGGCCGTCGGTGGACAGGATCGTGACGCGTGCGCCCAGGGCTGTCCAGGCGGGCAGATGCGCGCGGGCGATGCCGCCGGCGCCGATCAGGCCCACGTCGAGGCGTGCCATGGAGGTCCTTCCCTGCTGTTCGGGTGCTGCCGGAATCGGGTCAGCCCTTCGTGCCGCTCTGGGCGATGCCCTGCACGAAGTGCCGTTGGAGGAAGAGATAGAGGACGATCATCGGCAGGCTCGCGATCAGTGAACCGGCCATCATCACGGGGTAGTCGGTCTCGAACTGGCCCTCCAGGGAGGTCAGCCCGGCACTGATCGGCATCTTCGCCGGATCGGTGTTCACGACCAGCGGCCACAGCAGGTCGTTCCACGACCACATCGCCGTGATCACCGCGAGAGCGGCGAGCGCGGGACGGATCAGCGGCAGCATGATCGACCAGAAGATCCGGAACGGGCCCGCGCCGTCGATCCGTGCCGCCTCCTCCAGCTCCCGTGGCAGCGAGAGGAAGAACTGCCGCAGCATGAAGGTCCCGAACGCGCTGAACATGCCCGGCAGGAACAGCGCGGGGGCCGTGTTCAGGAGGCCGAGCCGCTGGATGATGTCGTACTGCGGCAGGATCAGCAGCGACGACGGCACGAGCAGCACGGACAGGAACAGGGCGAACAGCACGTCCTTGCCACGGAACCGCATCCGTGCGAACGCGTACGCCGCCAGCGAGCAGAACACCAGCTGGCCCAGGGTCCGGCCGACCGTGTTGATGACGCTGTTGCCGAGCATCTCCCCGTACGGCAGGGCTGTGAACACCTCTTTGAAGGAGGCCCAGTTCCACCGCTCGGGGAAGAGCGTCGTCGGTACGTGCACGGCCTCGGGAAGCGTCTTGAGCGCCGTGAGCAACTGCCACAGGAACGGGAAGACCATCACGAGCGCGCCCAGCGAAAGGAGGACGTGCGTGGCGACGGAGCCGCCGTCCACCCGACGCGTCAGCCGGTCACGCATAGTGCACCCACCTCTTCTGGAGCCGGAACTGAAGGAACGTCAGGGCCGCGGTCAACAGCATCAGGAGAAAGGCGAGCGCGGCCGCCGCGCCCTGGTTGTTCTGCTGGAACGCCCACTGGTAGAAGAGGCTCACGACGGACTGCGTGGAGCCGAGCGCCGGGTTCGTGGGGCTCATCATCACGTAGATCAGGTCGAACATCTGGAGCGAGTTGATCACGCAGATGACCGCCGCGAAGAAGATGCTCGGACTCAGCAGCGGCAGCGTGATGGTGAAGAAGCGGCGCACCGGTCCCGCGCCGTCCAGCTCGGCCGCCTCGTAGTAGTCCTGCGGAATGCCCTTGATCCCCGCGATGAAGATGATCAAGTAGTAGCCGACGCTCTGCCACACGGCGACCAGGCCGATCGCCCACAGCGCGGACGAGGGGTCCGACGCCCAGAAGTGGCGTGACATCCCGAACCACGACAACACCTCGTTCAGAAGGCCGAAGTTGCCGTTGTAGAGCCAGTTCCAGACCAGGCCGACCGCGACCGGCAGTGTCACGAACGGGATGAAGTAGAGCGCCCGGTACACCCCGACGCCGCGCAGCCCCCGCCGGTTCAAAAGCGCCGCCACCGCGATCGACAGCGGCAGCGTGACCAGGCCGATCGCCCCGTACAGGAGCGTGTTGCCGATCGCGCGCCACACCGTGACGTCCTGGAGGACGCGCGCGTAGTTGTCACCGCCGATCCAGGTGTTGCCGCCGAACGGGCCGAAGTCGGTGAAGCTGTAGCCGAACGTCTGGATCATCGGCCAGATGTAGAACACCAGGAACCCGAGACCGATCGGCGCGATGAAGACGTACGCCGCCTTCTGCGTGCGGGAGTTGGGGCCGCGCGTCGCGTCGTCGCGGCCGGCCCTCGTACGGGGTTTCCTGATCCGGCCCTCCGCCTCTGCGGCGGCCGTCGACGGGAACACGGCCATCAGTTCTCCTCCTCGTCGAGCGCCCGGTCCATCTGCTCCGCCAGCGTGCGCGCCGCGCGCTCCACGCCTCCCTTGCCGCTGAACGGCGCCCCGAGCAGCAGGTACTCGAGGTCCTCCCACACGGCGGTGTTCCGTGAACTCGGGTACGGGGCCGCGTCGTCGAGCATGTCGATGAAGACCTGGAGGTCGAACTCCGGCATCGACTTCAGCCAGGCGTCCTGCGTTCCCGCGTACGAGGAGATCGTCACGCCGCCCTTCGCCTGGATCTCGGCGGCCTCGTGCCGCGCCATGAAGTCGACGAACTTCCAGGCCGCCTGCTTCTTGCGGGACTTGGCGCTGATGACGTTGGCGAGGCCGTGGATGACGGTGGCCCGCTCGCGGCCCTTCGGCAGCACGGCGACACCGCCGTGGTCCTTGATGGCGGGCGTGCCGTACATGAACGACGCCATCGCCGACAGGTCGTAGTTCATCGCCACCTGCTCGGAGAGGTACAGATTGCGTGCCCGCACCTCCGACATGGCGCTCTGCGGCGGCGACCAGCCCCGGTCGACGAGGTCCGTCCAGAAGCGGAGCCCCTCGATGGCCCGCTCGTCCGCGAACCCGGACCGTCCCTCGCGCAGCACCTGGCCGCCCGCGCCGAAGATCGTCGGATAGAACTTCGTCTGCCGGTCCATCTCGGCGGCGATGCCGTAGACCCGGGTCCGTGGATCGGTCAGCTCGTGCGCGGCGTCCCTGACGTCGTCCCAGGTCCAGCTCTCGTCGGGGTACGGGACGCCCGCCTTGTCGAAGAGGGCCTTGTTGTACCAGAGCCCGACCGTGTCGAAGTCCTTCGGCAGTCCGTACTGCCTGCCGTCGTACGCGTAGATGTCGCGCAGCGCCTTCGGATGCCTGCCGACCGGTGTGCGGTCCTGCCGGATGTGCGAGCTCAGGGGTTCGAGGACGCCGTTGGACGCGTACAGCTGGATGTTGACGGCGTTCATCCAGAACACGTCCGGGGCCGTGCCGCCGCGCATCGCCGTGCGCAGCGTCGTCCAGTACGACGACCAGGGCGTGAGCTGGATCTCCACGGAGATGTCCGGGTTCGCGCGCTCGAAGGCCTTGATGATCTGCTGCATCCCCGGGACCTGCGCGGGATCCCAGATGCCGTACGCAAGGGTCGTGCGGCCGCGTGAACCGGCGGTCGTGGAACCCGAGTCGGTGCTGCATCCGGCGGCGAGCGGGGTCGTCGCCAGTGCGGCGGCGAGGAATGTTCTCCTGCGCATACGCGTCTCCGGTCGGTCGAAGGGGCGGGGTGGGTCAGGGCAGGGGCGGGCGGGACGGGCCCGCCCGGTCCGGGAGGCGGGACTCGACCGCGTCCAGGGCGCGGCGCACCGCGCCGAGCGCCACGCTCTCGCGGCCCAGCGTGCTGACCGCGATCCGGGGCACGTGCAGGGTCAGCGGCCGCAGGTGCTCGGTGAGCAGCGGGCCGAGCGGGTCGCCGATCGGCGCCAACGCGCCGGACAGGACCAGGAGTTCGGGGTCGAGGGCGAGCACCAGGGCGGCGATGCCGGGCGCGACACCGGCCAGATAGCGGTCGAGGACGGCGAGCGCGCCGGCGTCACCCGCGAGGACGGCTCGGGCCAGCGCGTCCGTCCCCGACTCGCCGGGCCGCCGCTCGCCGTCCCAGGCGAGGGCCTTCTCCGCCTCGTCCAGGCCCAGTTGGGGCAGGATGCCGAGCTCGCCCGCGCCGCCGCGCCGCCCGCGGTGCAGCCGCCCGTCGATCATCAGGCCGCACGAGATGCGATGCCCGACGAGGACGCACGCCACGTCGTCGGCGAGCGTCGCCGCACCGCGCCAGTGCTCGGCGAGCACCGCCAGATTGACGTCGTTCTCGACGAGGACACGGCAGGGCACGGTGTCCGCGAGCCGGCGCGCGAGATCCAGATCGGTCCAGTCGGGGACGATCACCGAACGGATCCGCCCGGTCTCGTCGACCATGCCCGGCACGCCGACGCCCACCGACCACACGTCGTCGGGGCCGAGCCCCTCGTCCGCGAGGAAGCGGCGCAGCCGGGAGCGCAGCAGCGCGATTCGCTCGGTCCCCGTCAACTCGGCGGGGAACTCCTCCCGCCGCCGGGCGACGACCTCGCCGTCGAGCCGGGAGAGCAGCAGCACGAGCTTCTTCAGGCCGATGTCGACACCGACCACGTGCCCCGCCTCGGCGCGGAACCGGAAGCGCCGCGCGGGCCGCCCGGGAGCCCGCCCCACGGCCGGCGCGTCCGTCTCGGCGATCCAGCCCTGCGTGGCGAGCTCCTCCACCAGTGCCTCGACCGTCGGCCGGGACAGCCCCGTCGCAGCGGTGAGCCCGCTCACCGTCTGGGGACTCTCCTGCCGCAACGCCCGCAGCACGACAGCGGTGTTGAGACCGCGCAGCGCCGCGAGATCGTGCCCGCGCGCCCCGTCGTGCACCGCCATGACGCTCGCCTCCGTCACCGGATCGGGTGGGTTGCGCAGGACTGTTGCAGAACTCCAGGGCCTTGGGAACCCCGCCCGTACGGAAGTTACGTAGAACTCCTGCGAATTGGGGAAGCCGTGACCTGAGGGACAGGGGCGGGGAATCGTCACACTTGACCCATTGACGCCCGTTCGGCCCGGCACTGACGCTGGAGTCATGAGCCAACTGTCCGAGCATCTGCGCCAGGCCACCCCCGTCGTCGCGCAGCGCGGGGAAGGCGTCCACCTCTACGGCATCGACGGCCGCCGCTATCTCGACTTCACCGCCGGGATCGGCGTCACCAGCACCGGCCACTGTCATCCCCGCGTCGTCGCCGCCGCCCAGGAACAGGTCGCCACCCTCATCCACGGCCAGTACACGACCGTCCTGCACCAGCCGCTCCAGCGCCTCGTCGAGAAGCTCGGCGACGTGCTGCCGACGGGCCTCGACAGCCTCTTCTTCGTGAACTCCGGGAGCGAGGCCGTCGAAGCGGCGATGCGCCTCGCCCGGCAGGCCACCGGGCGCCCCAACATCGTGGTGGCCCACGGCGGCTTCCACGGCCGCACCGTCGCCGCGGCGTCCCTAACGACCTCGGGCACCAAGATCCGTACCGGGTTCGGTCCGCTCATGGCGGGCGTCGCCATCACGCCGTTCCCGAACGCCTACCACTACGGCTGGGACGAGGAGACCGCGACCCGGTTCGCGCTGCGCGAGTTCGACCACCTGCTCCAGACCGTCTCCGACCCCGACGACACCGCGGCGATCCTCGTCGAGCCGGTGCTCGGCGAGGGCGGCTACGTGCCCGCCAACTCGGCCTTCCTGCAGGGGCTCAGGGAGCGCGCCGACCGGCACGGCATCCTGCTGATCCTCGACGAGATCCAGACCGGCGTCGGCCGCACCGGCCGCTTCTGGGGCCACGACCACTTCGACGTCACCCCCGACGTCCTCGTCACCGCGAAGGGCCTCGCCAGCGGCTTCCCGCTGTCCGGGATCGCGGCCCCGCAGGCCCTCATGCACAAGGTCAGGCCCGGCTCCCAGGGCGGCACGTACGGCGGCAACGCGGTCGCCTGCGCCGCCGCCTGCGCCACGCTCGACGTCATCGCCGAGGAGGGCCTCGTGGCGAACGCGGCGGCGATGGGCGCGCGGCTGCGCTCGGGCCTGGAGGACGTCGCGGCCAAGACCCCCGCCATCGGGGACGTACGCGGCCTCGGCCTGATGCTGGCCAGCGAGTTCACGACGGCGGACGGCGAGCCCGACCCCGCCACGGCCCTGCGCGCCCAGCAGGCGGCCGCCGACGAGGGCCTGCTCCTGCTGACCTGCGGCCCGTGGGGCAACGTCGTCCGGATGATCCCGGCCCTGGTCGTCACGGAGGGGCAGGTCGACGACGCGCTCAGGGCGTGGACCTCCGCGGTGGAGACGGCGACGACCACGTAGGCAGGTGAGCCGCCGCACAGCCGGGCCGTACAGGATGGCCGTGCAGCCGATCGGAGCCGACGGCCGCATAGCCGAGCCGAGCTGAGCCGGACGGCCGCGTAGCCGACCGCACCGGACGGCCGCGGAGCCGAGCCGAGCCGGACGGCCCCCGAGCCGAGCCGATCCGGACGGCCGCGTAGCCGACCGCACCGGACGGCCCCGAGCCGATTCCGCGTCAGACGGCCACGGATCCGAGCCCCGGAGGACGGCCCTGCCTGCGGCGCCCCACCACCCCCGACCTCTTTCCCCGACCCCACGGCGGAGCCCACATGACCTCACACCCCGTGATCGACACCGTCCCGAAGGAACTCCACATCGGCGGCGCCTGGAAGCCGTCGCGGACCGCCCGCACGATGGTGGTCGACAACCCCGCCACCGGCGCCCCCTCTGCCGCGTGGCCGACGCCACCGCGCAGGACGGCCGCGCGGCCCTGGACGCCGCCGTCGCCGCCCAGCGGGAGTGGGCCGCCACCCCGCCCCGCACCCGGTCGGAGATCCTCCGCCGGGCCCACGAGATCATCCTCGGCCGCACCGAGGACCTCGCCCTGCTCATGACCCTCGAAATGGGCAAGCCCCTCGCGGAGGCCCGTGGCGAGGTCGCGTACGCCGCGGAGTTCTTCCGCTGGTTCTCCGAGGAGGCGGTGCGCGTCGACGGCGGCTACGCCACCAGCCCCGACGGCCGCAACCGGCACCTCGTGCTGCGCCAGCCGGTCGGCCCCTGCCTGCTCATCACGCCCTGGAACTTCCCGCTCGCCATGGGCACCCGGAAGATCGGCCCCGCCGTCGCCGCGGGCTGCACCATGATCCTCAAACCGGCCCCGCAGACCCCGCTGTCGACCCTCGCCCTCACCCAGATCCTGACCGAGGCGGGCCTGCCGCCCGGCGTCCTCAACACGGTCACCACCTCCGACGCGGGCGGTCTCGTCGAGCCCCTGCTGCGCGGCGGCGGCATCCGCAAGCTCTCCTTCACCGGCTCCACCCAGGTCGGCCGGATCCTGCTCACCCAGTGCGCCGACACCGTCGTACGCACCTCGCTCGAACTCGGCGGCAACGCCCCGCTGATCGTCTTCGAGGACGCCGACCTCGACGCCGCCGTCGACGGCGCGATGGTCGCCAAGATGCGCAACATGGGGGAGGCCTGCACCGCCGCCAACCGCATCTACGTGCACAGCGCGATCGCCGAGGAGTTCGGCTCCCGCCTCACCGCACGCATGTCCGCGCTGACGGTGGGCGACGGCACCGCGCCCGGCACGGACGTCGGCCCTCTGATCGACGCGGCGGGCCGCGCCAAGGTCGAGCACCTGGTCCGCGACGCCGTCCGGCGCGGCGCGAAGGTGCTCACCGGCGGCGAACTCCCGTCCGGTGAAGGCAACTTCTACCCGCCGACCGTCCTCGCCCAGGTGCCGCGCGACGCCGAACTCACCGGCACCGAGATCTTCGGCCCGGTCGCCGCGCTGTTCACGTTCGACGACGAGGACGACGTCGTCGAGACCGCGAACGACACCGAATGGGGGCTCGTGTCCTACGTCTTCACGCGCGACCTGGACCGTGCGCTGCGGGTCGGCGAGCGACTGGAGACCGGCATGGTCGGCCTCAACACCGGCCTGGTGTCGAACCCGGCGGCACCGTTCGGCGGCGTCAAACAGTCGGGCCTCGGCCGGGAGGGCGGCCGCGTCGGCATCGAGGAGTTCCTGGAGTACAAGTACCTGGCCATCCCGGTGAACGGAGGGTCCTAGCCGGCACCGGGCGGGTGCTCAGAGGCGCTCCACCGCGCGGAAGCCCGCGAGCCGCGACACCAGCGTCCGTGCGGACGGCACGAGTTCGCCGACCGTCACCGTCGTGCCCGCGTTCAACAGGCCGACGACGGAGGCGAGTTCGGGAGCCGTCAGGTCCGTCTCCATGACGTGCCCGCACGCCGCCACCAGGCGCCGCCCGGCCGCCTCCGACCAGAGCACGCGCTCGACGGCCCGTATCCCGTCGTCGTCGGTGAAGTAGCCGGGCCGGGCCGGTGGCGGGACCGGCCGCAGCCCGCCGTCCGTGGCGTGCCGCAGCGACTCCCGCGCCAGCCACCGCTCCATCGGCGCGGGCCGCCCCGCGGCCCGGTACTGGGCGAGTCCTTCGGCGAGCACCCGGGGCAGCTCCGCCGGCAGCGCGGTGGTGTTCGCCTCGTCCGGTACGAGGATGTCGTCGCCGCCCCAACCGCCCTGCGGGGAGACCGGGTTGGGGCCGGGGGCCAGCAGCCTGCACAGCGCGTCGCCGGGCCGCGGCGGGTGGCGGGGCACGCCCAGGTGGACGACGGCGCCGGGTGTCGTGCCGGGCTCGGCCGCGTAACGGTGACCGGGCGGCCAGTAGAGCAGGTCGCCGGGCGGGACCTCGGCGGCGCGCTCGGCGGGGCCGCCCGGATCGAGGCGCAGCCGGGGGCGGCCGAGCAGCGTGTACAGAAACGTTGCGCCTCGGGTGTGTGCCGGCCGGTCCGAGCCGCAGGTCCCGTAGTGCAGTGTGGTCGTGGCGCCCAGCAGCGGCTGCCCGGCGCGGTCCCACAGCGCGGCGACGAAGTCCCGCTCCCTGAGCCACAGCGGATGGTGCCGGGCGTGCAGTTCCCGTACGACGAGGGCGAACGGAGCACCGGCCAACTGCTCCGTCACGCGCCGCTGGTAGGCGCTGAAGGAGGCGTCCTCCGGCTGCGGGAGCAGATCGCCCGGGTCGGTGAGCCGCCGGGACCCCACGGTGAACGTCACCCGGCCCGCGGGTGCCCGCGTGGCCGCCGCCACGGCCCCCTCGAAGACCTCGTGCCCGTCGAAGGGGGCCGGGTCGAAACCGTGCCCCCGGATGAGCACGGGCCGCCGGTCCCAGTACCTGTCGAGGAACGTGTCCCAGTCGAACGTCTCCAGCGTGTCGACGGGCGCGGGCTGTGCCGTGCTCATGACGGTCGCTCCGGGGCGGTCGCCTCCACCGCGCGCACCTCGTACAACTCGCCGAGGAGGCCGAGCAGTCCGGGGTCGTCCGGTGCCAGGCGACAGGCCGAGGCGAGCCCCGCGACCGTGCCGGACGGGGCCGTGCGCAGCCGGGTGAGGATCCGGTCGGCCGCCGGGTGGGTGGTGCGCCGCGCGTGGCCGTGCGCGGCCCAGACCAGCGCGCCGTCGCGGTCCCTGACGTGCAGGACCGCGGTGGTGCGTCGTAATCGGTGGTGCGGGCCGAGCGCGATCGGCGGCCGCGGCGGCGGGGCCGGGTCGAGTCCCGCCGCGGAGCGCAGACCGGCCCAGCGCAGCAGCAGCGCGCGTTCGGGCTCGTCGCCGGTGAGGACGGTGGCGTACCGCTCGGCGGGCTCGATGTGCTGGGGTGCCGGGGTGAGGCGGCCATCCGGTGCGGCGGGCGCGGGGTGCGGGACCGTCGACGGCGCGTCCCCGGCGTCCGGGCGGCCGCGCAGCAGCTCCGCGAGCACGTCGCCGACGAACGGCAGGGCCGAGGTGGTCCGGGCGGGGACGGTGAGCCGCAGTGTCGTGCAGCGCGCCGTACGGTCGTCGAGGTGCGTGCTCCCGGCGGGCCAGTGCACCAGGTCGCCCGCCTCGGCCCGCAGCTCGAACTCGGTACCGGTGTGCTCGGGTCGCACGCGTACGGTCAGCGAGCCGTCGAGCACCCAGGTGAGCACGGCGGCGTCAGGGCGGGCCCCGGGCTCCTCCGCGGCGTGGTACCGGTCGCCGACGGCCAGTTCGGCGGTGACCGGCAGCGCGGGCCAGCCGACGTGCCGCCACAGCCCCGCGAGGGACTCCCGCACCCGTGACCACAGGCCGAAGTCGAGAGCGAGCGGGTCCGGGACCGTCAACAGCCATCCGCCGCGCGCCAGTTGGCCCGCCGACGTGATCCGCTCGGCGTAGGCGGCCGTGTCGCGGTCGGCCGGTGAGGGAAGCAGCGCGCCGGGGGTGCGCAGCACACCGTCCGGGACGGCCAGGCGGGCCCGGCCGGGATCGCCCGTGCCCGCGGCGGCGACCAGCAGCGTATGGGCCTGCGCCGCGTCGAGGCCGGAAGGCGGCCCGCCCGGAACGACCACCGGCTCCCGAGCCCAGTGCTTCTCCGCGAAACGCCGCCAGACGTCGGCCAACCGGTGGGCGCTGTGCGTGTGTTCGGGGCGGGGGTTCATCGGGGCTGGGAGCTCCTCGGTCCCTCATCGGGGGCGGCGTAACGGGCCTGGTGACCCTGTCATTGCGCCTCAGGCCGCGTCAACGCCCCACGGAGAAACTGTGAACATCTGGCGCAGAACGATCGTCATGCCCCACGGGTCGCCGGTGGCCCCGTGCGCCCTGGACCGCGCTACCGGCCTTCCAGTCCGACCACGACATGTTCCAGCCATTGAGCCCGTTCGACGGGTCGACGGTCTCCTCGCCGGACCGCCGCACCTCCACGACGTCTCCGACCATGGAGCTCTTGTAGAACGTCGCGCCCGGCGTCGACGCGTCGTCCGCGCCCCGGGCGTCCCGCAGGCCGATGCAGCCGTGGCTGGTGTTCTTCGTACCGAAGATCGAGGGGGAGGCCCAGTAGTTGCCGTGGATGAACGTGCCCGAGGTGGTCAGGCGCTGCGCGTGCGGCACGTCGTCGATGTCGTACTCGTCGCCGAGCCCCACCGTCGTCGAGTCCATGCGGGTCTCCACGAACCGCTCGGAGATCACCATCTTCCCCGCCCAGGTGGTGTGTGCGGAGTCGCCGCCGCTGACGTCGTACGTGGCGATCTCCGCACCGTCGCGCCGTACGGTCATCGACGTGGCCCGCAGGTCCACGACGCTGATCTGCTCGCGGCCGATGTGGAAGGTGACGTCCTTGTCCTGGGTGCCGAAGACCCCGTCGGCGCCCTCGACGTCCTTGAGCCGCAGACTCAGCGTGATCTTCGTGCCGGCGGCCCAGTACGACTCCGGCCGGAAGTCGAGCCGGGTGTCGCCGAACCAGTGTCCGACGATCTCCACGTCCGGATCGGCCGTCACGGTGATCGCCTTCTGCACGGCGGCCCGTCAGGCCCCGCACCGGGGCGCCCTCGCCCCCGCTCATTCCTGCCGTACGGGAAGGAGGCCGCGCTCGCCGAAGACCTTCTTCGCGACGAAGGTGGCGTTGAGCGCCCGAGGGAAGCCGCAGTAGCCGGCCGCGTGCAGCAGGGCCTCGACGATCTCCTCGGGAGTGAGGCCGACGTTCAGCGCGGCGTTGATGTGCACGTCCAGCTGTGCCTCGCAGCCGCCGAGCGAGGTGAGGATACCGAGCGTCACCAACTGTCGGTCACGCGGCGGCAGAGCGGGCCTGCTGTAGATCTCCCCGAAGCCCCAGGCGACGATCTGGTGGGCCAGCTCGGGGCTGACGTCGCCGAGGGCGTCGATCACGCGCCGCCCGGCCTCGCCGTCGACACGGCCCAGGGTCTCCATGCCCCGGTCGAAGCGCTCCCGACGGCCCCCGTCGGTGGGTGTGGAGCTCATGGATGTCCCCTTCCTGCGACATGCGGGGCGACCTGGCCCGTGCCATCGTAAAGAAAAGTCACATAGGGGCGATATGCCCTGAACGCCACAAAAAGCACGTATCCGCGACGCGCATTCACGTCGCGTCCCCACGACACGTCACCAGGAGGCCCCATGTCCTCGAAGCGACGCCGCAAGAAGAAGGCCCGCCGCAAGCACGCGGCGAACCACGGAAGCCGGCCCCAGTCCTGACCGCCGGTGGTCGAGCGGCGCGTCACACGCGCTGCGTGATCCCCTCGGCCGTCGCCGCCGCCCACTCGGTCACCAGCGCCTCGTACTCCGCACGGTCATGAGCGGACAGCTGCCCGCCCGTGCGCGCCCACAGGTCACGGATCTGCTCGTTGACCACGTCGGCGGACCGTTCGGAGTGCGGGGCGGGAGTGGAGGACATGTGAACGAGAGTAGGGGATCGGTGCGACTTCGCGCTCCGGCGCGTGACGTGGGCATCGCCATGTGTGATGTTCGCCATCTCGGGCAACCTCACGGCTTGCGCGCGACACCCGCGTAGAGCGGCACCGCAGTCCCGTCCCGTTCCTCGTCGACAGCCAGCTCCGGGTGCCATTCGGGCAGCCAGACTACGCCCGGATCGAGCAGGTCGAGATCCGAGAAGAATGTGGTGAACTCCTCACGCGTGCGCGGCACGAGGGTGACTCCGCCGGCCGCGTACATGTCGACGGCCTCCCGGGTGCGCTCCGGGTCGTAGTCGGACGCGAGTTGGGACAGCACCAGATGGCTGCCCGACGGCAGCGCGTCCACCAGCGTACGGACGAGGTCGTACGCGCCCTGCTCGTCCGGGACGAAGTGCAGCAGCGCGATCAGCGACACGGCGACCGGACGCTCGAAGTCCAGTATCTCCCGGGCCAGTTCGAGGATGCGGTCCGGCTCCCGCGCGTCCGCCTGGAGGTAGCGGGTGACGCCCTCGGGCGTCCCGCGCAGCAGCGCCTCCGCGTGCGCGAGGACGATCGAGTCGTTGTCGACGTACACGACCCTCGCCTCGGGCGCCGCGCGCTGCGCGATCCGGTGCAGGTTCGGTTCCGTGGGGATGCCCGTGCCGATGTCGAGGAACTGGTGCACGCCCTTGCGTGCCACGAGCATCCGCGTCGCGCGCTGCATGAACCAACGGTTGTGCCGAGCACCGTACTTGGCGGTCGGTTCCATCGCCGTGATCTGTCGGCCGAGCGCCTCGTCCACCGGGTAGTTGTCCTTGCCGCCGAGGAACCAGTCGTACACCCGGGCCGGATGCGGTCTGCTGGTGTCGATCCGGGGTGTGGGCGACGTCTGCGTCATGGGCAACTCCCGTGTCGGTGCGGCCGGTTCGAGCGTGCGTCCGGTCATCCTGCCGTACGGGAGCGGTCGCGTCAGCCGTCGAACCCGCCGTGCCGGCCGGCCCCGGCCACGAACCGCCCCGCGCCCTCGATGCCCTCCCTCAACACCTCGACCCCGTGCCGGAGTTCGTTGCGCATCGCCGTCTCCTCGTCCAGCCCGCCCTGCTCCCGCAGGGACGCCCGGTCGCTGCGCAGGCACGCCTGCGGGAACGACGCTATCCGCGCGGCCAGCGCCTGCGCCTCCTCGCGCGAGCGGCCCGACGGGACCAGGCGGTTCGCGAGGCCCATCTCGTAGGCCTCGCGGGCCGGGACGGAACGCCCGGTCAGGACGAGGTCGAGGGCGCGGCTCTCCCCGATGAGGCGCGGCAGCCGCACCGTCCCGCCGTCGATCAGCGGCACGCCCCAGCGGCGGCAGTACACGCCGAACACGGCGTCCTCCTCGGCGACCCGCAGATCGCACCAGAGGGCCAGTTCGAGACCGCCCGCCACCGCGTGGCCGCTGACCGCCGCGATCACCGGCTTCGACAGACGCAGCCGCGTCGGGCCCATCGGGCCGTCCCCGTCCCGCGCCACCCGGTTGCCGCGCTCCGTCCCGACGGCCTTGAGGTCGGCGCCCGCGCAGAACGTGCCGCCCTCGCCCCAGAGCACCGCCGCCCGCGCGTCGTCGTCCGCCTCGAACGCGCGGAAGGCGTCGGCCAGTCGGTCCGCCGTCGGACCGTCGACCGCGTTGCGCGCGTGCGGGCGTGCCAGGACGACCGTGGTGACGTGCCCGTGGCGTTCGACTCGGACCGACGACATGACGGGGCTCCCTTGAGTCAGCTATCAGCTATCAGCTATCAGTGGTCAGTGGTCATTGGTCGGCATCCGGCGGCGCCGAGCCTGGACTAGTCGACGTTCAGGGCCAGTCTGGCCTCCGCCGTCGAGCTGTTCCCCACGAACAGCTCGAACGTGCCCTTCTCCAGCTGGAATTCGCCCTGCGGGTCGTTCGTCCAGAACCCGAGGTCGTCGGCCCCCAGCGTGAAGCGGACGGTCGTGGCGGCCCCCGCGTCCAGGCCGACCCGCCTGAACCCCCGCAGCCTGCGCACCGGTTGGGCGATGCTCGCCGCCACGTCGTGGACGTACAGCTGCACCACCTCGTCGCCCGCGCGCGACCCCGTGTTGCGCACGGGTACCGACACCTGCACGGTGTCGCCCTTGCGCAGCGCGGCCGCCGACACGCTCGCGCGGCTCAGCGTCGGCGTGCCCAGGTCGAACGTGGTGTAGCTGAGGCCGTGGCCGAAGGGGAACTGCGGGGTCGGCGGCAGGTCCAGGTACTTCGACGTGAACTTGTTGGCCGCGGCATCGGGGCGGCCCGTCGACTCGTGGTTGTAGTGGACGGGGAGCTGGCCGACCGTCCGCGGGAACGACACCGGCAGCTTGCCGCCCGGGTTCACCGCGCCGAACAGCACGTCCGCGATCGCGTGCCCCGCCTCGGTGCCGGGGTGCCACGCCTCCAGGACGGCCGGGGCGGAGTCCAGCCAGTCGCCGACCGTGAGCGGGCGGCCGTTCACCAGCACCACCACGAACGGCTTGCCGGTGGCCGCGACCGCCGCGATCAGCTTCTCCTGTGCGCCGGGCAGCGAGAGGTCGCTGCGCGCCGCCGCCTCACCGCTCAGCGCGGACGGCTCGCCGACGACCACCACCGTGACGTCCGCGGCCCGCGCCGCCGCGACCGCCTCCCCGATCCCGGAGACGTCCGTGCCCTCCGGGGCGACACCGCGGGCGTACGTGACCTTCGCGTCCGGCGCGGCGGCGCGCACCGCGTCCAGGACCTTCACCGCGGGGAACCGCTCCGCCGACGCCGGCACCACCCACGTACCGAGGAGATCCGCCGAGTCGGCGAAGGGGCCCACCAGGGCCAGGGAGCCGACCGTCTTCTTCAGCGGCAGGACGCTGCGGTCGTTCTTCAGCAGGACCATCGTGCGGGAGGCCGCCGCGCGCGCCGCGTCGCGGGCTCCGGCCGACGGTCCGGTGATCGCGGCGGACTCGTCGACGTACGGATCGTCGAAGAGGCCCAGCTCGTGCTTGAGGCGCAGCACGCGCGCGACCGCGTCGTCGATCCGCTGTTCCTCGATCCTTCCGGCGCGCAGCAGGTTCTTGCCGTGCGTGCGGAGGTTCGTGCTGGTCATCTCCATGTCGACGCCCGCGTTCAGGGCGAGGCGTGCCGCGTCCGCGCCGTCCTCGGCGAAGCCGTGCGCGATCAGCTCCTGCACGCCGGTCCAGTCGCTGACGACGAACCCGCCGAAGCCCCACTCCTGCTTCAGGATGTCGGTGAGCGTGTGCGTGTTCCCGTGGGCGGGGACGCCGCCGACGGTGTTGAACGACGCCATCACCGTCGCCGCGCCCGCCTCCGACGCGGCCTTGAACGGCGGGAGATACAGGTTGCGCAGCCGGGACTCGGACACGTCGACCGTGTTGTAGTCGCGGCCGCCCTCGGCACCTCCGTACGCGACGAAGTGCTTGGCGCAGGCGGCGATGCGGTCTTTCGCGCCGTATCCGGAGCCCTGGTAGCCGTGGACCTTGGCGGCGGCGAACGCGCTGGTCAGGTAGGGGTCTTCACCGCTTCCCTCGGCGACGCGGCCCCAGCGCGGTTCGCGGGTGACGTCCATCATCGGGGAGAACGTCCAGTGCACCCCGTTCGAGCGGGCCTCCTTCGCCGACACCTCGGCGTCCGTGTGCGTCACCTCCGGGTCGAAGCTCGCCGCCTGCGCCAGCGGGATCGGGAAGTTCGTCCAGAACCCGTGGATGACGTCCAGGCCGAAGAGGAGCGGGATGCCGAGCCGGGACTCCTCGACGGCGATGCGCTGCAACGCGTTCGTGGTCCGCGCGCCGAAGACGCTGAGCACCGAGCCGAGCCGGCCCGTCCGGGCCGCGTCCTCGACCTCCTTCGTCGACCCCGAGCCCGGATTGAGGTCCCACGACCAGGGGAGCTGCTGCAACTGCCCCAGCTTCTCCGCGAGGGTCATCCGGGCGAGCAGGGAGCGGACCTCGTCCTCGTAGGGCTTCGCGCGGGCGGACGCGGCGGCGGACCCGCCGGTCACGACGGTTCCCGCGGCGGCGGTGACGCCGATCGCGGACAGCAGAGTACGTCTGCACAGCTCCGGCATGTCTTCGCTTCCTGGTCGTCCGGCGCCCACAACTTGTGTGGTGGGCGCAACAATTGAGGCGAAGGTATGTTTCGGGTGTTTACGGGTCAAGAGGTGCGTCGGCGGCGTCGCACGGGATCACCTCACTGCGCACCGGTTCACCCGAAGACTTGACCTCAAGATTGGTTGAGGTTCTAACGTCGTCGGCATGAGCATGGAGACCACAGCCTGGACGCAGCTGCACAGCGTCATGAACGCCCAGAACGGCGGCCCCGGCGGCCGCCCCTTCGCCCGCGCCACCCTGCGCCGCATCGCGGGATTCGCCCGGCCGCACCGCCGCCGCATCGGCCAGTTCGTCTTCCTGAGCATCGTGACCGCACTGCTCGCCGTCGCGACCCCGGTCCTCGCGGGCAACGTCGTCAACGCCATCGTGGGCGGCGACGACCAGGGCCACATCGTCCGGCTCGCCGTCCTCATCGCGGTCATCGCCGTCGCCGAGGCCGGTGTCGGACTGCTCGCCCGCTGGCTCTCCGCGAACCTCGGCGAAGGACTCATCCTCGACCTGCGCACGGCCGTCTTCGACCACGTCCAGCGGATGCCCGTCGCGTTCTTCACACGAACCCGCACCGGCGCCCTGGTAAGCCGCCTCAACAACGACGTCATCGGCGCCCAGCGCGCCTTCAGCAACACCCTCTCCGGTGTCGTCGGGAACCTGGTCACCCTGCTCCTGACCCTCGCCGTCATGCTCTCCCTCTCCTGGCAGATCACCCTCCTCGCACTGCTCCTGCTGCCCGTCTTCGTGCTGCCCGCCCGCCGCATGGGCTCCCGCATGGCCGGTCTCCAGCGCGAGGCCGCCGCCCACAACGCGGCGATGGGCACCCGCATGACCGAGCGGTTCTCCGCGCCCGGCGCCACCCTCATCAAACTGTTCGGACGCCCCGGCGACGAGTCGGCCGAATTCGCCGAGCGGGCCCGCCGGGTGCGCGACATCGGCGTCCGTACGGCGATGGCCCAGTCCGCGTTCATCACCGCGCTCACCCTCGTCTCGGCGCTCGCCCTGGC
The DNA here is from genome assembly GCF_036967205.1 of Streptomyces sp. Q6. Classification (NCBI taxonomy): domain Bacteria; kingdom Bacillati; phylum Actinomycetota; class Actinomycetes; order Kitasatosporales; family Streptomycetaceae; genus Streptomyces; species Streptomyces citrinus. The sequence goes on from NZ_CP146022.1 coordinate 7,735,735, forward strand.
CCTGGTCTACGGCCTCGGCGGCTACTTCTCCCTCGAAGGCACCCTGGACGCCGGCGCCGTCGTCTCCCTCGCCCTGCTCCTCACCCGCCTCTACGCGCCCCTCACCTCCCTCGCCGGAGCCCGCGTCGAGGTGATGAGCGCACTGGTCAGCTTCGAGCGGGTCTTCGAGGTCCTCGACCTCGAGCCGCTCATCGCGGAGAAGCCCGACGCCCGCGAGGTGCCCGAGGGCCCGGTCGCCGTCGAGTTCGACGACGTGCGCTTCGGCTACCCCTCGGCCGACAAGGTCTCCCTCGCCTCCCTCGAAGAGGTCGCCTCGCTCGACACCCGCGGCGGCGCCGAGGTCCTGCACGGCGTCTCCTTCCGCGCCGAACCCGGCCAGACGGTCGCCCTCGTCGGCTCCTCCGGCGCCGGCAAGTCCACCGTCGCGCAGCTCCTGCCCCGCCTCTACGACACCGACGCCGGCGCCGTCCGTATCGGCGGCGTCGACGTCCGCGACCTCAGCGCCGACTCGATGCGCGCCACGCTCGGCATGGTCACCCAGGACGGCCACCTCTTCCACGACTCCGTCCGTGCGAACCTGCTGCTCGCCCGCCCCGGAGCCGCCGAGGACGAGCTGTGGGACGTGCTGCGCAGGGCCCGCCTCGACACCCTCGTGCACGCCCTGCCCGACGGCCTCGACACCGTCGTGGGCGAACGCGGCTACCGCCTCTCCGGCGGCGAACGCCAGCGCATGACCATCGCCCGGCTGCTCCTCGCCCGCCAGCGCGTCGTCATCCTCGACGAGGCCACCGCGCACCTCGACAACACCTCGGAGGCCGCCGTCCAGGAAGCCCTCGCCGAAGCCCTCGAAGGCCGCACCGCGATCGTCATCGCCCACCGCCTGTCCACCATCCGCTCCGCCGACCAGATCCTCGTCGTCGAGGAGGGCCGCATCGTCGAACGCGGTACGCACGAGACGCTCCTCGATGCCGACGGCCGCTACGCCGAGCTGTACCGCACGCAGTTCGCCGAGGGGGACAAGACGGCGGTCGCGGAGGCCGCGTGAAGGTACGGCGAAGGTATCGGCAAGAGGTCAACGGGGCTTTCTCCGAAGCCAGTTGACCTCTAACCGGGTGCGTCTACCCGCGGTTACCCTGGGCGCATGCTGCTGGGTCGGACAGCGGAATGCGCCCGCCTCGCGGACCTCGTCGACGACGCGCGCAGAGGGCGCAGCGCCGCCCTCGTCATCCGCGGCGAAGCGGGCATCGGCAAGACGAGCCTGCTCGGCCACGCCGAGTCGCTCGCCCACGACATGACACGGCTGCGCACCCAAGGCATCGAGGCCGAGACCGGGCTCCCCTACGTGGGTCTCGCCGACCTGTTCCGCCCGGTCACCGACCTCCTCGACCGGATCCCGGACCGGCAGGCCGCCGCCCTCACCGGAGCCCTCGCGCTCGGCCCCGCCGTCGAACAGGACCGGTTCGCCGTCGCCGCCGGCACACTCAGCCTGCTCGGCGCCGTCAGCGAGACCGGGCCCGTCCTCGTCGTCGTCGACGACGCGCAGTGGCTCGACCCGTACTCCCTGGACGCCCTCGCCTTCGCCACCCGCAGGCTGGGCCGCGAAGGCGTCGTCGTCCTCTTCGCCACCCGCGACACCGACGCGGCCGCCTCCCGCCTCGCCCCGGTCGAGACGCTCACCGTGCGCGGTCTCGACGCCGCCTCCGCACGGCAACTGGTCGCCGGCGAACCCCTGCCCGCGCCCGACGTCAACTGGCTCCTGACCGAGGCCCGCGGCAACCCCCTCGCCCTCGTCGAACTCCCCGCGCTGCTCGCCCGCGGCGGCCACCGCCCCGACACCGGCGCGCCCCTGCCCATCGGCGAGATGCTCGCCCGCACCTTCCACAGCGCCATCGCCCGGCTCCCCGAGCGCACCAGGGATGCCATGCTGCTCCTCGCCGTCCTCGGCCCCCGCCCGCTCGCCGGGACCGAACGGGTGCTGCGCGCCCACGGGTTGAGCTACGCGAGCCTCGAACCCGCCGAACGCGCCGGCCTGATGACCGTGGAAGCGGGCGCCTACGTCTTCCGGCACCCGCTGGTCCGCTCCGGCGTGTACCACGGGGCGAGCGCCGTGCACCGCTGGCGGGCCCACCGCACCGTCGCCCACGCCCTCCAGGGCGCCCAGGCGCCCACGGCGCTCGAGCGGTACGCCTGGCACCTCGCCGAATCCGGCGCCGACCCCGACGAGCAGGTCGCCGCCGGGCTGGAGCGCGCGGCGTCCGGCGGCCCCGGCAGTCTCGCCCTGCCGCTCGCCGCCCGCCTGTACGCCCACGCGGCCCGCTTCACCCCGGACGACGAGCACCGGGCGCGGCGCCTGCTCTGCGCCGCGCGCGCCGCTCAGGCCGCCGGCTCCCTCGACGAGGCCGCCGACCTGCTCGACCGCGCCCTCGGCCACGCCACGCAGGAACGGACCCGCCTCGACCTCCGCCAACTGCGCTGCTACGTCGACATCCAGCGCGGCCGCCCCGCGCGTGCCCGCGAACAGCTGCGCGCCGCCGTCGACGAGGCCCGGCGCGTCGACCCCGCCCTTGCCGCCGTCATGCTCGGCGGCATCACCCTCACCGAACTCGCCATCGGCGACCTCACCGCCGCCCGCGCCACGTCCGCCGAGTCCATGCGCATCGCCGACGCCTTCGGTGACGTGCCCGCGACCCTGCCCGTACGGCTGCTGCACGCACTCGTCCAGCTCCTCGGCGGTGACGCGGACGAGGGCCGCACCCTGCTCAGGGAACTCGAAAAGCCCCTGGCCGCACCGGACCTGGCGTTCCCGTACCCGGTCTCCGGCGTCGGCGGTCTGTGCTACCTCGCCACCGAGGAACTCGACACGGGACACGACCTGCTCGACCGTGCCGTGCACGCCGCCCGCGCCTCCAGCACCGTGGGACTCCTCGCGCACCTGCTCGGCACGCTCTCCGTCGTCGAGTACTGGCGCGGCGACTGGAACGCCTCACTCGCGCACGCCGACGAGTCCGCCCGGCTCGGCGAGGACACCGGACGTGTCATCGAGGTGTGCCGGGCGCTCGCCGCGCAGGCCAGGACCGAGGCCGCGCGCGGCAGGGAGGCGGACTGCCGCCGCCACGGGGCGCAGGCCCGCTCCTCGCCACGGCCGCCGAACTCCCCATGGACGCGGCGCGCGCCGACGGCGCCCTCGGCCTCCTCGAACTGGGCCTCGGCCGCTTCGAGGAGGCGGCGGGACACCTGGAACGGGTACGGGAGTTCTCCCTCACCCACGGCCGCGGCGACGGCCTGTACCTCTCCTGGGCCGCCGACCTCGCCGACGCCTACGTCCACCTTCACCGCACCGACGAGGCCTACGACGTACTGCGCGTCCTGGAGCACGAGGCCGGGCGCGGGCACCGCCCGATCACCTCGGCCGCCGCCGCCCGCTGCCGCGCCCTGCTCGAACCGGCCGACGCGGAACGGCACATGGATCAGGCGCTCGCCCAACTGGCCCAGGTGACAGCCCCGTTCGAGCGCGGCCGCACCGAGTTCGCGCACGGGGAACTCCTGCGCCGCCAGGGCCGCCGCTCCGAGGCGCGGCGCTGGCTCCAGCGCGGCCTCGCCACCTTCGAACGGCTCGGCGCGAGCGGCTGGGCGGCCCGCGCCGCCGCAGAACTGCACGCGGCGGGCGGCGACCGGGTCGCCGCCGGAGGCACCCCGCTCGACGGCCTCACCCCGCAGGAACTGCGCGTCGCCCTCGCCGTCGGCCGCGGCGTCACCAACCACGAGGCGGCCGAGCAGCTGTTCCTCAGCGTCAAGACCGTCGAGTTCCACCTCGGCAACATCTACCGCAAGCTCGACGGGGTGCACCGCAGGGCCCAACTCGTCCGCCTGCTCAGCCAGTCGGGACCCTGAGCGTGCCGAGTGCCCCGGACAACCGACAGCGGGGGTGCCCTGTCGGGCACCCCCGTCCCCCGTACCCCCGTTGGATCCCCCGTTGGTTCCCCCGTGGCCGGAAGCCCGTGAACTTCCGTGCCTCCACGATGGACCCCGGGCCGCTGATCGGGCCACGGTGAAAACCCTGGGATCGGGGCCCGGGGCCGTACGGCCGTTGATGTAGTCACCCGCGGACCGGGGGAGCGATACGGCGCAGCCGACGGATCGCCGGGGTCGCGAGCAGCGCCGCACCGCCCACGAGGCAGGCCCCCGCCGACACCAGCATCAGCCGTGCCGGGGAGGCCAGTTGGGCCGCCGGGCCCGCCAGCGCCTGGCCGAGCGCGATCCCGGACACCGATCCGGCGATCTCGTACGCGCTGACCCGGTTGAGCACGCCCGGCGGCGTGTGGGTCTGCACGCTGGTCGCCCACATCACCGACCAGAACGCCAGGGCGCCGCCGCCGAGGACATGGCCCACGAGGAGCACCGGCAGCCCGGTGCCGAGAGCCACGCAGAGCGGGAGCGCGGTGTAGAGGATCATCGCCACGGCCCCGGCGGCCAGCGGGCGGGCCGGGCGCAGGCGGAGCGCGAGGAGGCCGCCGAGCACCGTTCCCGCGCCGAGGAAGGAGATCGCGAGGCCGTAGGCGTTCGCCCCGAGCCGCTCACCGACCAGCGCCGAACTCAGTGGCACCAGTGGCCCGAAGACCAGTACCCCGTACATCATCCAGATCAGGATCACCGCCCACATCCAGGTGCGGGAACGGAACTCGTGCCAGCCCTGACGCAGGTCACCCCGTACCGAACGGCCTTGACGCGCGGGGGACGTGAGGCCGGGAGCGAGCCGGATCAGCGCGAGGCACAGGGCGCTGAGCACGAAGGTCCCCGCGTCGATCGCGTACACGGTCCCGGCGCCCGCCAGCGCGATCAGCAGCCCCGCCAGGGCGGGGCCGAGCAGTTGGGCGACGGCGTCCGCCACCTTGAGCGTGGCGTTGGCGCGCTGCGGCTCACGGGCGACCAGCGGAACCATCCCGTTCACCCCCGGCTGGAACATCGCGGTGGCGGCTCCGGCCAGCGCGGCCATGGCCACCAGCAGCCAGAACGGCGGCGTCCCCACGAAGAACGCCACGGCCAGCACCCCTTGCGTGAGCACCCGGACGACGTCGGCGCCGACCATCATCGGGCGCGCGCCGAACCGGTCGGCGAACACCCCGCCGAACAGCAGCAGCACCACGGCCGTGCCGGTCCAGGTACCGAGGACGAGGCCGACCCCGGAGATCCCGTACACCGCGCCGACCGCGAGCGCGGCGGCCACCGGCATCATCGCGTCACCGACCAGCGAGACGGCGCGGGCGACGAAGTAGAGCGTGAAGCGCCGGTCCCACAACGGGAGTCGGGCGAGCGGCGGGCTGATCTCGGTGGATGTCTGCGCAGTGGTCACCGCACCGATAATGGTCTGCACCAATTGCTGGATCCCAGTGTCCCGAACGACATGAAGAGGTACTTTCGCGCCATGACGCCTGGACCGGAGGGGAGGCGGACGCGGGCGCCGCATCGCGTGGTCGCCCTGTTGCAGCCCCCGCAGTCGACGTTCGCGCTGGCCTGCGCCGCCGAGGTGTTCGGCGACCACGGCCCGGCGGTGCCCGCCCGCTACACCTTCGAGGTCTGCACGGAACACCCCGGCCCGGTCCGCTCGGCGGCCGGCTACGACCTGCTGGTGACGGCGGGCCTGGACGCGCTGGAGCGCGCCGACACCGTCCTGGTCCCCGGCTGGCAGCGGCCGACCGGCGCCGAGGTGCCCCCGCCGGTCGCCGCGGCGGTCCGCCGGGCGCACGAGCGCGGCGCCCGGGTCGTCGGCCTCTGCTCGGGCGCCTTCGTGCTCGCCGCCGCCGGACTCCTCGACGGCCGCCGGGCCGCCACGCACTGGGCCGGGGCCGCCGCGCTCGCCGCACGGTTCCCCGCGGTGACGGTCGACCCGGGCGTGCTCTACGTGGACCACGGCGACGTCGCCACCAGCGCCGGGTCCGCGGCCGGCGTCGACCTCTGCCTGCACCTGGTCCGCACCGACCACGGCGCCGCGTACGCGCTGCGCGTCGCCCGGCACATGGTGATGCCGCCGCACCGCGAGGGCTGCCAGCTCCAGTACGCCGAACCGCCCGCCCCCGGACCGGCCCCCGACTCCCTGGCACCGCTCCTGGAATGGGTGGAGGGCCGCCTCGACCGGCAGATCAGCGTCGCCGACATGGCGGCCCGCTCCCAGGTCTCGCCCCGCACTCTGACCCGTCGCTTCACGGAACAGCTGGGCATCAGCCCCGGCCGCTGGCTCCTCGACCGCCGCCTCGCCGCGACCCGCGCCCTCCTGGAGGAGACCGACCTCCCCGTCGAGACGATCGCCCGCCGCGTCGGCCTCTCCTCCGCGGTCAACCTGCGGCGCCGGTTCCACGAGGCGCTGCGCACCACACCGGCCGCGTACCGCCGCGCCTTTCGCCTGGCCGCGCTCGCGCCGGACGGCGGGTCCCCGCGGGCGGGGGGCCGGACGGCTCGGACCGGGGGAGTGCAGGTCTCTCCTTGACGCCGAGGGCGGGCGCCCTCACGAGGGCGCTCGCGGGGGCCGCCTGAGGGGTCGGCAGGAACCCGGACAGGGGGCGAGAGATCGACCGATCCGCGTTTGATCGTCGCCACGGCGGTCAACCGAAGATCAGCACATGCAGTCCACGGAACGGATGGTGAACATCATGACCGCGAGCGAGAAGGCCAAGGCGAAGGCGGAGCAGGCCGCGGGAGCCGCCATGGAGGCCACGGGCCGTGCCGTGGGCAACGAGCGTCTCACCGCCAAGGGCCGTGCCGCCAAGGCGATGGGCGCGGCACGCGAGACCAAGGAGTCCGCGAAGGACGGCATGGGCGGGCACTGAGCCCGGCCGCCCACCCGGAACGGGGGCGCGGGGACGGTCTGTTCGACCGTCCCCGCGCCCCCGTTCCCGTGGTTCTACGGGAACGAAGTGATCTTCGAAGGGACGGTGTCGGTGCCCGAGGTCGGGGCGCCGGTGTCGTTGACGACGTGGGCGTACTGCCCCTTGCCGCCGAGCGAGATGACCAGGATGTCGTGCAGTTTGACGCCCGGCTTCACCGGGACCTGGAACCCGTGGTGCTGCACGATGCCGGGGTCCGAGGTGAAGTTGCAGTAGCTGCCCATGCCCCAGGCCTCGTGCGTCGTGACACCGTCGGCGACCTTGTAGGCCGCGTATCCGACGATGCCGTCATGGGTGACGGCCGCCGCGTCGGGCACGTCGTACGCCTTCTCGTTCTGGAAGAAGATCGTGCGCCCGCGTTCGCCGTTCCACAGCACGTCGTACTTGTTGAAGTGCTCGACGAACAGGCCGGTGGTCAGGACGTCGTCACCGTTCACGACGAGCCCGTAGTCGGCGCGGTTGGTCTCCCAGCCGACGCCCTCGCCATGGTCGGCGCGCCAGATCCAGGTGTGGTCGACGATGACGTCGTCGCTGTTGACGACCACGGAGTTGGTGGCGAGGCCGGGGCCCGCGCCGCCGATGCGGATGAACACGTCCTGCATGGTGGTCGGGTTCGCGGCATGGTCGGCGCTCGCGCCGGCCCCACCGATCTGCAGCAGCGTGTCGGATTTCCGGGAACCGGCGTCGATCAGGAAGCCGGCCAGCTTCACCCCGTCCACGTCGGCGACGTGCATCGCGTCGATGCCGTTGTCCGGGACGATCGTGGCGAGGCCGAGACCGAGCACCACCGTGTTGGCGCGCGTGACGTCGATGGTCTGGTCGAGGTGGTAGACGCCGGGAGTGAACAGCAGGTTCAGCCCCTGGGAGAGCGCCTGGTTGATGGTGGCCGAGGTCGCGCCGGGCTTGACGACGTAGAACTGGCTCAGCGGGAGCGACGTGCCCGCGTTGGCGGGCCAGGACACGCCGCGCGCGTTGGTGCGCTTGGCGGGGACGAACACCTTGTAGTCGCTGCCGTCGAGGTACAGGAACGGCTTCTCGCGCGAGACGGGCGTCGTGTCGAGCGTGGTGTACGGACCCGAGTCGAAGTTCGTCGCCGGGGCGCCCTGCACACCGGTGAACGTCATGTTCCACACACCGTTGGTCCAGCCGCCCACCGAGCTGTCGCGGGTGTACCACTGCTGCTGCGAGTACGGACCGACCGTGCCGTCGATCTTGGAGTCCGCGATGTAGCCGCCGGAGGCCCAGCCGTAGCCGGCCGGCGCGAGGTTCAGGCCACCGGTGACGTGCATGCGACGGAACGGGGCGGCCTGGGCGACGGCCCAACGGTCGGTGCCGTTGACCGGGTTGAGGGAGAGGTTCTCGGCGGAGCGCCAGAAGTTCTGCGTGGCGTTGCCGTTGAACCAGCCCGCGTCGACCGTCACGTCACCGTTGATCTTCGTGTCGTCGGGGTTGATCCCGAGCCCGGAGATCGAGGTGTAGAAGCCGAGTTGGGCGTTGAGGTTGTTGTACGTGCCCGGCTTGAGCAGGAACTGGTAGCGCTGCGAGCCGAACTGGTTCGACTCCTGTTGCGCGAAGACCTGGTCGAACTTGGCCTGCAGGTTCGCCGTGTTCGGGTCGACGACGATGACGTTCGGTCCGAGGTCGCCGCCGCCCTCGACGGGCGGTGTGGTGGACCCGCTCCCGGTGTGCACCGCCACCTCCCACAGCGAGTAGCCGTAGGCCGTGGCCCGGGTGGTCCCGTAGATCCGCAGGTAGCGGCCCGTGCCGCTGACGTCGTACGAGGTGCTGCCGCCGGTCGCGCCGGTGACGTCCTTCAGCGTCGTCCAGTTCTGGCCGTCCGCGGAGGCCTGGATCTTGAAGGCCTTGGCGTACGCGGCCTCCCAGGTGAGGTCCACCTTGCAGATGCTCTGCGAGGAGCCGAGGTCGACCTGGACCCACTGCGGGTCGGAGGACTGGCTCGACCAGCGGGTGCCGGTGTCGCCGTCGAACGCGGCCGAGGCCGGAGTGCCGGCGTTCTCCGTGGAGGACGCGGTGGCCGGGCGTCCCTTGGCCGCGTTCGCGGTCGCGCAGCCGTCGGCCGGCGGGGTGCTCCCCGCGGTGCCGAAGACCTGGAACTCCCAGAGCGAGTAGCCGTACTGGGTGGCTCGGGTGACGCCGTACATCCGCACGTACCGGCCGGTGCCGGAGACGTCGAGGGTGTCGGTGCCGCCGTCGGAGGCGGTGACGGATCTGACGTCGGTCCAGGTGCTCCCGTTGCCGGAGACCTGGATCTTGTAGTCCTTGGCGTAGGCGGCCTCCCAGTTCAGGACGACCTTGCTGAGGTTCGCCGACTCGCCGAGGTCGACCTGGAGCCACTGGGTGTCGGTGGCGGCGGACGACCAGCGGGTGCCGGTGTCGCCGTCGACGGCGGCCGCGGCGGGCGTCCCGCCGTTCTCGGTGGAGGAGGCCGTGGCGGTTCTGCCCTGGGAGAGCGGCGTCTCGGCGGCCGCGGCCGATGCCGTCGAGGTCTGGGCGGGGATGGTCAGCAGCGCCGCCGCCGTGGCGAGCGCGATCCCCAAGGATCTGTGTCTCATAGGTGTCACTCCGTGCGGGGGTGAGGACACTTCCGGCGTGCGCGGAAGAGGTGAACTGTGGTGCGCTGAACGTCAGTTGCTTAGTTCGAGCTTTGATTTAAGGGTTGAGACAACTGTGAGGCAATACCTTGGGACGGACTTCCTTTCGGGACCTGAACGATTCGATCTGGGTCGGCGGCTCGAACCCTGCGCTCGCCGTCAGGAAATGGAGACGTGATCGCATCGCGCCGCAGCTTTTTTGATCATGGTTGTCGCTCATCGGGGCACGTGTGTACGAGGAGAGTGCAGACGGACGAGGACCGAAGGAGATCCGGTGGCGATACGACGGACCGAGAGCGTGACCCGAGGCGGCCGACGGCGGAGCTCACGCCACCCGCGCGGAACGGACCTGTCCGGGCTGGCCGTCGCCTTCGCCCTGGTCGCGGCCCTGCTCTGCGCCGTCACGCTGCTCTTCGTGCGCTTCGCCCACTGGGCCGGGGCGCATCCGGGCACGGCGGCTTCGCTCGGCCTGTTGACCATCCCGGTCCTCTACGTCCTGCTGCGGGGCATGCCTCGTTCACGCGAGTTGCGCCGTGCGGCGCTCGCCGGGATGGCCGAGGCGGACCGTGAGCCGGTGCCGGCCGCGACGGCGGCCCCGGCCCCCGCGGCGGTGCACGACGGCTTCACCGTCGAACTCGCACCCCACCGGGACCGGGTCGACTTCACCGCACTCGATCCCGACGGCTTCGAAGCGGCGATCGCGGAACTGTGCGAACGGGACGGCTGCCAAGACGTCGAAGTCACCGGCGGTGCGGGCGACTTGGGCGCCGACGTGCTCGCCGTCGCCCCCGACGGCCGCCGGGTCGTCATCCAGTGCAAGCAGTACGCGCCGGACAACAAGGTCGGCTCCATGGATCTGCAGCGCTTCGGCGGAACCTGCTGGTCGGTGCACGGCGCTCAGTTGGCCGTCATCGTCACGACCAGCGCGTTCACGACTCCGGCCGAGGAGTACGCCCGGTCGTGCGGCATCCGGTGCGTGGACGGTGAGGAGCTGGAGGCGTGGGCGCAGGGGTCGGGACCCGCCCCGTGGGGACCGGCGCACGTGGCTGATCGGTAGGCGCGGCGACCGCGCGGTCGCCGCCGCCGCGAAGAGGGCCGTCCACGGGTCCTCGGGGACGGGCCCACCGTGTCTAACGGCCGCTCGCGCCCTGCTTCGCCAGGCGCCTCAACTGTCCGCGGGACCAGCCGGTGATGCGGGTGACCTCGTCCCGTGCCCTGCGGTCGTCGGTGTCCTGGAGAAAGGCGAGGGCCTCGCCCCTGAGGTCGGCGCGAGCCGCGTCCAGGGCGGCTTCGGCTTCGCGGAAGCGCTGGGCGGCTAGTTCGAGTTTCGCAGTGTCCATGCGACGCGTCTGCCCCGAGTGCCGACCGGATAGACCCTGCTTCATCCGTGCGGCGGCCACGGGCCGAAGGTCCCACCCCCCGGCCCCCGCACGACCCATGTCCGGCGTGGGGTCCGAGCGCAAGGCTGAGGTGACAGCACGGACCGAGGAACAACCGACCGGAAGGGCACCGGACATGAGCGTGCGTGTGGGCATCAACGGCTTCGGCCGCATCGGACGCAACTACCTGCGCTGCGTACTGGAGCGGGCCGAGAGCGCGGCCGGCACACCGGTCGAGGTCGTCGCCGTCAACGACATCACCTCGCCCGCGACGCTGGCACATCTCCTCCGGTACGACTCCACCTACGGCAGGCTGCGCCGCGAGGTCGCGTACGACGACACCTCGCTCACGGTCGACGGCCACCGGATCGCCGTCACGGCCGAGCGCGATCCGGCGGCGCTCGCCTGGGACGCGTTCGGCGTGGACGTCGTGATCGAGTCGACGGGCCGCTTCCGCACCCGTGAGGACGCCGGGGCGCATCTGAAGTCGGGCCCGGCCAAGGTGCTGCTGTCCGTGCCGGGCAAGGGGGTCGACGCCACGCTCGTCATGGGCGTCAACCACGAGACGTACGACCCGGACCACCACCACGTGATCTCCAACGCCTCCTGCACCACGAACTGCGTCGCGCCGATGGTGAAGGTGCTCGACGAGCGCTTCGGTATCGCCAAGGGCCTGATGACCACGATCCACGGCTACACGAACGACCAGGTGGTCCTCGACGGGCCGCACAAGGACCCGCGCCGGGGCCGCACGGCCGCCGTGAACATCATCCCGACCAGCACCGGAGCGGCGCGGGCCGTCGGCGTGGTGCTGCCGGAGCTCGCGGGCACGCTCGACGGTCTCGCGGTCAGGGTGCCGGTGGAGGACGGATCGCTGACCGACCTGACGGTCGTCCTCGAAAGGCCCGCGTCCGCGGACGAGATCAACACCGCGTTCCGGGAGGCGGCGGACGACCAACTCCAGGGGGTCCTGCGGGTGTCGGACGCCCCGATCGTCTCGCGCGACGTCGTCGGCGACCCGGCGTCCTGCGTGCTGGACGCTCCGTTGACCCAGGTCAACGGCGATCTGGTCAAGGTCTTCGGCTGGTACGACAACGAGTGGGGCTACACCAACCGCCTGCTGGACCTCACCGAGTACGTGGCAGGCCGGCTGCCCGAGTCCGGGAGGCAGGAGCGATGAAGCACAGCAAGGTCGACTCCGTGATGACGCGCGACGTCGTCCGGGCCGAGTGCGCCACCCCCTTCAAGGAAGTGGCGCGACTCCTGAACGGGCGTCACATCAGCGGACTGCCCGTCGTGGACGACGAGGGGCACGTCGTCGGCGTGATCTCCGAGACCGACCTGCTCGTCCGCGAGGTGCGGTCGGGCGACGGCCCGTACGCGCGCCGGCGTCGTCCGTGGATGCCGGCCGTCGGGCGCGGGCGGCGCGCCGAGCGCCGCAGGGCCTGCGCCCGCACGGCGCGGGAGCTGATGTCGGAGCCGCCCGTCACGGTCCACGCCGACGTCACGATCGCCGAGGCCGCCCGCGTGATGGCCCGGCACAAGGTGGAGCGGCTGCCCGTGGTCGACGAGGCCGACCGGCTCGTCGGCATCGTCACCCGCCGCGACCTGCTCCAGGTGTTCCTGCGGCCCGACGAGGAGATCCGCCGCGAAGTGATCGACGAAGTCCTCGTGCGCAGCCTGTGGTTGATGCCGCAACTCCTCTCCGTGACGGTGCACGAGGGCGTCGTCACGCTCGCCGGGAAGGTCGAACGGCGCAGCGAGAAGGAGATCGCCGCCCGGATGGCGGAGCACATCGACGGAGTCGTCTCGGTGCTGGACGAACTGACGTTCCGCCTCGACGACTCCCACCGGCGCCCCGACGCGGGGGCGCCGCACGGTGTCCCGGAGGAATGGCTGCGCAAGCTCTGAGCCGTGCGGTTCAGGGCCGTTCGGCCTTTGGGCGGTGCGTCCGACAGAGAGCGCGAGGGGATGTGACGTGATGAACGGTGCGCGACGAGGGTGGCGCTGGCGCCACAACCCCCTGCGGCGCCGGTCCGACGTCGTCGAGGCGTGGACGGTGCTCGCGGTCGGCTCCGCGGTGTTCGTGGGCGCGCCCGCGGCCGGTCTCGCCGCCGGCCGGGTCGCGTACGACGACGCGCGGGCCACTTCCGTGGCCCAGCGTCAGGAGCGGCACCAGGCGCGCGCCGTGCTCGTGGCGGACGCGCCGCCGAAGGCGAGTTGGAGCGGGCCCGGGGCGCAGGCGTCGTTCCGGGTGCCCGTGCGCTGGGAGACGGCCTCGGGCGCGACGCGGACCGGAACCGTGCGCGTGCACGCCGGGACGCGGGAGGGCGAGACCACGTGGGTGTGGCTCGACCGGCAGGACCGCCTGGTCGCGGCGCCTTTGGGCGGCACCGACCTGTGGACGCGTGTGGGGAGCGTCGCCGCGGGAACCGGCGCCGGTGCGGCCGGCACGGCGGTCCTCGTCGGATGGTCGGTACGGCGCCGGCTCGACCGGGGACGTCTCGCCGAGTGGGACCGCGCGTGGGAGACCTGGGACGGCCCCGAACGAGGGCAACGCGGGCGCAGGATGGCCTGAACCCTGCCCGGCGGGGGCGATCGTCGTTCTCGCCCCCTCAGCTCCGGGCACCCGCGTCCTCGTCCTCATCCCGGTTCCGGCAGCTCCACTTCCGGGAGGTCCAGTTCGCAGGTCTCGCCCGGCCGGACCGTGACGGCGCGGTCCGGCAGTTCGACGGTGATCGGCGAGCGGTCGGAGGCGGGCACGGCGAGGTGCAGCCGACCCGGCAGCAGCCGCAGCCGCACCCCCCAGTGACCCTGGTAGCGGAGCGTGAACCCGTAGGAGGAGCCGGTCAGTTCGGGCAGCGGCGCCGGGTCCAGCCACAGCGCGTCGCCGCGGGTCTCCAGACCGGTCAGACCCCGCTGCACGAGGTCCACGGTGCCGGCCATCGCGCCGAGGTGGATGCCCTCGCCCGTGGTGCCGCCCTGCACGTCCGCGATGTCGCCGATGAGCGCCTCATGGGCGTACTTCCAGGCTCCGGCGCGCCGGGCCCGCGCGAGCACCCAGCCGTGCACGAGCCCGCTCAGCGTGGAGCCGTGGCTGGTACGGCACAGGTAGTGGTCGACGGTCCGCCGCCAGGTGGCGTCGTCGAGCGCGTACCCCAAACGCCGGAACAGCGCGGCGAGTTCGGCGGGCGGGAAGAGATAGCCGAGCATCAGGACGTCCGCCTGCTTCGACGCCTGGTAGCGGTTGACGGTGTCGCCCTCGGCCTCCAGGATCCGGTCCAGTCGGCGGATGTCCCGGTACTTCTTCCGGTACGTGTCCCAGTCCAGCTCGGCGAGCCGCTCGTACCCCTCGAACTGGCTGATCACCCCGCCGTGGAAGGGCACGTACAGCGACTGCGACACGTCCCGCCACAGTTCGGCCTCACCGCCGTCGAACGCGATCCGCTCCGTGAGCTCCCGGCGCCGCGGGTCGGGCAGCAGGGCCAGCAGGTCGAGCGCGCGGGACAGCGTCCAGGCCGCCGTCACGTTCGTGTACGCGTTGTCGTCGATGCCCGGACGATCGGCGTCCGGATACCCGTCGTGGTACTCGTCGGGGCCGACGACCCCGCGCAGCCGGTAGCGGCCGAGATCCTCGTCGTACGCGGCCCTGTCCGCCCAGAACCGGGCGATCTGGAGCAGCGTCTCCGCACCCTTGGTGTGCAGGAACTCGGCGTCACCGGTCGCCTCCCAGTAGCGCCAGATGTTGTACGCGACGGCCGAGTCGACGTGGTGCTGCAAGTGGGTGTGGTCGGGCAGCCAGCGCCCGGACTCCGGGTTGAGGTGCAGCCGCTGGGTCTCCTCCCGGCCGTCGCTGCTGCTCTGCCACGGGTACATGGCGCCGCGGTACCCGGCGTCGCGCGCCGCGCGGCAGGCCCGCTCCAGGCGGCGGTGCCGGTAGGTGAGCAGGGCCCGGGACACCTCGGGGAAGTGCAGGTTCAGATAGGGCAGCACGAACAGCTCGTCCCAGAAGACGTGCCCGCGGTACGCCTCGCCGTGCAGCCCGCGGGCGGGCACCCCGACGTCCAGTTCGGCGGTGTGCGGCGAGAGCGTCTGGAGGACGTGGAAGAGGTGCAGCCGCAGGATGCGGCCCGCTTCGCCGGGTACGTCGAGTTCGGCCCGGCGCCACAGCTGGTCCCACGCGGTGAGATGCGTGTCGATCAGGTCGTCGAAGGACGGTGCCCCCAGGGCCCGGTCGACCGCGGCTTGCAGTGGATCGCTGATGGCCGGGTCGCGGGACGTGTGCAGCGCGACGATCTTGTCCACGGTCGCGGTACGGCCGGGCCGCATCGGCAGGTGCAGCAGTTGCGCCGCGCGGTCGTCCGTGTGCTGGTCGTGCCGCAGCGTGGCGTCGGCGCAGTCGGTGCGGGACGCGAGGGCTATGCGCACGTCGGAGACGCGGGTGCGGCAGCGCAGCCAGACGAGGTCGGGCGCGGCGGTGCCGCTGTGCACGTGGACGAGATGGTGCCCGGCCAGATCGCGGTAGCGCGGCACGCCCGCGTTCCGGACGGACCCGTCGAGCGCGGCCTGGACCTCCAGCTCGCCCGACCAGTTCTCCGGCGTGAACTCCGAGCGCAGGGCGGCGAGATGGGGGTCCGCCATGTGCACGAGCCGCAGCTGCCGCAGGGCGATACGGCGTCCCTCGCTGTCCTCGTACGTCGTGCGCCGCTCCAGCAGTCCGCTGTTGAGGATGAGGGTCTGACGGTGGTCGACGACCCGGGCGGTGTCCGGGTGGAGCCAGGGCCCCGTGCCGTGCTCGTCGCGGCAACGAAAGCGCAGCGGCAGCCAGTTGGGGAGGTTGACGAGGTCCTCGTTCTCGACCTGGCGGCCCGCGACGGTCGACGGGAGCCGGTCGTAGCAGCCCGCGACGTACGTGCCCGGGTAGTGGACCGCGTCCGCGTCGCACTCCGGGAGGGCGCCGCGCGTGGCGAAGTATCCGTTGCCCAGGGCGCACAGGGACTCCCGCAGGCGTTCGTCACCGGGCGCGAGGCCCTCGTACTCCCATGTCCACTCCGTCACGAGACGGCTCCCTTCACGAGCAGCTCACCGAGGTCCGCGACGACCAGATCGGCGCCGTGGCGCAGGAGTTCGGCGGTCCGCGTCCGACCCGGCGTCCGGTCGACGCCGACGACCAGGCCGAAACCGCCCCGCCGGCCCGCCTCCACCCCGGCCACCGCGTCCTCGACGATCGCCGTGCGCGCGGGCGCCACGCCCAGCCTGCGGGCGCCTTCGAGGAAGAGATCGGGAGCCGGCTTGCCCGCGAGGCCGAGCCGTGCCGAGTCGACGCCGTCCACCACCGCGTCGAACAGGCTCATCACCTGGGTACGGGCGAGGAGTTCACGGGCGTGGAGCGACGCGGAGACCGCGGCCAGCAGCACCCCGCCGCCGAGCAGGGCGCGCAGCAGATCCACCGTGCCGGGATAGGCGGGAACGGCCGGGCCGTGCCGCAGCCGCTCCGTGTAGAGGCGGTCCTTGGCCACGGCCACGGCCTCCACCGTCCCGGCGTCGGCGTGCACACCGCGGGAGGCGAGGAACGCCGCCGCGCCGTCGCGCCGCGACTTCCCGTCCACGTACGCCGGATAGTCGACCTCGGTGTCGAACGGCCGCCGGTCCTTCGGCGAAGGGGGCGGCTGCTCGCGCAGGAAGGCGTCGAAGGTCGCCTTCCACGCCTGCGCGTGCAGCCGCGCCGAGTCCGTGATCACACCGTCGGTGTCGAGGACGACCGCACCGACGGTCCGCAGCGGTCCCGCTATGTCTCGCACGACTACTCCTCGGGGGTGGTTCGGGAACCGTGCTGTGCCACCACGACGACGGGACAGTCCGCGTGGTGCAGTACGGCGTGCGCGACCCGGCCGAGTTGCAGCCCGAAGTGGCCGTGACGCCGTCGCGCTCCGACGATCACCAGGTCGGCCGCGGCGGAGCGGTCGATGAGAATCCTGCGGGCCGGTCCCTCCACGGTGACCGGGCGCACCGGGACGTCGGGATGGACCCGCGCAGGACCGCGCAGCGCGTCGGCCAGCACGTCCTCGGCGGCCTGCTCGCACTGCCGCGCGGGATCACCGGACAGCAGCGGATGATCGGCGGTCCTGCCCGCCGGGGCGCGCCAGGTACGCACCGCGTCGAGCACGCAGTGCCGTGCCGCGGCCTCGGCGAACGCGAACCGGGTCGCCGAGTCGGCGGATTCGTGATCGCCCACCCCGAGCAGGATCCGTTGGTGGGTACCGGTGACCCCGGCCGTGCTCCCGCGCACGACGATCACCGGGCACTGCGCGTGCGCGGCCACGGCGAGGCTGACGGAGCCGAGCAGCAGTTCCTGCACCGGGCCTCGGCCTGTACGCCCGGTGACCAGGGCGACGGCGTTGCGCGCCGCGCGCAGCAGGGCCGTCTCGGGGTCCTCGGCCACGGCTTCGGTGGAGACCCGCACCTCGGGACGGCTCGCGGCGGCCCGTGCGACGGCGGTCCGCAGGATCTGGTGCGCGAGGTCGTGCCGGCCGGGCCGTGGGCCGAGCGGCACGGCGGGGGCGTCGTCCTCGTACTTCTCCCAGAGCGACGCGTGCACCAGCCTCAGCGCGTAACCACGTACGGCGGCCTCCCGCGCTGCCCAGTCCACCGCACGGAGGCTGGCCTCGGACCCGTCCACACCCACGACCAGCGGGAGCGCCATGGTGTCCACCACCTCTCTCGGGAGTTCCCGGGTGAGCCGGAGCGGCTCTCCTCCACCGTGACACAGGGCGTGACCTGGCAGGAGGGGCCGGTGCGGTCCACAGCGGGGACGTTCGGCCCAGGACAGCGCGGGGCGCGCGGAGGAGGCTGGCAGTGAAGGCCGGGGGCGAAGACCCCGGCCGACGCACCGCGGAGGGAAGGGAGAGCGAGATGGCCGGCCTTCTGGAGTGGCGACCGCCGGTACTGCCCGACCTGTTCGACTGGATCGAGTCGGGGCTCGGCGGATTCCCCGCGCACCGAGGCGTTCCCGGGCTGCACGGCATCAGGGTCGAGCAGCAGCTGACCGAGGACGCGTACACGCTGCGGGCCGAACTGCCCGGGATCGACGTGGAGAAGGACATCGAGATCACCGTGGCCGACGATGTCCTCACCCTGCGCGCCGAGCGCGGCGACGAGACCAAGGACAAGCACCACACCGAGTTCCGCTACGGCGCCTTCGTCCGCTCCCTGCGGCTCCCTCCGGGGGCCCTGGGGGACGAGGCGAGCGCCACGTACAAGGACGGCATCCTCACCGTGACCGTTCCGCTCGCCACGGCCGAGAAGACCGAGGCGCGGACGATTCCGGTCCGCCGTTAGCCGCCCTGGCGGAGCACGCGCGAAGGGTGGGGCGCCGCCCCTGGTAGCGGCGCCCCACCCCTTTCGCCGTGCGCGGTACGGGAACCGGGGCCTGAGCCCCGAAGTCCCGAAGTCCCGAAGTTCCGAGGGACCGTCGCTCGTCACGTCAGCTGAGCCGCCTGCCCGCGCCCACCGGGCTCCGCCGCGGTTCCGCCGGCACCCGGGGGTGCCGTGCCGCGTCCCGCCGACGCTCACGCCGGCGCACGCAGCGCAGGTACAGCGTGTCGGCGACAGCGACCGTCACGAGGATCAGCACCATCGAGACAACCAGCAGCTCACCGAACGTCCACCAGAACTCCGGCGGGAGAAACGTACGCATCACGATCGCCTCCTTGAGCCGGGAACGGCTCTGTGACGACTCCAGTCAACGCCCGCGCGCGCGATGACGCGTGGGCCGCCCGGGATCCGCCCCGGGACCTTCGGCCCCTGCACCGCCACGCCGAACGGGCCGACGGTCGAAGGGGGCCGCGTGACACCCACTCGGGCACCCGTGACGGGCGCACGCCGCGGCCGCACACTGAGGTGGGCCGCACCGGACCTTCGGGGGGAACCGTGCCGACAGAGCTGGAGCGCGCGCTGGCGGACCACGCCGCCGAGGGCCGGGAGCTCGATCTGGCAGGCGAGGAAGCCGTCAACGAGGCCGCGATGCGCGCCTGGGGTGCGGACCGGACCGTGTCGGCCGCTTCGATCCGGGCGATTGTGTGCGCCGGGTCCGCCTCAGGGTCCTCCGACGACGGTCCACCGGCGGCGCTCAAGCTGCGCGGCGCTCGCGTCACCGGCCGCATCGACCTGGACCACGTACACAGCCCCATGCCCCTCGAACTGGTCGACTGCCTGCTCGCCGAAGGAATCAGCGCGCTCGACGCCGAGCTCCCGGCGCTCCTCCTGGGCGACTGCGTCGTGGAGCACCGCCAGGAGATCCCTCTCAAGGCGCCGCTGCTGCGGGTGAGGTTTCTCGGCCTGAGCCGGACACAGGTCAGGGGGCGGTGCGACGGCCCTGCCGCGGCGCTCTGGGGTTCCGAGATCGGTCATCTCGTCTGCTCCGGGGCGACGTTCGTCAACCTGCACGGATGCGCACTCGACATGAACCAGGCGCGGATCGAGCACAGCGCGTTGATGAACGAGCGCTTCAAGGCGGCAGGGCGCGGCCGCGACGGATGGCCCGGCGCGGTCAACCTGTCCGGCGTGTCCGTGGGAGGACTCCTGGACTTCTCCGGGGCCACGCTGGAGAGCACGGACGGCACTGCGTTGCAGGCCCTCAGCCTGCACACCGGACTGCCGCTCGTCCTCGGACGCGGATTCAAGGCCGGGGTCGAGGGCAGCGATGCGTGTGCCGTCCTGTTGTCAGGGGCGACGATCGAGGAACTCGTCTGTGAGGGCGTGGAGTTGACCAGCTCGGGCGGCCCCGCGCTGATGGCCGATCACCTCACCGTACGCGGGTCGGTGGTCTTCACGGACAGCGTCCTCGACGCGGCCAGTGAGCGGTTCGGAGCGCTCTGGCTGGGCGGCGCCGAGGCCGGAGGCGAACTGCGCTGCCACGGGACCCGGATGGAGAACAAGTCCGGAGCGGCCCTCGCCGCCCCCTTCATGAAGGCCCGGCTGAACGTGGCGCTGGGCGACGAACTCGACCTGCGCGGTGGCGGCGACGCGGCGGCCTTGAACCTCAGGGGCGCCCACGTCGACGGCTCGCTGATCATCGGCGACCACGTGGCGCTCGCCCACCGCCGGGGCCCGCGGCACCGGCTGGACGTGAACGGCCTGACGTACACGGACCTGGAGGGTCGCGGGCGGCACGACTGGCTGACGTACCTCTATGACGGCACCGCGACCTACGCGGCGCAGCCCTACCGGCAACTGGCCGGCCTCTGCCACCAGCGCGGCCACGACAAGGAGGCGCGCAGCGTCCTCGTCGCCCAGCAGAAGGACCGGCTGCGCAGGGACCACGTGGGTCTGGCCGAGCGCGCGTGGGGCGGACTGACCGGCATGGTCCTCGGCTACGGCTACAAGCCCTGGCGCGCCATCTTCTACCTGCTCGGCGTCGTCGCGCTGGCCGTGACGCTGGCCGTGGTGCTCGGGGCGCACGGCGGGGTCGCCAGGGAGGCGGACACGGCCGGGGCGCATCACGGGCCGTGTTCGGTCGTCGAGACCGTCTCGATCGGGCTCCAGCTGGCCCTGCCGCTCGCCCGGTCGGCCGGTCCCCAGGACTGCACCGTCGCGTCCGGCGCGGCGGGACAGGCGCTCACCGCGAGCGGCTGGGTGCTCCAGGCGCTGTCCTGGGCCTTCGCCACCCTGTTCGTCGCGGGGTTCACCGGCGCGGTCCGCAGGACCTGAGTCACCGGGACGCGTGCCGGACATAGGGTCGCCCGGCGGTGCGCGATGGCCCTTTCGGCGCCTGCCGCGACGCGGTGGACGGAGCTCTATTGGAAGAGGGAGGTACTCCTTCGCCGCCGAGCGGGCGGCGAAGGGGCTGACGGGTGGCACCCGTCGGGGGCGGCCGTCTCTGCGGGAGGGCGGCCGCCCGTCACGCAGGTCGCTTCCCTCTCCGAGCGGACACCGAGGGCGAAGACCCTGAACGGGCCCTGAGAACAAGGACGTTCGGTCCTGGCCAGGGACCCCGGGGGCCCTGCGTCCCACTCCGCCCGGAGCGGCACATTGAAGGCGCAACGAGAGTCGCACCGACCCTCGTCCGTCACCACCCCTGGAGGGATGAGCATCATGGCCGTCCACGACCACTCGCACCGTCACCCCGGATTCCACCTCCCGTCGCTGCGCGGGACGTCGCGGACTTCCCCTTCCGCGCAGGCGACGGCGGAAGCGGGCGCCACGACCGCGACCACCGCCTATGTGTTCGCCGGGCTGCGCTTCCTGATCGGGTTCGTCTTCCTGTGGGCGTTCCTCGACAAGACGTTCGGGTTCGGTTACGCCACCCCCGGCGGCAAGGGCTGGGTCGACGGAGGATCGCCGACCAAGGGCTTCCTCAGCGGCGTGGCGGCCGGTCCGATGGAATCCACGTTCCACTCCTGGGCCGGGGCCGCCTGGGCCGACTGGCTGTTCATGATGGGCCTGCTCGGCGTCGGTGTCGCGCTGACCGCGGGCATCGCCCTCCGGCTCGCCGCCGTGGCCGGCACGGCCATGATGGCGCTGATGTGGATCGCGGAATGGCCGCCGGCGCGGCACCTCTCGGACGGCTCGGCGAGCATGTCGACGAACCCCTTCGCCGACTACCACCTCGTGTACGCGGTCGTCCTCATCGCCCTCGCGGCCGCGGGCGCGGGCGCCACATGGGGCCTGGGCAGGCTGTGGGCCCGTCTCCCGATCGTCAGCCGGCACCGGTGGCTCGTCTGAGCCCGCCCGCTCCGAGCCGGGGGTGACGCCGTCGACGCGGCGCCACCCCCGCTCGTCCCGTTCCCGGGCCGAGGGCGCGAAGACGCCGGGGCGCGGGACAATGGCGATGAGTGACACAGAGGAGGCACCATGCCGAATCGCCCACGGGCCGCCCTGGCCACCGAGACCCTGACCGGGCTCGTCACCGACGCGGCGGCCGCACCCTCGATGCACAACGCGCAGCCCTGGAACTTCCGGTTCCACTCCGGCACCGCGACGCTCGACCTCAGGGCGGACCCGGCCCGCGCCATGCCCGAGAGCGATCCCGAGCACAGGGCCCTGCACTTGAGCTGCGGCGCGGCACTGTTCAACCTGCGGGTCGCCGCCGTCCACGAGGGACGCGATCCGGGCGTACGGGTCCTGCCCGACCCCGCCGACCCCTTCCTGCTGGCCACCGTCGAGCTGGCCGACCCCGCCCCGCCCGCGGACCCCGCCGGCCTGTGGCCGCTGTACCCGGCGATACGCCAACGGCACACCAGCCGCTGGCCGTTCGCCGACACGGAGGTACCCGACGACGTGCGGGCCGAACTGATCGACGCCGCCCGCCGGGAAGGCGCGGACCTGGGCTTCGTCTCCCAGTGGCACGCGGAGGAGATCGTGGACCTGGTGCACGACGCCGAGGGCCGCGACGACGCGGACCCCGCGCGCCGCGCGGAGCTGGACCGGTGGACACGCCTCGGCGACGAGGCGGAGTCGGCGACCACAGGAGTGCCCGAGTACGCCTTCGGCCCACGACAGCGCGACGGCCACGCGCCGGTACGCGACTTCGCCGGCCGCCACGAGGTCGCCGACCGCGGCACGACCTCGTTCGAGCACATCCCGCATCTCGCCGTGCTGGGCACCGCGCAGGACGGTCCCGCGGACTGGCTCAC
The DNA here is from genome assembly GCF_036967205.1 of Streptomyces sp. Q6. NCBI lineage: Bacteria > Bacillati > Actinomycetota > Actinomycetes > Kitasatosporales > Streptomycetaceae > Streptomyces > Streptomyces citrinus. Next base: position 7,758,237 of record NZ_CP146022.1, read on the forward strand.
CGCGGGTCAGGCCATGCAGCGGGTCCTGCTCACGGCCACCGTCAGGGGGCTGGCCACCTCGCTCACGTCCCACGCCCTGGAATGGCAGGATCTGCGCAGCCTGACCCGCGACCCCCTGTCCGCCATGGCCCACGTCCAGATGGTGCTGCGCCTCGGCTACGGCCCCCAGGGCCCCGCGACCCCACGCCGCCCGGTGCACGACATCCTGACGATCGCCTAGCCGCCCGCGCCGCCGCCTTCCACCGCGGCGTCAGCACGACCCCGCTCACCGTGTGACGGCTCGGGCGTCCAAGTGCTCCATGCGCGTCAGCGCGTCGCGGAAGCTTTCGGGGGAGACCCGCATTCCGCTGGAGTACGGGTGGTTGAGCTGGAGCACGATGAAGATCCCGGACGCGCACAGCGCCATCACCACCCCCAGCCCCACGGCGGGGCGGGTGCCGGACGGCCACCCCATGAGCAGGAAGAACACCGGAACGGTGACGGCGGTGAGGAGAAGGAAGGCGAACAGCGGCGCGGGGACGCTCTCGCCCGCCGCCGCCACCCGTAGCCGGCGCTGCGCGTAGACGGTGTTCAGCGCCTGGTGCAGATCGCTCCGGGCCAGGGTCGGAGCCCCCCGGCCGTTCAGCGACCGGGCGTGGAGCGCGTCGAGCCGGTCCCAGGCCGCGGGCGCGGTCTCCCGCCGGGCGAGGGCCGGCCACTCCTCGTCGATCACGGTCCTGGTGTACGCGCGCAGCTCGGCCTGGAGCCGGCGGCGCTCGTCCGGCGCGAAACTCCGCGCGGCGATATAGGCGTCGCGCAGCGCGCCCGCCTCGGCCTCGGCCTCGCTACGGGCGTCCCCGAGGCCGGAACTGGCGTTCACGATCAGGAACGCGATGGTGAGGACGTACATCGATGCGACCGTTCCGCAGGCGGCCGCCATCAACGGCATCCCGTCGGCGCTCTTGCGCGGCCCGACCGTCCGGTGCCACAGCCAGGTCAGGCCGATGCCGGCCAGGAACGCGGCGGCGGCGACCAGGGCCCACTGGACGTACATCGTGCTCCCGTCCCGGTCATGACTGCGCTGCACAGGGAAGCCCCACCGTAACCGTGCGTGCGCGGCCCGGCGCTCCGGGTTGCTCCGGACGGTCAGGGGAGCTCGCCGGTGAGCAGGTGCCGCGCGTACGGCGACAGGAACAGCCCGTCCGGGTCGAGCGACGCGCGCACGCCCAGGAAGTCGTCCCAGCGGGGGTAGCGGGAGCGCAGCGCCGGTGCGTCGAGGCCGTGCAGCTTCGCCCAGTGCGGGCGCCCTCCCCCCTGGACGAGGACGTCCTCGGCGGCACGCAGCCAGCGCGCGCGTCCTGCCGTGCGCGGCACCGCGAGGTTGATCCACGCGGTCGGACGGCCGTGGGCCGGACCGAGCCAGGTCGTCTCGGCGGGGCCCGGCCGCAGCTCCATGGGCAGCGTCCCGGCGAAGCCCGCGCGGCGCAGTGCGGCGCGCAGGGCGGCCACGGTCCTCGGCAGGTCCTCCAGTGCGACGGCGTACTCCAGCGCGGCGAACCGCAGGCGCTGAGGGAAGACGAGGCTGAGGTGCGCCGGAGCCGTGCGGGGCGAGGGCGGTGCGGGCCAGGTGCGGACGGTCGCCCATCGCGCGGCCCGGGGCGGCAGGGGCACGCGGGACGCCACCGCGCGCGCCGTGGCGCGGGTGCGGCCGCGAAGGTCGGAACCGGCGGCGCCGGGTGCGGGGCCCGGCGCGGGGAGCGGTCCAGCGTGCACAGCCGGACCCGGTCACGCCAGGGGAACCAGAACGCCGACACGTGTTCGCCGCTGCGGGCCCAGCGCACGGGATCGTCCGTCAGCGCGTCCAGCGGGACGTCCTCCTCCCGGCGTACGAGCAGGTGGGTGGCGGTGCAGCGCAGGGTCACCCGGGTGATCACGCCGAGGACGCCCAGCGACAGGCTCAGGGCGGGCAGTCGCGGGTCGTCCGCGTCCACGTCGAGGACCGCTCCGGTCCCCGTGACGACCCGGACGCCCGCGACCTGGGCCGACAGCGACGCGTGCCGCCCGCCGCCGTGGGTGCCCGTCGCCACGGCCCCGGCCACGGTGGGCGCCGTCGTCGTCGCCAGGCCCTGCACCAGCAGCCCCCGGCGGTGCAGGGCGCCGGCCAGCTCACCCAGCGGCATGCCCGCCCCGACCGTCACCCGGACACCACCCGAAGCGGTCCGGTCCTCGACGGTGAGGGCCCGCAGCCCCCGGGTGTCGATCAGCAGCCCCGGCGAACACGCCAGGGGCGCGAACGAGTGCCCGGCCCCGACGGCCCGCACCGTCAGACCCCGCTCACGGGCCCGGCGGACCAGCGCGGCCACGTGGTCCTCGTCGCGGGCGAGGACGTACGCGAGCGGAGCGCACCGGGCGGTCCCGGCCCAGTTCGTCCACGTCCGACGGCGACTCATGCGCCGGGTGCCGCCGCGTCCGCGTTCGCCACCTGCTGGGCGATCCACGCGTAGGTGGGTTCGAGCCCCTGTGAGAGCGGGACGAGCGGCTCCCAGTCGAGCAGCGCACGGATCCGGGTGTTGTCACTGTTGCGCCCGTGGACGCCCTGCGGAGCGGAGAGGTCGTGGCGGTGCTCGAGACGGACGCCGGCGGTCTTCTCGATCAGCCGGGCGAGCTCGGTCACGGTGACCAGTTCACCGGTGCCCAGGTTCAACGGGTGATCGACGTCGCTGTCCATGATCCGCCGGATCCCCTCGACGCAGTCGTCGACGTACATGAAGGAGCGGGTACGGGTGCCGTCGCCCCACAGCTCGATCGCGTCGGCACCGTCGCGCAGGGCCCTCGCCACCTTGCGGCACAGGGCGGCGGGCGCCTTCTCGCGGCCGTCGTCCCACGAGCCGTGCGGGCCGTAGACGTTGTGGAAGCGGGCGATGCGTACGGTCAGACCGAAGTCCTCGGCGAAGTGCCGGCACATGCGCTCGGCGAACAGCTTCTCCCAGCCGTAGCCGTCCTCCGGCTGAGCCGGGTAGGCCATGTCCTCGCGCAGCGCCTCGACCCGTGCGTCGTCCTGCCGGTAGGCCGGGTACACGCAGGCCGAGGACGCGTAGAAGTACCGGCCGACGTCGTGCTCCCGCGCGGCGAGCAGCAGATGCGTGTTGATCAGCACCGACAGCATGCAGGCCGCTTTGTTGTGCTCGATGAAGCCGATGCCGCCCATGTCGGCGGCCAGGTTGTAGACGTCGTCGACGCCCTGTGCCGCGCGCCGGCACTCCTCGCGCAGCGCCAGGTCCGCGCGCTGGTTGTCGGCCGCGGGATGTCGTTGGTACCAGGCGTCGAACGGCTTGATGTCGACGGCGCGCACGCGTCTGCCCTCGGCGAGCAGCCGGGCGACGAGATGCCCGCCGATGAACCCTCCCGCTCCGGCCACGAGGACCGGGCCCCGCCGCTGCCGAGCCTGGACACTTTGTGCGGTCATTCGCTTCTCCCGTCGATTCGAACGGCCCGGAGGAGCGGGCCGGCTACAGCACCCGCGCGAAGCGGTCGGCGACGGCGGTGACATCGAACGCGTCACGCGCCCAGGTCCGTGCCGCGTCGGCGCACGCCGTGCGCACGGCGGGCTCGCGCAGCAGTCGCAGCGCGGCGTCGGTGAAACCCGTGGTGTCGCCCGGGTCGACCAGCGGGCCGCCGCCCGAGGCGGTGACGACGCGGGCGGTCTCGGTGCCCGACGGCGCCGCCACCAGCACACAGCGGCCGGCGGCCAGACAGGCGAGCAGCTTCGACGGCGCGGACACGGCGGCCGCCGCACGGGCCAGGGTGACGAGCGTGACGTCGGCGGCCGCGAGCATGGCGGGCACCTCGGCGTACGGGCGCAGGTCGAGGAGGGTGAGCCGGCTCAGCCCGTCCGCGCGGCACCGGCGCTCCAACAGTTCGCGCCCCGGGCCCTGACTGACGACGAAGACATGCCCGAGGCCCGCCCGCGCGCAGGCTGCGGCGAGATGGGCGAGCAGCTCAGGGGCGTGCCGCGCGTCGAGCGTGCCCGCGTACAGCAGGATCGGCTCACCCACGGCGACGAGGTCCGCCGCCGGGCCCCAGACGGGCGGGTCCGGGGCATCGGGGGCCGGGGTGTCGGCCCAGTTGCGGATGACGGTGACCCGGTGCGCCGCGACGCCGAGCGCCTGTGCGGCCGTGGCGAAGCCGTCCGTGACGGCGACCACGTGATCGCTGCCGCGCAGCGTCTCGGCCTCGACCGCGGCGGTGGCGGCGCCGACCCCGGTCGCGGCGCCGTAGAAGTCCTGCAACCAGTACACGTAGCGCCAGCCCCGCTCCCGGGCGAGCGCCAGCAAGCGGGCCTGGACGGAGGGTGCCGCGTTGCCCGACAACAGGGTCACCGGCCCCCGCGTCTCCCGTACGGCCGCCGCGCAGGCGTCCGTGACCGCCTCGCCGTACGCCGTGCCGCTCTCGCCGACGACGCCTCGTACGGTCACGCGGTCGCACCGAGCGGTCAACGTTCCGTGCGGGCCGACATGGTCCCCGCTGTAGAGGTGAGCGACCCGCCACCCCCGCCCGGCCAGCTCATGGCTGAGCCCGACGGGGAAGGGATGCCCCAGGAAGTCGTGGAGGATCAGCAACCGCTCCTGCCCCAAGGGGTCGCGCCCGACGGACCGCAGATTCACCCGCACCACGCTAGGACCACCGCTGACCAGCGGCGACTCGGACGGCCCCCGTCACAGCCGCGACCGGAACGGATCGGGGTATCCGCGCGCGTCACGAAGCCCCTTCGGGTCGAACACCTGTCGTTGTACAGTGATGGACGCCCTTGACCAGCAAAAAGCCGGCAGGGAGCCGTCCTCCAGGAGTCCAAAGTGCTGCGAACTCTGATGAAGTCCAAGATCCACCGGGCCACCGTCACCCAGGCCGACCTGCACTACGTCGGCTCGGTGACCATCGACGCCGATCTGCTCGACGCCGCCGATCTGCTGCCCGGCGAGCTGGTCCACATCGTCGACATCGACAACGGCGCCCGCTTGGAGACCTACGTCATCGAAGGCGAGCGCGGGTCGGGTGTCATCGGCATCAACGGTGCGGCCGCCCATCTCGTCCACCCGGGCGACCTCGTGATCATCATCAGTTACGCTCAGGTCGACGACGCCGAGGCGCGTTCGCTGCGGCCCCGGGTCGTGCACGTGGACCGGGACAACGCGATCGTGGCGCTCGGCGCGGACGCCTCCGAGCCGGCCCCCGGCGGCGACGCGATGCGCAGCCCCCAGGCGGTGCCGGCCGGCTGACCGCCGCCCCTCAGGAACCGAGGAGAGCCCCGTGAGCCCCACCAGCGACATCGAGATCCACGACGACCGCGACCGGGGCCTCCTCCAGGCCCGCGTCGGTGGCGCCGAGGGCGAAGTCGTCGGCCACATCCAGTACTTCGTGCTCGAAGCGCCGCAGCGTGCTCTCGTCCCGGTGCACACCGTCGTGGCGCCGGAGCACGAGGGCAAGGGCATCGCGGGCTCGCTCGCCCGGGAGCTGTACGGGATCGCGGCGCGCGAGACGATCGCCGTCGCGCCGCTGTGCTCGTTCGTCGTGCGGTGGGCCGAGCGGCACCCCGGCGAGGCGCCCGCCGCCTCCACCGAGCTGCTGCTCGCGGCCAAGGAAGCGCTCGAGGCCGACCCCGCCAAGTGGTGACGCGGCACCCCCGTAGGGTTTGGGCATGACCCTGACACTGCTGCACACCTCCGCGGTCCACATCCCCGTCTTCGAGGCGCTGCGCGCGGCCCACCACCCGGGCCTCGCCCTGCGGCACGTCGTGCGCGAGGAACTGCTCGTGCGGGCCGGTGTCGAGGGCCCCGAAGCCGTCGCCGACGAGCTGCGCGGGCTCCTCGAAGAGGCCGCGCGCGACGGCGCGGACGCCGTGCTGTGCACCTGCTCGACCATCGGCGGCGTCGCGGAGGGCCTCGCCGGCACCGTGGGCGTGCCCGTGCTGCGCGTGGACCGCCCGATGGCGGCGCGGGCCGTCGCCGCCGGATCGCGGATCACCGTCGTCGCCACGGTGCGCAGCACCCTCGAACCGACCGTCGCCCTGGTCGAGGCGGAGGCGGACCGCGCCGGACGCCCGGTCGACGTGCGGACCGTGTTCGTCGACGGGGCCTGGGAGCGGTTCCTGGCGGGGGACCGCGACGGCTACCTCGACCTCGTGGCCGCCGCGCTCGACGGCATCGCCGACGCCGACGCGATCGTCCTCGCGCAGGCATCCCTCACCGACGCCGCCGACCGCACCGGCACCAGCATCCCCGTACTCTCCAGTCCCCGCCCCGGCCTGGACGCCGCCGCCGCGGAATACGCGAACGCCCGGCAGGCTTGACACCCGCGACACAGCAGAGCGCCGAGAAGCACGAGAGACCGCGAGACGAGAAGCACTCACCGAGGAGGAAGCGGTATGGCCGACCACGACAGCGACACCGACGTCGTCATCAGTCCCACCGGATGGGTCGCCGACCAGGCCCGCAGGTACGAGGAGTCCGGCGGCACCAAGGGCACCACCATCCAGGGGGTGCAGTGTCTGCTCCTCGACTACAAGGGACGCACGTCGGGCCAGTGGCGGCGCACCGTCCTGATCTACGGGCGGGACGGCGACGACTACCTGATCGTGGCCTCGTACGGCGGAGCCGACCAGCACCCGCAGTGGTACCTGAACCTCCAGGCGAACCCGGACGTCCGGCTGCGCGTCGGCACGGAGCGCTTCGCCGCGCGCGCCGAGACCCTGCCCGCCGAGGAGAAGGCGCGGGTCTGGGACTCGCTGGTCGAGCTGTTCCCGCAGTACGCGCAGTACCAGAAGAAGACCAGCCGTGACATCCCCGTCGTGCGCCTGGTCAGGACCGAGAGCTGACGTCACGCGTGGACTCGGCGGGCGTGGGCACGCGACCCGGGAGACAGTGGACAGGACCCCCTCCGAACCGCTGGAGGCACGACCATGACCCACCCGTTCCCCGATCCCGTCCCGCCGACCCCCACTCCCGGCCCGGGCCCGGGACCGGACGTCCCGGACCCGGTGCCGCTCCCGGACCCGTTCCCGGCGCCCGAGCCCCGGCCCGTGCCGGAGCCCTCGCCGTCGCCGGTGCCGCCGCGGCCGAACCCGGAGCCCGAGCCCGCACCGCCGCAGCCCGAGCCGTCGCCGGTGTGAGCCCTACGCCCCGACCTCGGAGCGGTCACCGCCCCACAGCGTGTGGAACGACCCTTCGCGGTCGGTGCGCCGGTACGTGTGCGCGCCGAAGAAGTCCCGCTGGCCCTGCGTGAGCGCGGCCGGCAGCCGCTCGGCGCGCAGCGCGTCGTAGTACGCGAGAGCCGCGGCGAAGCCCGGCGTGGGCACGCCCTGCGTGGTCGCCGCGACCAGGACGGCACGCCAGTCGTCCTGCGCCGCGGCGATCTCGTCGGCGAACCCCTTGTCGGACAGGAGCGACACCAGCTCCGGCTCCGCCTCGTACGCCGCCGTGATCCGGTCGAGGAAGGCCGCGCGGATGATGCAGCCACCGCGCCAGATCCGGGCCACCGCACCGGAGTCGATGTTCCACTCGTACGTCTCGCTGCCCGCGGCGATCTCGTGGAAGCCCTGCGTGTAGGACACGATCTTCGAGGCGTACAGGGCCTGTTCGACCTGGTCGGCGAAGGCGGCGGCCTCGGACTCGCTCAGCGCCCGCGCCGTCGGACCCGCCAACTCCTTCGACGCGGCGCGCAGTTCGGCGTGCCCGGACAGCGAGCGCGCGAACACCGCCTCCGCGATGCCGGACACCGGCACCCCGAGGTCGAGCGCGATCTGCACCGTCCAACGGCCGGTGCCCTTCTGCTCGGCCTGGTCCTGGACGACGTCCACGAAGGGCTTCCCGGTGGCCTCGTCCACGTGCGACAGGACCTCGGCCGTGATCTCGATCAGGTAGGAGTCGAGGCGTCCCGTGTTCCACGTCCGGAAGATGTCGGCGATCTGCGCGGGGGAGTACCCGGCCACGTCGCGCAGCAACTGGTAGGCCTCGCCGATGAGCTGCATGTCGGCGTACTCGATGCCGTTGTGCACCATCTTCACGAAGTGACCCGCGCCGTCGGGGCCCACGTGCGTGACGCAGGGCGCGCCGTCCTTCGCCTTCGCGGAGATCTTCTCCAGCATCGGACCGAGCGAGTCGTACGACTCCACGCTGCCGCCGGGCATGATGCTCGGCCCGTGCAGCGCGCCCTCCTCGCCGCCGGAGACGCCGGTGCCGACGAAGTGGATGCCCTGCTCGCGCAGCTCCTTCTCGCGGCGGCGGGTGTCCGCGAAGTGCGCGTTGCCCCCGTCGACGATCATGTCGCCGGGCTCCAGGAGCGGCGCGAACTCCTTGATCACCGCGTCCGTGGGCTCACCCGCCTTGACCATGATCACCAGTCGTCGCGGGCGCTCCAGGGCGGCGACGAACTCCTCGGCCGTCTCCGTCGGGACGAAGATGCCCTCCTCGCCGAACTCCTGCACCAGCGCGTGCGTACGGGACGCCGTGCGGTTGTGGAGGGCGACGGCGTATCCGTTGCGGGCGAAATTGCGGGCGAGGTTGCGCCCCATGACAGCGAGCCCCGTGACACCGATCTGGGCTGTAGTGCTCATTCCTGTCGCTCCCGGGTCGATCTGGATTGATCTTGCGTGGAAAAATGAACGATCTTGTTTATTTGTCGCGCGTCGGCGGTTAGCGTTGCCGCTGACGCCCCCACGTGAACTCTCTACGAAACCGGAGCCGCGCGTGCCTCATTTCGACCTGCCGATCGACGAACTGCGTGCCTACAAGCCCGCGTCGACGGCACCCGAAGACTTCGACGCCTTCTGGGAGAAGACCCTGGCCGAGGCCAGGGAGTACGACCTCGACGCGCGCTTCGAGCCCGTGGACGTCCCGTACTCGGCGGTCGATGTGTACGACGTTACGTACGCCGGCTTCGGAGGGCATCCCGTGAAGGGCTGGCTCGTCCTGCCCGCGGGCACCACCGAGCCGATACCGGCCGTGGTCGAGTACATCGGCTACAACGGCGGCCGGGGCCTGCCGCACACCCACCTCAGGTGGGCCGCCGCCGGGTTCGCGCACTTCGTGATGGACACCCGCGGCCAGGGCAGCGGCGGCTCCGTCGGCGACACCCCCGACCCGGTCGGCAGCACGCCGTCCGTCGCGGGCTTCATGACCCGCGGCATCCAGGACCCGCACGACTACTTCTACCGGCGCGTCTACACCGACGCCGTGCGCGCCGTCGACGCGGCCCGCTCGCACCCCCTGATCGACGCCTCCCGGGTCGCCGTGACCGGCGGCAGCCAGGGCGGCGGCATCACCATCGCGGTGGCCGGACTCGTGCCGGACCTGAAGGCGGCCGCCCCCGACGTGCCGTTCCTGTGCCACTTCGGGCGCGCGGCCACGCTCACCGAGCGTCACCCGTACCGCGAGATCGCGCTCTACCTCAAGGCGCACATCGGCGAGGACGAGCGCGTCTTCCGGACGCTCTCGTACTTCGACGGCATGAACTTCGCGGCCCGCGCCACGGCCCCCGGTCTGTTCTCGGCGGCCCTGGAGGACCTGACCTGCCCGCCGTCGACGGTCTTCGCCGCGTACAACCACTGGGCGGGCGCCGAGCGCTCCATGGAGGTCTACGCCTTCAACGACCACGAGGGCGGCGGCGCCTTCCAGCAGGCGGTCCAACTCGACTGGATCCCAGGGCACTTGAGGGGCTGAAACACGCCAGGGTGGCTTGGGACACTCTTGTCATGACTGCGTAGGAGCGGCTAATTTGCCGCTCCTACGTGTGCCTGTACGGGTACCAGAGGGGGCTTTCATGGCGTTACGTGGCCGGCACCGCAGGTATCAGCCGAGCCGGGTCAACCGTGCCTCGCTCACCGTGACCGTCGGCGGCGCGGGCATCGCCATCCCGCTGATCGGCGCGGGCCCGGCCCAGGCCGCGGACGAGGCGACGTGGAACAAGGTCGCCGCGTGCGAGTCCTCCGGCAACTGGTCCATCAACACCGGCAACGGCTACTACGGCGGGCTCCAGTTCACCCGCTCGACCTGGGCCGCGTACGGCGGCACGGCCTACGCGCCGCGCGCCGACCTCGCCACCAAGGACCAGCAGGTCGCCGTCGCCGAGAAGGTGCTCAAGGGCCAGGGGCCCGGCGCCTGGCCGGTCTGCTCGCAGCGCGCGGGCCTGACCCGGGAGCCGGTCCGCACGGTCCGCGACGTCAAGGACGTCAAACCCGAGGTCATCCCGCAGTCCACCGCGGGCCGGGGCGAGACGTACACCGTGCTCGGCGGCGACACCCTCTCCGGCATCGCGGACGCCCGCAAGGTGCGCGGCGGCTGGGAGCGCCTGTACCAGGCCAACCGCACGGTGATCGGCGGCGACCCGGACCTGATCGTTCCCGGCCAGCGCCTCTCGCTGCCGAAGGGCGCCGCTCCCGGCGGAACGGCGACCAAGACGCAGCCCCAGAGGACCGAACCGGCCGAGAAGGCGAAGACCCGGACCAAGACCGAGGCCGGGACCAAGGCGAGGACCGGGACGGGTACCGCGGAGAAGGCGACCGCGGGCGGCGCCGTCGCCCCCGTCAGCGCCTCCCTCGGCACCCCGTACCACGCGGCCGGTTCCTCCTGGTCGAAGGGCTACCACACGGGAGTCGACTTCGCCGTGCCCACCGGGACGTCCGTCAAGGCCGTCGCCGCGGGCCAGGTCGTCTCGGCCGGGTGGGGCGGCTCGTACGGCTACGAGGTCGTGATCCGGCACGCCGACGGCAAGTACAGCCAGTACGGCCACCTGTCCGCGCTGTCCGTGAAGAGCGGGCAGCGCGTCGTGCAGGGGCAGCGGATCGCCCGCTCCGGCTCCACGGGCAACAGCACGGGCCCGCATCTGCACTTCGAGGTGCGGACCGGGCCCGGATTCGGCAGTGACGTCGACCCGCTCGCGTATCTGCGGGCCCACGGCGTCAGGATCTAGTCGGATCCTGACGGGATCCAGTCGGGATCCCGACTGGATCCAGGGGCGGGCGGGCGTCAGGACCGGGCGTTCTCGACCTTCCACTCGCCGCACGGTGGTCGCGGGCTCCTCGGCATGGCCTCCAGGCCCGCCGGGCTGTCCGGCACCACGGACGACGCCATCGAGCACATCGTCTGCTCACCGGACACCGCCTGCGCCGCCGATACCGACCGCGCCTCGGACACCGACCGCGCCTGGGGCATCGACGGTGTCGTCGGCGTCGGCGTCGGCGTCGGCGTCGGCTGCGCCGCGCTCGGGATGCTCACCGTCGGCTCGGCCGTCGGGCGGCCTGTGCCGATACGCTCCGTCGTCAGCAGGATCAGACCGCCGGCCGCCACGACGCCGCAGCCCAAGGCCAGCACGGTGCCGATCGTTCCGTAGCGGAACGACTCCCCGAACAGGGTCAGGCCGACGACTGCCGCCGCGACCGGGTTCACCACGGTCGCCGTCGCCAGCGGCACCGCGAGGCCCGCGCCCCGGTAGGAGGCCTGCGACAGGAGCATGCCGGTCGTGGCCAGCCCCGCGATGGCCAGCAGGCTGCCGAGCTGCGCCAGCGGGCTGCCGGACCAGTCGACGGCCACCGACTTCGTGAACACCGAGGCCATGCCGAACGCCCCGCCCGCCGCGACGGCCAGCAGCACCGACCGCACCACCGGGTGCCGGTGCGCGGCCCGCGCCGACGTCATCAGGACCAGCACGCCACCGGCCGTCACCAGACCGACCATGAGCCGCTCGGTGCCGCCCAGCGACTGGTCGGACGCCGAGGGCCCCGTCAGCGCCAGCAGACCCGCGAGACCCACGGTCGCCATGACCGCCCCGCGCCAGGCGGTGGCTCCTGCCCGACGCCCCACGAGCAGGGCCGCCATCGGCAGCGCGAGGACGATCGTCAGGGCGCCCAGCGGCTGCACCAGGCTCAGCGGCCCGTACGCCAGCGCGACGACGTGCAGCAGCGCGCCCAGACCGTTCAGACACCCCGCTCCCCACCACGCGGGCCTGCGCAACGGCGCGTACGCCGACGCGGGGGAGGTCTCCGCCACCCGCTCCTGCACGATCGCGCCGCCCGCGTAGGCGACCGCCGAGACCAGCGAGAGCAGCACGGACAGCGCCAGGGCACTCATGTGGCCCTCCTGGCGGTGCGGTGCGGCGAACGGTCCGTTTTCATACCTCCACGATCTCTCGCCGAGGCGGTTCTGTCGTCCGACCGGAGAAGGCATTGGGTCCTACTGCCGATGGAGTACGCCGGGTCCTGAGTCATCCCCAGGGCGGGTGCCCGCGGTACTCCGGAGGGCTTCGTGCCGTCCGCACCCTTTCGCGCGGGGCGGTCCATGGGTGACCATGAGGTGCGAATCGATCCTGACGATGTGAGCGAGTGTTGCCGACCGACGACGGGGGCCGCGCGTGCGAGTGGGACTGCTCACCAGGGAGTATCCGCCGGACGTCTACGGCGGTGCCGGGGTCCATGTCGAGTTCCTGGCGCGGGAGTTGCGCCCGCTCGTCGACCTCGACGTCCACACCTGGGGTGAGGGCGCGGGCGAGGGCGTGCGCCGCCACCGCGCCTGGCCGGCGCTCGACGGGGCCAACGACGCGCTGCGCACCCTCTCCGTGGACCTGTCCATCGCCGCCGCCCTCGAAGGCCGCGAGCTGGTCCACTCGCACACCTGGTACACCGCCCTCGCCGGTCACCTCGGCGCGCTCCACCTGGGCATACCGCACGTGATGACCGCTCACTCCCTGGAGCCGCTGCGCCCCTGGAAGGCCGAGCAGCTCGGCGGCGGTTACGCACTGTCGGCATGGGCCGAACGCACGGCGATCGAAGCGGCGGACGGCGTGATCGCCGTGTCCCGCGCGATGCGCGACGACATCCTCGCCTGCTACCCGGCCCTGGAACCCAAGCGCGTCCGCGTCGTGCACAACGGCATCGACGTGTCCCTGTACCGCGCCGACCCCGGTACCGACGTGCTGCGCCGCTTCGGCGTCGACCCACAGCGCCCGTACGTGCTCTTCGTCGGCCGGATCACCCGCCAGAAGGGCGTGCCGCATCTGCTGCGCGCGGCCCGCGACCTGGTCAAGGACGCGCAGCTGGTGCTGTGCGCGGGGGCTCCGGACACCCCGGAGATCGGCCGGGAGTTCCGGGAACTGGTCGAGGAGTTGAAGCGGACCAGGGACGGGGTGCGCTGGATCCCGTCCATGCTGCCGCGCTCCGAGGTCGTCCAACTCCTCACGCACGCCTCGGTGTTCGTCTGCCCCTCGGTGTACGAGCCGCTCGGCATCGTCAATCTGGAGGCGATGGCGTGCGGTACCGCGGTCGTCGCCTCCCGGGTCGGCGGCATCCCCGAAGTGGTCGAGGACGGCGCGAGCGGGCTGCTCGTCCCCTATGCCGAGCGGAACCCGGAGGCCTTCGAGGCGGGCCTGGCCGCGGCGCTGAACCAGGTGGTCGCCGACCCCGGCACGGCGCGGCGGATGGGCGAGGCGGGACGGGAGCGGGCCGCGGCGGAGTTCGGCTGGGACGCGGTCGCCCGGCGCACGGTCGAGGTGTACCAGGAGATTCTCAACGGGACGTGACACACAGGGGGTTGGGATGCGTGGTGGGCCTTCGGTGCTCGGGATCGTACTGGCGGGAGGGGAGGGCAAGCGGCTGATGCCGCTCACCGCCGACCGGGCGAAACCGGCGGTGACGTTCGGCGGCACGTACCGGCTCGTCGACTTCGTCCTGTCGAACCTGGTGAACGGCGACATCCTGCGCATCTGCGTCCTGACGCAGTACAAGTCGCACTCGCTCGACCGGCACGTCACGACGACGTGGCGGATGTCGAGCCTGCTCGGCAACTACGTCACCCCGGTCCCGGCGCAGCAGCGGCTCGGCCCGCGCTGGTACTCGGGGAGCGCCGACGCGATCCTTCAGTCCCTGAACCTCGTCCACGACGAACAGCCTGACTACATCGCGGTGTTCGGCGCCGACCACGTGTACCGGATGGACCCGCGGCAGATGCTCGCGCAGCACATCGAGTCCGGTGCGGGCGTCACCGTGGCGGGCATCCGCGTGCCCCGCGCCGAGGCGTCGTCGTTCGGCATCATCACGCCGGCCCGCGACGGCACGCGCGTCGACGCCTTCCTGGAGAAGCCCACCGACCCGCCGCCGCTGCCCGGCACCCCGAACGAGGTGTTCGCCTCGATGGGCAACTACCTCTTCACCACGAAGACCCTCATCGACGCGCTCCAGACCGACGCCGAGGACGACGAATCGGCGCACGACATGGGCGGTTCGATCCTGCCCATGCTCACCGAGCGCGGCGTCGCCCAGCTCTACGACTTCGACGGCAACCACGTGCCGGGGGAGAGCGAGCGCGACCACGGCTACTGGCGCGACGTCGGCACCCTCGACGCCTACTACGACGCCCACATGGACCTCATCTCGGACCACCCGGTCTTCAACCTGGACAACCGCCGCTGGCCGATCTACACGCATCCCGGGCAGCTGCCGCCCGCCAGGTTCTGCGCCGGGGGCATCGCGAGCGACTCGATTGTCAGCCCCGGCTGCGTGATCCGCGGCCAGGTCACCCGTTCCGTGCTCTCGCCGGGCGTCACGATCGAGGACGGCGCGGTGGTCCAGGGCTCGGTGCTGCACGACAACGTACGGGTGGGCAGGGGAGCGGTGGTCCGCGGCGCGGTCCTCGACAAGAACGTGGAGGTCCCGTCCGGTGCGACGATCGGCGTCAACCCCGGCCGCGACGCCGAGCTGTACACGGTGTCCCGGGCCGGGGTGATCGCCCTGGGGAAGGGCCAAGCCGTCCGCTGACGCCTCAGTCCCTGTCGTGGCCCGGCTTCGGGGGGCTGCCCTCGAAGCCGTTGGCCCAGTAGCGGCCCCGCAGCGACAGGTCGAGGAGCATCTCCGGCGGCTGCGCATGTTCCGGGTGCTGACCGGGTCCTCCGAGATCCAGAAGAACGGCATCGCGCGGAACCTGCTCATGCCGCGCCCACCTGCCTGACATCGATCGGCACCGCGCCGGTCCGGTACCCGCGCTCGTCCAGCAGGGCCCCGTTGAGCTTCATCGGCCACAGGGCCACCGCCCGGTCGATCACCGTAAGAGCGGGCAGCCGCTCGGCGAGCCGGACCTCGAAGCGCTGCGTGTCGTCCAGCGAACGGACCCATGCGATCACCTTGAGGTTGTGGCGGCCGATCACCCCCGCGCACAGCCGCACCTCACGCGCCCCCGTGACCTGCTCGGCGACCGCCCGCAGCTCGCCGGGCGCCGTCCGGCCCCACAGGATCAGCGACACCGGCCACTCGGAGAGCGGGCGGGCCACCTCGCAGCGGGTCTGCGCCATGCCCGACGCGAGCAGCCGGTTCACCCGGCGGCGCACCGTGTCCGGGCTCGCACCGCAGCGCTCGGCCAGCGCACGGTGGGTCGCCCTGCCGTCCACCGACAGCTCGGCGAGCAACGCGCTGTCCAGATCGGTCAGTTCGAAGACCGGCGTGTCCCCGCGCGCCGGGGCCGACTCGGTCAGCCGGACGATCTGCGCGGAGTCGAGGGCGCGCAGCCGCCACCGGCTGCCCTCCGTGTAGACGGTGCTCGCGAGGTGGGTGCGGGTCGCGACGATGCCCGCCAGCGAGCCGAGCCGGTGTGTCACCCAGTGGGTGAGCGCCGAAAGACGCGGCGCGAGCACCGTCAGGAGGAGGTCGCGGCCGCCACTGACGTGCTCGACCGCGACGACGTGCCGCTCCGCGGCGAGCGCGTGGGCGACGGCGGACAGCCGGCCGTTCGCGCAGTCGACCTCGACGAACGCCAGGCACCCCTGGCCGGACTCGGCGAGGGCCGGCGCCGGATGACAGCCGACCCAGGCGGCGCCCGCCTCGGTCAGCCGGCTCCAGCGACGGGCCACCGTCACCGGATCCACCCCGATCGCCGCGCCGATCCGCGCCCACCCGGCGCGCGGCGCGATCTGGAGGGCGTGCACGAGGGCCTGATCCAGGTCGTCGAGCGCCCCGCCGAATTCCTGCACGACCGCTCCACTCCTGCGTTTTCCCTGCGATCTGAGAGCCGTTCCTGCGCCAGGGCCACACCCTGACGCCCATCCCCGCCGTCCCGCCGGACCGTACCAGGAGGTTCCTCCCTCATGTCGATCACCGCACGCGCCCGGGAACTCCAGCCCGACCTCGTCGAGCTGCGCCGCAGCCTGCACCGCGACCCCGAACTCGGCCTCGCCCTGCCCCGCACCCAGGAGAAGGTCCTCGCCGCCCTCGAAGGACTGCCCCTGGAGATCACCACCGGCACGGCCCTCGGCTCCGTCACCGCCGTCCTGCGCGGCGGCAGGCCCGGCGGCGCCGTCCTGCTGCGCGGTGACATGGACGCCCTGCCCGTCACCGAGAACAGCGGCGTCCCGTACGCCTCCCAGGTCACCGGCGCCATGCACGCCTGCGGCCACGACCTGCACACCGCCGGACTCGTCGGCGCCGCGACCCTCCTCGCCGAGCGGCGCGAACACCTCCACGGCGACGTCGTGTTCATGTTCCAGCCCGGCGAGGAGGGGCACAACGGCGCGGGCCTGATGATCGAGGAGGGCGTCCTCGACGCGGCGGGCAAGCCGCTCGACGCCGCCTTCGCCCTGCACGTCGCCGCGAACCGGCTGCCCGGCGGCATGGTCGCCACCCGCCCCGGCACCGTCACCTCCGCCTCCGACGTCCTGCGCGTCACCGTGCGCGGCGCGGGCGGCCACGGCTCCACCCCGTACAGCGCCAAGGACCCGATCCCGGTGGCCTGCGAGATCGTCACCGCGATCCAGAACTGGGTCACCCGCCGCTTCGACCTGTTCGACCCGGTCGTCGTCACCGTCGGCACCTTCCACGCCGGCACCCAGCAGAACGTCATCCCCGAGACCGCCACCTTCGAGGCCACCGTGCGCAGCTACTCCGAGGCCGCCCACGCGCGCCTCATCGAGGGCCTGCCCCGCCTCGTCAGCGGCATCGCCGAGGCGCACGGCATCGAGGCCGAGGTGACCTACCACGTGCAGTACCCGGTCACCGTCAACGAACCGGGCGAGACCTCGTTCGCCCTCGACACCGCCCGCGAACTCCTCGGCCCCACCCAGGTGTGGCAGGCCCCCGACCCGGCCAACGGCTCCGAGGACTTCGCGTTCGTCCTCCAGCGCGTCCCCGGCGTGATGCTCCTCGTCGGCGCGGCGCCCGACGGCGTCGACGCCATGACCGCGCCCATGAACCACTCGCCGAAGGCCGTCTTCGACGACACCGTCCTCCAGCGCCAGGCCGCTCTGCTCACCGTGCTCGCCGAGGAGCGCCTCAAGCGTGGAGCGGCCGCGTGAGCGCCCCCTCCGCGGCCCCCGCGAAGGGCACCGCCGAAGTGCGCGCCGTCGTGGGACTCCTCATCGCCTTCGAGCTGGTCAGCGGCTTCCTCCAGGGCGCCGCCGTGCCGCTCGTCCCGCAGATCCAGGACTGGCAGGGCATCAGCACCGGCCAGGCCCAGTGGGTCACCACCGTGCAGTACCTGGCCGCCGCGATCAGCGTCCCCGCGTTCGGACGCCTCGGCGACCTGTACGGACACCGGCGCCTGATCCGGATCGCGCTCGGCTCCATCGCCCTGGGCACGGTCCTCGTCGCGGCCGCCCCCGGTCTGGGCGTCCTGCTCCTCGGCCGTGCCCTGATGGGCCCGCTCGCCGCGCTGCTTCCGCTGGAGATCGGTCTCGTACGGGACCGGCTCAGCGTCGACGGCGGGCGCCGGGCCGTCGGACTCCTGGTCGGCTCGCTGACCCTCGGGACCGTCCTCGGCCATGCTCTCGCCGGACCGCTGCTCAGCCTCCTCGGCGATCTGCGCGCGACGCTCGTCGCCCTCGCGGTGCTCGCCGTGTGCTGCGTCGCGCTCTCCTTCGTGGCCGTGCCCGAGTCACGCACCCGGGCCGAGGGCCGTATGGACTGGTCGGGCGCGGTGCTGCTCGCGCTCGCCCTGGTCCTGCTGCTCGGCACCGTCTCGCGCGGCACCGCCTGGGGCTGGCTCTCGGTGCCCACCCTCGGCGGACTGCTGCTCGCCGTCGCGCTGCTCACCGTGTGGGCCCGGCTCCAACTCGTCCGCCCGCACGCCCTGGTGGACGTGCGGGCCCTGGTGCGGCGGCACAGTGCCCCGTATTACGCGTCCGGGTTCGTGCTCGGCGGTGTGATGCTCGGCGGGCAGACCGTCGCCGTCAGCTTCATGGCCGCCTCGCCCGCCGACGAGGGCTACGGCTTCGACCTCGCGCCCTGGCAGATCAGCCTGTACGGCGTCGTCCCGAACATCATGGCGTTCGTCGGCTCGGCCCTGTGCGCGTCCTTCGCGGCGAGGATCGGCTACCGGCGGCTGCTGCTCGTGGCGTTCGCCCTGCTCGCGGCCGGATACGCGGGCCAGATCGCCGGACACTCCGCGCTGGTGCCGTTCGTCGCGGGCGGCGCGCTCGTCGGTGTCGGCGCCGGGTTCGCGCTCGGCGGACTGCCCACCGTGATCGTGGAGCGCAGCGCCACCGACCGCACCGCGAGCTCGACGGCCGTCTACAACAACCTGAAGACGCTCGGCGGCAGCGTCGGCGGCGCCGCCTTCTCCGTCGCCCTCGGCTCCCTCGTCATCGGCACGACGGACACCCCGGCGCTCACCGCCTACCTGTCCATCTGGACCGGAGCCGCCGCGGCCTGCGTCCTCGCCCTCCTCGTCCAACTCGCCCCGCATGCCAAGGAGCCCACGACGTCGATACCCCGCCGGCCGGCCGGAGATCTGCCCTTGTGAGCGGAGACGTCCCCTTCGCCGCACGGGCGAAGGGGACGGGCACCGAAGCGGTCGGCGGCACGACCGGGGGAGAGCGCCGCGTCACCACACGCGGCGGCGCCGCCCCAGCCATGTCTGCGCGATCACCACGACCGCGAGAAACGCCCCGCTGACCACCTGCTGGTACGCGGAGTCCAGCGACCCGATCTGGTTGATCACGTTCTGGATGACCTTGAGCAGCAGCACCCCCACCAGCGAACCGCTGATGAACCCGAAGCCGCCCGTCAGGAGCGTGCCCCCGATGACGACCGCCGAGATCGCCTCCAGCTCCATGCCGGAGCCGAGGATCGTCACGCCCGACACCAGCCAGGCCGCGTTGAGCGCCCCGGCCAGCCCCGCGCAGAGACCGGACACCACGTAGACGCCGATCTTCGTGCGCGCCACCGGCGCTCCCATCAGGGCCGCCGCGTCCTCGTTGCCGCCGACCGCGTACACGTACTGCCCGAAGCGGGTGCGGCGCAGGACCACCGCGCCCAGCACGAACAGCGCCAGCGTGATCCACACCGGGACGCCGACCCCGAGCAGCTTGCCCTGGCCGAGCGTCGCGAAGAACGTGGACTTGTCGACCAGGTACGTCGTCGAGCCCTCGTCGGTGATCGCCAGGAGCAGGCCGCGCGCGCCGAGCATCGCCGCGAGCGTCACGATGAACGGAGCGAGCCGCGAGCGGGCGATCAGCAAGCCGTTGACCAGGCCGATCAGTCCGCACACCGCGAGCGGCAGAAGCAGCGCCACCACCGTTCCGTACCGCGAACCCCAGGCGGCGAGCACACCGCCGAGCGCGAACAGCGAACCGACCGAGAGGTCGATGCCGCCCGTCACGATCACGAACGTCATGCCGAGCGCGACGATCGCGAGGAACGCCGAGGACAGCGCCATGTTCTCCAGGTTGTCCCCGGTCAGGAACGTGTCGAAGGACAGCGACGCGATGACGACCGCGATCACCAACGTGACCAGCGCTCCGTGCTGCTGGGCCAGCGCGCTCAGCCGCTCGGCACGGGTGGCCCCCAGCGGCTCCTCCGGCACGGCCCTGCCCGGCTGCACGGCTTCCACGTCCGTCATGGTCATCGCTTCCCCCGTTCCCTGGCCGCGTAGACGGCGAGCACGATCACCGCGGCCTGGGCGATCTGCGTCCACGACGGCGGCAGATCGTGTTTGATCAGCGTCGCCGTCAGGAGCTGGATGAGGACCGCCCCCGCGACCGTGCCGCCGATGCGGACCCGGCCGCCGGTCAGCGGGGTGCCGCCGACCACGACCGCGGTGATCGCGGACAGTTCCATGAGAGTGCCGAGCGACGTCGGGTCGCTCGCCGTGAGCCGGGCCGTCGCGAGCACGCCCGCCACGGCGGCCAGCGCGCCCGACAGGACGTAGACGAGGACGAGGACCCGCCGCACCGGGAGCCCGGCGAGCCGCGCCGCCGGCCGGCTGTCACCGATCGCGAGCAGCCGCCGCCCGAACGTGGTGCGCCGCACGACGAAGGCGACGAGCACCGCGAGGGCGGCCGCGATCAGCACCACGTACGGGATGCCGAGCACGTCCCCGGTGCCGAGCGCGCGCAGCCCCGGATCCCGTACGTCCTTCAGCTGGGGGAGGAGGACGAGCGCGAGGCCGCGGCCCGCGACCATCAACGCCAGGGTGGCGACGATGGGCTGGACGCCGATGAACGCGACGAGCGCCCCGTTCGCCAGGCCGACCAGGACGCCGCCGACGAGCGCGGCGATCAGGGCGATCCACGCCCCGTACCCGAGGTACAAGGAGATCAGGGACGTGGCGAGCGCCATCACCGAGCCGACCGACAGGTCCACGCCCTCACTGCCGATGGCGAGGGCCATGCCGAGCGCCACGATCAGGACGGGCGCCACCTGGACGGCCTGCGTACGGAAGTTCTCGGTCGACAGGAAGTGCGGGGTGAACGCGATGTTCACCAGGAGCAGCACGGCGACGCCCAGATACACGCCGTAGTCCTGGAGGAGGCGCAGGGCCCGGTCGCGGTCGACACCGGACCTGCCCAGGGTCAGTTCACTCAACGGGCTGCCCTCCAGCGGGAGTCGCGGCGATGGCGCGCATCAGACGGTCCTCGGTGACGGCGTCGCCGGTCAGCTCGGCGACCGGCGCGCCGTCCTTGAGGACGACGACCCGGTCCGAGCCCTCGATGAGTTCCTCCATGTCGGAGGAGATCAGCAGCACGCCGAGGCCGTCGTCCGCCAACTCGTCGATGAGCTTCTGCACTTCGGCCTTCGCGCCCACGTCGATCCCGCGGGTCGGCTCGTCGAGGAGCAGCACCTTCGGGTTCATCGCGAGCCAGCGGGCGAGCAGCACCTTCTGCTGGTTGCCGCCCGACAGCTCGCCGACCTTCTGGTGCGGTCCCGCCGTCTTGATGCGCAGCCGCTTCACGAACGTGTCGACGACGCGGTCGATACGGCCCTCGTCGACGAGCCCGAACCGGGACAGGCCCGGCAGCGCCGCCAGCGCGATGTTCTCCCGCACCGACAGGCCCGGCACGATGCCCTCCGCCTTGCGGTCCTCGGGCAGCAGGCTGATCCCGGCCCGGATCGCGGCGGGCGTGGACCCCGTACGGATCCGGGCACCGGCGACGACGACCCCGCCGGAGTCCACCGGCAGCGCCCCCGCGATGGCCTTCGCGGTCTCGCTGCGCCCGGACCCGAGCAGCCCGCCGAGCCCGACGACCTCACCGGGACGGATCTCCAGCGACACCCCGTGCAGCTGGTGACGGACCGTCAACTCTCGTGCCTCCAGCACGGGTTCCGTCGACGTGTCGTGCTCACCGGAGAACTGGGTGAGGCCCTTCTCCTGGACGTCACCGATGTCCCGGCCGAGCATCAGCGAGACGAGCCGCAGCCGGTCCAGGTCCGCCAGCCTCCCGGTGTGCACCACCGCGCCGTCGCGCAGCACCGTGACCGCGTCGCACACCTCGTACAGCTCGTCGAGGCGATGGCTGACGTAGACGACGGCGATGCCGCGCTCGCGCAGCATGCGGATCACACCGAACAGGGTGCGCACCTCGCGCGGTTCCAGCGACGACGTCGGCTCGTCCATGATGACGACCTTCGCGTCGACCGAGACCGCACGGGCCAGGGCCACCATCTGCTGGGCGCCGACGCCGAGTTCGCGCAGCGGGCGCTGCACGTCGACGCGGACCCCCAGCTCGTCCAGGGCCGCCTCCGCCTCCCGATGCATCCGCCGGAAGTCGATCAGGCCGAGCCTGCCGCGCGGCTCACGGCCGAGGAACAGATTGCGGGCCACGCTCATCAGGGGGACGAGATTGACCTCCTGGTAGATCGTGGAGATGCCCGCGTGCTGCGCTTCGAGCGGCGTGGCGAAGCTGACCCGCCGGCCGTCGTACGTGAGGGTGCCCGCCTCGGGGTCCGGCCGGTACACCCCCGTGAGCACTTTGATGAGTGTCGACTTGCCCGCCCCGTTCTCCCCGATCAGGGCGTGCACCTCCCCGGCGCGCGCGGTGAAGTCGACACCGTCGAGGGCGCGCACGCCGGGGAACGTCTTGCTGAGACCGGTCGCTGACAGCATGTCAGTACGCCTTGCTGAGGTCCGCGTCGGCGTTGGCCTTCGTGTACGCACTGTCCTTGATAACGATGTCCTGGCCGACCTTGTCACCCTGTGTGAACGAATCCAGGGTCTGGAAGGCGAGCGGTCCGAAGCGCGGGTTGGACTCGATGACGCCGGAGATCCAGCCGTCGACGATGCCCTGCACCGCGTTGCGCGTGCCGTCGATCGTCACGATCTTCACGTCGCCGGCCTTCTTGCCCGCGCCCTTGAGGGCGTTGACCGCGCCGAGGCCCATCTCGTCGTTCTCGGCGTAGATCCCGTCGATGTCCGGCTTGGACTGGATGAGCTGCTCGGTGACCTGCTGGCCCTTCTCCCGGGCGAACTCGCCGGTCTGCTTGAAGACCACCTTCAGGTCGGGTGCCTTCTCCTTGATCCGGTCCTCGAAGCCCTTGGTGCGCTCGGTGGTGACGTTGTTGCCCGCCGCGCCGAGCAGGATCGCGATCGTGCCCTTGCCGCCCGTCGCCTCGATCATCTGGTCGGCGGCGCGCTTGCCCTGCTCGACGAAGTCGGAGCCGATGAACGAGACGTAGTCCTTGCAGGCCGCCGCGTTGATCTTGCGGTCGACCGTGACGATCGGGATGTGCTTGGCGCCGGCCGCGCGCAGCACAGGCTCCCAGCCGTCCGAGTTGAGCGGCGCGATCACCAGCAGGTCCGCACCCTTGGAGATCAGGTCCTGGACGTCGCTGATCTGCTTGGAGAACTGCGACTGGGCGTTGGCCGTGAGCAACTTGACGCCGCGCTTCTTCGCCTCGGCCTTGAGGGAGGCCGTCTCCGCGATGCGGAACGGGTTGGCCTCCTTCTCGGACTGGGAGAAGCCGACGGTGGCGTTCCTCAGGTCGAGCTTCTTGCCGCCGAACGCGGCGATGTCGCAGGTCTCGCCGCCGTCCGGCGAGGCGACCTCCTGCCCGGCGTTCTGCTCGGCGGCGCTCGAACTGCCCTGGTCGGAGCCGTTCTTGTCGTCCTCGGACTTGGCGCATCCGGTGGCGAGCGCGAGGCTCGCGACGAGACCGGCGGCGAGCAGGGTCCGGGTGGAGGTACGGCGAAGGCGTGCGGTCTGCGTCATTGGTGGTCCCCATTACGGCACGGCCCGGCGCGTGAACGCGCAGACGGGGTGGATGTGTTCGACCGGTCGGATCGGCGGTACAGGGGAGGTTTTTACATCGTTGGAAGAAGGCTGTAAACCCTTCGCGCAGGGACTCGTCCGCACTCCCGGGGGCGGGGCGCTCAGCGACGGCCGAGCGTGCTCTCCCGCTCCATCAGCCGGAATTCCGCGGTCAGTTCACGTCCCGCCTGCGCGTTCGGGTGCTCCAGATGGTGCAGCAGCGACCCCACCGCGAGCCGCGCGATGGCCTGTTTGTCCGGCGAGATCGTGGTGAGCGTGACGGCGCCGAACCGGCCCTCCGCGAGATCGTCGAAACCGACCACCGCGACGTCCCAGGGCACCCGGAGGCCCCGCTCGTGCAGCACCCGCATCGCCCCGATCGCCACCAGGTCGTTGTACGCGAACACGGCGTCCGGCCGTACGCCCGCGTCCAGCATCCGCGCCATCGCCTCGGCCCCGTCGTGCCGGTCCCAGCCGCCCGTCGGCCCCACCATGCTGTCCGGCGCCGGCACCCCGGCGTCGGTCAACTCCGCACGCCAGCCCGCGAGTCGCAGATGCGCGGGCTGGTTCGCGGAGTCGGTGCGCGCGCCCAGATAGGCGATGTTCGTGCGGCCCCGGCCGAGCAGATGGCGGACGGCGGTGCGGGACGCGGCGACATTGTCGATCGCGATGTGGTCGTAGGGCAGGTCGTACTCGCGCTCGCCGAGCAGCACCAGCGGCACATCGTCCTCGCGCCCGCGCAGATCCGCCGCCTCCAGCTCCAGCGGGCTCAGGATCAGGCCGTCGATCACCCGCGCCCGGAACCCCTGGCTGACCAGGACCTCCTGCTCACGCTCGCCCCGGGTGTGGTCGAGCAGCACCGTGAAGTCGTGCTCCGCCGCCGCGTCGATGACGGCCCCGGCCAGTTCGGCGAAGTACGGGTTGCCCAGCTCGGGAACGGCGAGCGCGATGATGCCCGTCCGGCCTTTGCGCAGGTGGCGGGCGGTCAGATTCGGCCGGTAACCCAGCGCGTCGATGGCCTCCTGGACGCGGGCGCGCATCGCCGGGGTGACGTGCTGGTAGTTGTTCACCACGTTCGACACGGTCTTGATCGAGACGCCCGCACGCTCCGCGACATCCTTGAGGCTCACCCGCACGGAATCTCCCTCGGCTCGGCGCGCCCGCTCGCCGGGTGCGCTTGTCATGCCCCTGGACAGCGCGCCGCGCAGCGTGCTGTCATGCCAACTGCCGTTCCTTCCAACGTTGTACAGACTCGTTGTACCGACTCGAGCGGCGAGCCGCCACCCTTCTTCGAAGCGTTCCAGCAAAGGAGGATCCGTGCGCACCAGAAACCTCAGACGTCACGGGCGACATCTGGCACTTCTCCTGACCACGGCACTCGGACTCACTGCGCTCACCATGGCCCCGTCCGCCTCGGCGGGCACGGCCGCGGACGAGCCCGCCGTGCCCCAGGGCCTCAAGGGCGAGTACTACTCCCAAACCGCCCCCGGCGCCTTCGACTTCGGCACGTTGAAGGCCACCGGGTTCGACCCGAAGATCGACTTCGGCAGCCTGGAGTCCCGGTTGCAGTCCGCCACCGGAAGCGCCGACGACGCCAGCGTCCGCTGGACCGGGAAAGTCGTGCCGGAGAAGACCGGCCTGACAACGTTTTCCCTCATCGGCGACAACGGCTTCCGGCTGTGGGTCGACGGGAAGCTGACCATCGACCACTGGGTCGACGACTGGGACAAGGAACAGACGTCCCAGCCCGTCGAGTTGACCGCCGGCCAGGCCGTCGACATCAAGGTCGAGTACTTCGAGCACTACGGCGGGTCCAATCTCCACCTGCGCTGGACCGAACCCGGCGAGGCGAAGGAGGCCATCCCGTCCTCCGCGTTCCGGCTGCCCGACGACTGGGCGTACGACGGCGCCATCGGCACCACCGTGCTCGGCGACGGCCGCACCCTCAAGCTCGACTTCGCGCAGAAGCTCGGCGCCGTCCCCGCCGGGGTCGACGACCACCTCACCGCGGTGATCGGCGGCGCCACGTGGCCGCTCGACTCGGTCCAGGCCGACCCCGACGACCCGCGCGCCGTCCTCGTCGGTCTCCAGGAGCCGGTCGTCGGCAACAAGGAGGGCGACGCCGCGGGCCTCGCCGACGTCACCTACGACGGCAAGGGCGGGCTGACCGGCAGCGACGGCACCGCCGTCGGCTCCTTCTGGTCCAGCGGCCCCAACCGCTCCACGTACGAGCTGAGCACCAAGTGGGGCGACGACGTCACCCCGGCCAATGCCCACCGTGAATACCCGCGGCCGCAGCTCACCCGCGCCAAGTGGAAGAACCTGAACGGCAGTTGGCAGTTCGAAGCCGCGAAGTCGGGGGAGCGGCCGCCGGTCGGCAAGAACCTCGGCGAGAAGATCCTCGTCCCCTACCCGGTGGAGTCCCAGCTCTCGGGTATCGAGCGCCACGAGGACCGCATGTGGTACCGCCGCACGTTCACCGTGCCGGCCGACTGGAAGGTCGGCGGCGGCCAACGCCTCCAGCTCAACTTCGGCGCCGTGGACTGGCAGTCCGAGGTGTACGTGAACGGCAGGAAGGTCGCCGACCACCAGGGCGGCTACGACAAGTTCAGCGCCGACATCACCGACGCGCTCAAGCCCGGCAGCACCCAGGAGCTGATCGTCGGCGTCTACGACCCGACCGACGCCGCGAACGGCGAGAACCCGCCGATGGGCAAGCAGCGCCTCGACCCGAGCGGCATCTGGTACACCCCGTCCTCGGGCATCTGGCAGACCGTGTGGATGGAGCCGGTCGCGGCCGACCACGTCACGGACCTCAAGCTGACACCGGACGTGAAGAAGGGCGAACTGGCCGTCGAGACCACGGGAGTCCGCGCCGGCCTGCCCGTCACCGCGACGGCGTACGAGGGGGACAAGAAGGTCGCCACCGCGACCGGTACCTCCGGCAGCCCGCTCACCGTGAAGATCACGAACCCGCGGCTGTGGACCCCCGACAAGCCGTTCCTCTACGACCTCAAGGTCAGCGTCGGCGGTGACCGCGTCGGCAGCTACTTCGGCATGCGCTCCATCTCCGTCGAGAAGGTGGACGGCACCCCGCGCACCGTGCTCAACGGCACGCCGGTCTTCATGATGGCCACCCTCGACCAGGGCTTCTGGCCGGACGGCCTGCACACCGCGCCGAGCGACGAGGCCCTCGCGTACGACCTGAAGATGCACAAGAAGATGGGCTTCAACTCGGTCCGCAAGCACATCAAGGTCGAACCCGACCGCTGGTTCTACTGGGCCGACAAGCTCGGCCTGCTCGTCTGGCAGGACATGCCGGCGATGGCCGCCGGGGTCGACCCGTCGACCGCCGCCCGCGCCGAGTACGAGCGCGAGATGAAGACGATGATCGACCAGCACTACAACCACCCGTCGGTCATCATGTGGGTCACCTTCAACGAGGGCTGGGGCCAGTACGACGAGGCCCGCGTCGCCGACCAGGCGAAGTCCTGGGACCCGACCCGCCTGATCAACTCGATGTCCGGGCTGAACCTCGGCCGGGACGGCGGCACCGGCGACATCATGGACGAGCACGGCTATCCGAGCCCCGCGCTGCCGCCCCACCCCGACGGGGAACGGGCCCTGGTCGCGGGCGAGTACGGCGGCCTCGGCCTCGCGGTCCCCGGCCACGCCTGGTCCGTGCAGCAGTCGTACGTGGACGTCGACCCGGCGACGTACACCGACGACTACCTCGCCAAGCTCGACGAGGTGCACAAGCTGGCCTGCAAGGGCGGCAACGGAGCCGTCTACACGCAGATCTCCGACGTCGAGGGCGAGCTCAACGGCCTTCTGACGTACGACCGCAGGGTCGTCAAGCCGGACGTGACGCGACTGCACGACGCCCAGGAGGCGCTGATCCGCGACGCCTCCCGGAACACGGTGGCGAACTGCGCCTGACCGGCGCACCAGGGGCGGGCCCGACACCGGGCCCGCCCCCTTCCTCGCCGACCCCGGCGGGGAACCCAGGACCCTCGAACCGGCCTACCGCCGTGTCCGGATCAAGCATCGGCGACGTCCTCGGCGTCGAGGGGCCGTCCACGGCCGACAGCGCCCAAGTGGTGCGGTTCGCCGGCGACGGGACGGATGATCACCTGTGGCGTCCGGAGTCTTGACGGGCCATCGGGACGGACGAAGAATGAGCGCGCACCATGCTGACAACGTTGTCGAAAGGCGCACCATGAGAAGGCGCACGATGGAAAGACGCACCCGCGGACCCCTGCCCCGCACCCTGGGCCTGGTCGCGGCCGCCGCGCTGCTCGGTACCGGACTCGGCGCGCCCGTGGCCCAGGCCGCGTCGGGCGCGGACGGTCGGCTGACCGATCTGGTCAACCCGTTCATCGGGACCGAGAACGAGGGCAACACCTACCCGGGCGCCGCCGTGCCGTTCGGCATGGTGCAGCTTTCGCCGGACACCGGGCACAACACCGGCTACGACTACTCCGAGAACCACATCCGGGGCTTCTCCACGGTCCATCTCTCCGGTGTGGGCTGCGGACTCGGCGGCGACCTGCCGGTCCTGCCGACCACCGGGGACATCACCAGCACGGACTACGCCACGTACGCGGCCGAGTTCAGCCACGACGACGAGCAGGCCTCGCCCGGCTCGTACCGGGTCGGCCTGAAGACCGGCATCGAGGCCGAGCTGACCGCGACGAAGAGGACCGGCGTCCAGAAGTACACGTTCCCGGCCACCGACAAGGCCAACGTGATGATCAACGCGGGCCAGTCGCTGCACAAGACGCTGCACACCAAGGTCGAGATCCTCGACAGCAGGACCGTGCGCACCGCCATCACCGGCAGCGGTTTCTGTCAGGACACCAAGCCGTACACGGTCTACACGATCACGAAGTTCGACCGTCCCTTCACCACGTCGGGCACGTGGAAGGGCGGCACGGTCACCGAGGGCGCGAAGACCTCCGAGGCCGACGCCGAGCGCAACGGCGCCTTCGCGCGGTTCGACACCAGCAAGGACCGCACCGTCGAGGCGACCACGGCGATCTCGTACGTCGACGCGCACGGCGCGGCCCTCAACCTCCGTACGGAAGGCGGCCGTTCGTACGCCGACGTACGCGACGCCGCACAGGCCGCCTGGGAGGACCGGCTCGACGACGTCCGGGCCCAGGGCGGCAGCGAGACCCTGCGCCGCACCTTCTACTCGTCGCTGTACCGGTCCTTCCTCGCCCCGAACATCGGCAGCGACGTCGACGGCCGCTACACCGGATGGGACCAGAAGACCCACCGCGCCGACGGGTTCACGTACTACCAGAACTGGTCCCTGTGGGACACCTACCGCACCCAGGCGCAGCTCCTGTCGCTGCTCGCGCCGCGCGAGTCGCGGGACATGGCCCTGTCGGTGATCCGGATCGACAAGGACAGCGGCTGGCTGCCCAAGTGGGGCTACGGCACGGTCGAGACGAACATCATGACCGGCGACCCCGTCACCCCGTTCCTCACCAACGCCTACCAGCAGGGTCTGTTGAAGGGGCACGAGGAGGAGGCGTACCGGGCGCTGAAGAAGAACGCCGACGGCGTGCCGCCGGCCGACTCAGCGCCGGTGGGCCGCGAGGCCAACAAGGAGTACCTCGCCCACGGGTTCGCGCCGTACATCAAGGGCCGCGCCCACGTGAAGCCCGGCGACTCCGACTACGACCACGGGGCCTCGGCCACTTTGGAGTACGCCCTGTCCGACGCCATGCTCGGGCAGATGGCGAAGGACCTCGGGCACGACGCGGACGCCGCGCGGTACACCGAGCGCGCGCAGAACTACCGCGAGATCTTCGACGGCTCGACCGGGTTCTTCCGGGCCCGCGACGCGGCGGGAGCCTTCACCGGGCCCGCCGACCCCGCTCAGAGCGAGGGCTTCCACGAGGGCACGTCCTGGCAGTACCAGTGGCTGGTGCCGCAGGACCTGCCGGGCATGGTCGGCCTGATCGGCGGCAAGGACGCCGCGAACCAGCGCCTCGACTCGTTCTTCGCCTACGACCAGCTGGTCGAGGACCCCGCGAAGACCGCGCGCGAGGTGTGGGTCAACGGCCCCTACGACTACTACAACGCCGACAAGTACAACCCCCAGAACGAGCCCGACCTCATCGCCCCGTACACGTACCTGTCGACCGGCCAGCCGTGGAAGACCACCGACGTGGTGCACGGCGCGCTGACCCTGTTCACCGACACCCCGACCGGCATGACCGGCAACGACGACCTGGGCACCATGTCCGCCTGGAACGTCCTGTCCTCCATCGGGATCTTCCCGGTGCAGCCCGGCACGGACACCTGGGGCCTGTCGACGCCCGTCTTCGCCCGTGTCGACCTCACGCTCGACCGGCGCTACTACCCGACGGGGCAGCTCACCGTGCGCGCGCCGGGGACCTCGGACACGGACCGCTACATCCGGTCGGCGCAGGTGAACGGCGCCGACTACGACAAGACGTACCTGACCACCGACGACCTGCGCGGACTGCGGAACCTCACCTTCGACGTGGGCGACACGCCCTCGGCGTGGGGGACCGGTGCCGACGCGGCGCCGCCGGCGCTGAAGTGACGTACTAGACACGCAGCTTGGCGTCCCACCTGTCACACGAGACCCGCCTCTCACCTGGGAGGCGGGTCTTAATCTGTTGTTAACTGAGCGTGCCTAGATCGTACTTGACCGTAATCGACCCCGGACTGTTGACTGCGTGTTCCCGTCGTCGACGCGAGAGCACTCCATGACCGCCAAGAGCCCGGACCTGCTCGCACCACTCGACCTTGCCTTCTGGAACATCGAGACCGCCGCACACCCCATGCACCTGGGCGCGCTGGGGGTGTTCGACGCCGACGCGCCCGGCGCCGCCCGGCACGCGTACGAGCTCCTCGCGGCGCGCGCGGCCGGTGTTCCCGGACTGCGCATGCGGATCGCCGGGGTGCTCGTGCCCGTCGGCGGTGCCGCCCGGGTGCCCGTCACCGACTTCGACCCGCTGGCGCACGTGCGGATGACCGAGCCCGTGGACGACTTCCACGCCGCGGCCGGGGCGCTCATGGAGCGCCCGCTGGACCGGGCGCGGCCGCCGTGGGAGGCCCATGTGCTGCCCTCGGCGGACGGCGCCACGTTCGCCGTGCTCTTCAAGTTCCACCACGCCCTCGCCGACGGCCTTCGCGCCCTGACGCTGGCCGCCGCCGTCCTCGACCCCATGGACCTGCCGGCCCCGCGGAAACCGAAGCCGCACCCCGCACCGCGCCGCGGCCTGCGGCTGCCGTTCCCCGGCCTGCGCGACCTCACCGTCGGCGACCTCGACCCCGGCGCTACCCGGACCACGTGCGCGCGGTGGTGGGGAGCGCCACCCAGGCCGTCGCGATCGGCGCCTCCGTGGCCCGCGCCACCTGGGGCGTACGGACATCCGCGGCGCTCACCGCGAAGGCCAGCGGCACCCGGCGCACCGCCGGGGTCGTGCTCGACCTCGACGACGTGCACCGGATCCGCAAGACCGTCGGCGGCACCGTCAACGACGTCCTGATCGCCGTCGTCGCCGGGGCCGTGCGGCGCTGGCTCGACGAGCGCGGCGACGGCAGCGCCGGAGTGGAGCCGCGCGCCCTGATCCCCGTCTCCCGGCGCCGCCCGCGCACCGCCCACCCGCAGGGCAACCGGCTCTCCGGCTACCTGGTGCGGCTGCCCGTCGCCCAGGCCGACCCGCTGGAGCGGCTGCGCGAGGTCCGTACCGCCATGGACCGGCGCAAGGACCACGGGCCGAACCGCGGGGCCGGTGCCGTGGCCCTGCTCGCCGACCACGTGCCGCCCCTCGGCCACCGGCTCGGCGGCTCCCTCGTCGGCCAGAACGCGCGCCTGCTCTTCGATCTGCTGGTCACGAGCGTGCCGCTGCCCAGCCTCGGCCTGAAGCTCGGCGGCTGCCCGCTCCGGGAGGTCTTCCCGCTGGCCCCGCTCGCCCAGGGGCAGTCCCTGGCCGTCGCCGTCTCGACGTACCGGGGGCGCGTGCACTACGGCCTGGTGGCGGACGCGGCGGCGGTCCCGGACCTGGACGCGCTGGCGCGCGCCGTGCACGCCGAGGTGGCGCTGCTCATCGCCGCGTGCGAGCAGGTCCCCGTGTAGCGCATCGCCGCGTGCGAGCAGGTCCCCGTGCAGCGGAGCGCCGGATACGAGAAGGTCCCCGCATGGCCGAGCGCCGCATGCGAGCAGGCTCCCGTGCAGCGGTGCGCCGCATGCGAGAAGGCCACCGTGCGCCGGAACGCCGCGTGCGGCCGGTCGGTCCCGCCCCCGACCGGCCGCTGCGCCATTTGGCCGACCCCAGGCCGCGCCAGTATCCTCCGGAGCTGGCGGGATCAACTGTGCGACCTGTAGGGTGCCGCCTTTTGGCAGCCGCGCGGCCACCTCCGTCCCGACGCGGCACGAGCGACACGAGGAACTGCACCGGCGATGACCGTCACAGAGGACAACCAGGCCCCCGAGGCCGGCGAGGCCGCCGACATCGAGTACGGCCCCGGCATCGACCCGGAGCGTCTCGCCGTGTGCCTGAGCGTGCTGGAGGAGCTCGACCGGCTGGAGGTCGACCACCCCGACGCGATCGCCGTCCGGCGCGCCACCGCCGGGGTCTACCGGACCGTGAAGCAGCGCCGCCGCCAGGAGCGCCGTGCCGCCAAGACCGCCCACGACAAGGCCGTCACCGAGGCGACCGCGACCGGCTCCGCCCAGCGCATCGACGACGAGACCGAGGGCCTGCTGCCCTCGTCGCAGGTCGAGGAGGGGCGGCTCGCGGGGATACTCCAGCGCCCGCGCTCCTGCTACACCTGCAAGACCCGGTACGTGGAAGTCGACTACTTCTACCACCAGCTCTGTCCCGACTGCGCCCGGCTGAACCGCGAGAAGCGTGACGCCCGCGCCGACCTCACCGGCAAGCGCGCCCTGCTCACCGGCGGCCGCGCCAAGATCGGCATGTACATCGCGCTGCGGCTGCTGCGCGACGGCGCCCACACGACGATCACCACGCGCTTCCCGAAGGACGCGATCCGCCGCTTCAAGGCGATGGACGACTCCGCGGACTGGATGCACCGTCTGGAGGTCGTCGGCATCGACCTGCGCGACCCGGCGCAGACCGTCGCGCTCGCCGAGCAGCTCACCGCCGCGGGCCCGCTCGACATCCTGATCAACAACGCGACGCAGACCGTGCGCCGCCTGCCCTCCGCCTACGCGGCCCTGGTCGAGGGCGAGAGCGCCCCGCTGCCCGCCGGTGAACTGCCCGCGCACTCCGTGATCGGCGCGTTCAACTCGGGCGCCGTCGACGGCCTCGCCGCGCTGCCGCTCGGCGTCAGCGGCCTCGACGCGCAGAAGGTCGCGGACCTCGCGCTCGTCGCGGGCAACGCGAGCATCGAGCGGCACCTCGACGGCACCGCCATCGACGCGGGCGGCCTCGTGCCGGACGTCGTCGACTCCAACACGTGGGTGCAGACCATCGAGCAGATCTCCCCGGTGGAGCTCCTCGAGACCCAGCTGTGCAACTACACGTCGCCGTTCATCCTGATCAGCGCCCTGCGCTCGGCGATGGCCGACGCCGCGAAGAAGGCGACGAGCGGACGCGCGTACGTCGTGAACGTCTCGGCGATGGAGGGTGTCTTCGGCCGCGGCTACAAGGGTGCGGGCCACCCGAACACGAACGCCGCGAAGGCCGCGATGAACATGGTCACGCGGACCAGCGCCCAGGAGATGTTCCAGAGCGACGGCATCCTCATGACCTCGGTCGACACCGGCTGGATCACCGACGAGCGCCCGCACTTCGACAAGCTGCGCCTCGCCGAGGAGGGCTTCCACGCCCCGCTCGACCTGATCGACGGCGCCGCCCGCGTCTACGACCCGGTCGTGCGCGGCGAGGCCGGCGACGACGTCTACGGCGTCTTCCTGAAGGACTACGCGCCCGGCAAGTGGTGACGCAGCCGGTCCTGCACGGCGTGCGCGTCGCCCGTAGGTGAGGCGGCGCGCACCCGGGTGCCGCCGTCCACCAGCAGGTCCGTGCCGGTGATCCAGGACGCCTCGTCCGACACCAGCCAGCGCACCGCCCGCGCGATGTCCTCGGGCTCGCCGATCCGTCCGGTCGGCAGCCCGCCGGCCACCGCCTCCTCGGCCCGCTCCCACACGAACCGCGCCATCTCGGTGCGCACCAGACCGGGGGAGACCGAGTTGACCCGCACCGACGGGCCCAGCTCGCCCGCGAGTTGAGCCGTCAGGTGCAGCAGGGCCGCCTTGCTCGTCCCGTACGCGCCCACGTGCGGGCCGACGTGCGTGGCTCCTTCGGTGCACACGTTGACGACGGCACCGCCGTGCTGGCTCATCCATGCCCGCCACGCGCACTGCACCAGACGCAGCGGCGCCTCCACGTTCACGGTGAACGCCGTGCGCCAGGCGTCCGGATCGGCGTCCATGAGCGGGCCGTACGGCTGGTTCGTCGCGGCGTTGTTCACGACGATGTCGACCCGGCCGTACGCCGCGAGCGTCGCCTCCGTCACCTCCCACAGATGCGCCGGATCGGCGACGGACCCGGCCACGCCGATCGCGTCCGCGCCCTGCGAGCGCAGCGCCGCGACCGTCTCGCGCACCCCTCGGCGTCCCGCGCCGTCACGCACAACAGCGCCCCGGCGCGGGCGAGTTCCTCGGCCACCGCGCGGCCGATGCCCCGCGAGGCGCCGGTCACGACGGCCGCCCTGCCGTCGAGGGGGCGCGGTGCGCTGGGGCGCGAAGTCATGCGCGTACGGTCTCACGCCGGCCTGCCGCGTGACGATGTGTCAGCGGTGCACGGTTCGTGGACCGTTCGTGGAGACGGCCGGCGCGGGCGGGTGAACTCAGGCGGTGGGCACCGCAGTCGGCCGTGCCCCCGCCGCGACCAGTTCGAGGACGGGGCGCCAGTCGTCGAGCACCCCCGCGTCCAGGCCCACCACCTTGCCCGCGTCGTCCGCCTGCCGCAGGACCACCGCGTCCTCGCAGAGCGGGTCCGCCTCGAACGCCGCCACCTCGTACGGCGTCATCGGGCCGCCCTGCGCCCCCATCGTCAGCGCGCTCTGCGGCGACAGGCCCCGGCCCGGCTCGACGGCCGCGAGATACCGCTTGGCCGGGACGTGCAGGCGGACGAGAGCGGCGACCCGCTCGCCGAGCAGCGCGCGCACCGCGTCCGCGGCCCGGTCCGCGTGCCCCGCGTCGTCGCCCGGACACAGCAGATGCCCCAGGTCGTGCACGAGCCCCGCGACCTGCAACTCCTTGTCGCTGGGCCGGCCCCGTCGCAGCAACGCCGCGGTCTGGAGCGCGTGGTCGTGCAGGTCGACGGGATCGCCGCTGCGGTCGGGGGTGTCCCACGCGCCGCGGCAGGCGTGCAGCGCGGCCATCAACTCCTCGACGGTGTGCAGTTCGACGCGCTCCATGGACGACTCCTCCCGAAGATCCTCCGCTGCCTCGTCCGGAAGCAGACCATGCGGACCTGACCGAGCGGTCAACGGGACATTAACGCTCCTGCCTTTCCCGACCTGCGCCGTGGCGTGGGGGCGGACACGGACCGTGACCGAGGACCGCGAACCCCGCGAGGTGGTGAACGCCGCGCCCGCCGCGCCCGTATGTTCCCGTACCACCAAGTAGCTCGCCGCTCGGGCGAGTTGACGTCGGTCACCGGGAGGACTGCTTGCGTCGCGTCAACGGCACCGCCCTCATCCTCGCCGCCCTGGTCGCCACGCTCGGCGCCCTGGCCTTCCCCATCTGGTCGTACGCCGACCGGTCGGGAACCGGCCAGGCGAATCTGAACGCGGGCACGGTCGCCACCCAGTGGGGACCGCTGTCGGCGGCCGACCGGGACCTCGTCGTGAAGGTCAGGCTCGCCGGACTGTGGGAGATACCCGCGGGCCAGCAGGCCATGGAGCGCGCCCCCACCCAGGCGATCAGGGACGCCGGCGACCACCTCATCGTCGGGCACACGGATCTGGACCAGCGGGTGCGCTCGGTGGCCGCGAAGCTCGGCGTCGAACTCCCCAATCAGCCGAACCCGCAGCAACAGGGCTGGCTGAAAGAGCTGACGGCCGCGACCGGCAAGGACTACGAACGGAAGTTCGCCAATCTGCTCCGCAACGCCCACGGGAAGGTGTTCGCGGCGATCGCCCAGGTCCGCCACACCACCCGGAACACACTTGTGCGAGAGCTGGCGACGGACGCCAACCAGACGGTCCTCGACCACATCACCATGCTGGAGAACACCGGTGACGTGGACTTCGACGCCATCGCCGACGAGGCGGCGGGCACCGCCACCGCCAGCCCGACGGGCCCGCCCCCGCCGAACGGGCAGGTCCCGAGCGCTCCCGCGCCCGCCGTGCCGTCCGGTTCGCCCGACGCGACCTCGCGTCCCTCGGCCGCCACGACCGACGAACCGGGCCGCAGCATCAACACGGACCGGCCCGGTCCGACGTCCTGAACCGCCCGCGTGGAGCGAAAAGCGGTCGCGGTCCGGGGGGTCTCCGTGGCTGAATGAACACCCGGCGACCTCTGGAGGGCGGCCGGGTTTCAGCCCCATCGAGCGGACCCCCGCTCATTTGGTTACTCTGTAGCCGGACGGTTACCGCACGTGGGTCCCACCCGTACCCATGGTTCCGTCCGGGGAGAGGCCGGTCACCACGGCCGATCCCACCAGCGACAACCGGCGCCACCGCGCCCGAACTGGCCCTCTACTCAAGCCCGATCGGGCCTCCGGTACCCGGCGTCATGCTGGGAGCCGGTCCGCCGGAGCGGGTTACCCGACACACAAGGAGTGCGCGGTGACACCAGAGAAGACCCATCACGAGCAGCGTCCCAAGGATCGTACGGAGCGAGCCGGCCGCAGGCCGGAGAAGCTCGGCAGCCTGGACGTCTGGGCCCGGTCCGCCCCCATCCGCCTCGCCGGATACGAGGACGACCTCGCCGAACCCCACATCCTGCCCAGCGTCGACTGACCCGGCGCTCGTCGCCCGCACCCCTCCCACGGATCCGCGAGGGGTGCGGGTTTTTACGCGCTCCGGGCCGTGCGGTGCGGGGGGCCGCCCCGACGCCCGCACCGGCCGTGCGAGGATCGAACGATGGGCCACATATCTGCCTCGGTCGACGGCGAGGAGCAGGCTGTCCCGGCGTGCTGCGCCGCGCCCCGCGGTGCCGCCGATCCCGCACCCGTCGCGCTCCCGCTCACGCCCGCACCGGTACCGCGCCGCAAAGCCGCGCCGAAGCGCATGATCGCGCTGCCCGGCGGCACGTTCCTGATGGGCAACGACGACGAGCACGCCAACCCCGGCGACGGGGAGGGCCCGGTGCGCGAGGTCACCGTGTCGCCGTTCCGGATCGACGAACGCGCCGTCACCAACGCCCAGTTCGCGGCCTTCGTGAAGGAGACCGGATACGTCACGGCCGCCGAGCGCTTCCGCTGGTCGTACGTCTTCGCCGGATTCCTGGCTCCGGAGCAGGTGCGGTCCACCCCGGCACCGGCCGCGACCCCCTGGTGGCGCGGGGTCGAGGGCGCGACCTGGCGCACGCCCGAAGGCCCCGGCACCGACGTCGGCGACCGCGCCCGGCACCCCGTCGTCCACGTCAGCTGGGACGACGCGCAGGCCTACGCCGCGTGGGCCGGGAAGCGGCTGCCCACCGAGGCCGAGTGGGAGTACGCGGCCCGCGGCGGCCTCGACCGGGCCCGCTATCCGTGGGGCGACGAGCTGACCCCGCGCGGACGCCGGCGCTGCAACATCTGGCAGGGCGACTTCCCCGTGGTCGACACGGGCGAGGACGGCCACATCGGCACGGCCCCCGTCGACGCGTTCCGGCCCAACGCCTACGGCCTGTACAACACCGTGGGCAACGTGTGGGAATGGGTCGCCGACCGCTTCACGGCCACCCACCCCGCCACGCCGGTCACCGACCCGCGCGGCCCGGACCACGGCGACACGCGGGTCATGCGCGGCGGCTCGTACATGTGCCACGACTCGTACTGCAACCGCTACCGCGTGGCGGCCCGCACCCGGAACACCCCCGACTCCAGCAGCGGCAACTGCGGCTTCCGGTGCGCCGCCGACGTCTGAGGCCCGTGACCGGACCCCCGGCTCAGCCGAACACGCGCCGACCGCCGACGAACGTCTGCGTCACCCGCGTCGAGCCGATCTCCTCGGCCGGACCCGCGAACGGGTCCCGGTCGAGGACGACCAGGTCCGCGAGGTAGCCCGGAGCGATCGTCCCGGTCTCGGCGTCGAGGTGGTTCACGTACGCGCTGCCCGCCGTGTACGCGGCCAGCGCGTCCGCGAGGCCGATCCGCTGCTCGGGCAGGAAGACCGGGGTGCCCGGCTCCGCGTCGGGCAGCAGCCGGTTCACCGCCACATGGATGCCCTCCAGGGGATCGGGGCTGCTCACCGGCCAGTCGCTGCCGGCCGCGAGCGTCGCGCCCGAGCGCAGCAGGGCCCCGAACGGGTACTGCCGACCGGCCCGTTCGGCTCCGAGGAACGGGATCGTCAGGTCGTCCATCTGCGGCTCGTGCGCCGCCCACAGCGGTTGCAGGTTCGCGCTCGCGCCGAGCTCCCGGAACCGCCCGATGTCGTCCGGGTGCACGACCTGGAGATGGGCGAGGTGCGGCCGGGTGTCCGACCGGCCGTTCGCGCGCCGGGCCGCCTCCACCGCGTCGAGCGCCTCCCGCACGGCCCGGTCGCCGAGCGCGTGGAAGTGCACCTGGAACCCGTGGGCGTCCAGCTCGGTGACGTACTTCTTGAGGTCCTCCGGCGGTACGAAGCTGATCCCGCTGTTGTCGCTGTGGCAGCCGCACCCGTCCAGGTACGGGCCGAGCATCGCCGCCGTGCCGTTCTCGGCGACCCCGTCCTGCATGATCTTCACGGTCGTCGAGCGCAGCCGCCCCCGCG
Source organism: Streptomyces sp. Q6 (assembly GCF_036967205.1). NCBI lineage: Bacteria > Bacillati > Actinomycetota > Actinomycetes > Kitasatosporales > Streptomycetaceae > Streptomyces > Streptomyces citrinus. Next base: position 7,796,622 of record NZ_CP146022.1, read on the forward strand.
TCCCCGCCGCCCGTCGCGCGATCAGCTCCTCGATCTGCTCGGTGCCGCGCGCCCGGTCCCACCACAGGGCCCCCACCACGCGGGCGGTGAGCCGGCCGTCGTCCGCGCATGCCAGATACGCGTCGGTCGGGTCGGTGAGGTTGGCGTGGCTGCCGAGCAGCGCGTCCTGCCAGGCCGTGATGCCGAGCGAGTGCATCAGTTCCTGCGCGCGCAGCAGCCCGGCGATCCGCTCCTCGCGGGTGCTGCGCGGCAGCAGCCGTCCGACCAGGTTCGCGGCCCCCTCCTGGAGCATGCCCGTCGGGGAGCCGTCGGCGGCGCGCTCGATCCGGCCGTCCGACGGGTCGGGTGTCCCGGCGTCGATCCCGGCGCGGCGCAGGGCGGCGGAGTTGACCCACGCGCCGTGGTGGTCCCGATTGACGAGGAACACCGGCCGGTCGGGCACCAATGCGTCCAGCTCGGCGGCTGTCGGCAGGCCCCCGGGGAACGACTCCATCGACCAGCCGCCTCCGGTGATCCACTCGGCCTCGGCGTGCTCCCGCGCGTAGGCGGCGATCCGCTCCCGGTAGCCGGCGAGCGTCGTCTCCCCGCTCAGGTCGCACTGGCCGAGCTCCATACCGCCGCCGACCGGATGCGCGTGCGCGTCCTGGAAGCCGGGGATCAGCAGCTTCCCCGTCAGATCGACGACTTCGGTGTCCGGGCCGATCAGCTCGCGGACCTCGTCGTGGCCGACGGCGACGACGCGCTCGCCGCGCACGGCCACCGAGGTGGCCCGGGAGCGGGCGGGCGAACCGGTGTGGACCGGACCGCCCGTGAAGACCAGATCGGCGGAAGCGGTGTCGGGCATGACGGCAACTCCTCAACGTACAAAGCCACAAGGGACAGGGGGGGGACAGGGGCGTAAGGGGGTGTTCAGGTCGGGACCGCTACGGCACTGCAGAGCTACGACACTCCGGCGCTACGGGACCTCGGGGGCCGGCGCCGGCGCGGCGGCATCGGTGCCGCGCCCCGTCGCGAAGTAGGGCGAGCGCCGCCGGTACTTGGCGATCGCGGCCATCACCAGGCCGGACACGACGATGGCGGCGGGCACCGACAGCATGAACCACCCGTTGTCCGGGCTGAGTTCGAAGTCGTCGCTCATCGTCACGTACGACTTCGCGAGGTACGCCCCGATGCCGAGCAGCGCGAGCCCGCTGAGTCCCGGGGCGATGACCGCGCGCAGTGCCTCGTGCGGCGCCGTGCGCAGCAGCGGCCGGAACCGGACCGCGCAGGCCAGGGCCGTGAGGCCGTAGTAGAGGGCGACGGTCAGACCGATGGAGTTCACGGCCGCGAGGATCATCTCGTTGAGCCGGGGGATGGCGAGCGCGAGCACGGAGACGGCGGCCGCGATCGACATCACGAGGACCGTGCCGACGGCCGGCGAACCGTAGCGCGGGCTCACCCGCGTCCACACCTGGCCCATCGTGCGGTCCCGGCCCATCGCGAGCAGACCCCGCGCCGTCGGGATCACGCTGGCCTGGAGCGAGGCGACCGCCGAGAACAGCAGGGCGAGCAGCGGCAGGCTGGCCCACGGCTCGTCGGCGAGCTTCGCGCCGAGATAGGTGAGGGCCTGCGGGCCCTGCTCCAGGAGTTCGGGCAGCGACATCTCGCGCTGGAACGCCACGGACCCGTACAGGAACAGCGCGAGCATGGTGAACAGGGCGATGAACCCGCCGCGGCCCGCGTCCCGTACGTTCTTGGTCTCCTCCGTGACGCTGAACGCGGCGTCCCAGCCCCAGAAGAAGAACACCGCGAGCACCAGGCCCTGCGCGAAGGCGGTGCCGTCGTGGATGTCGAACGGGTTGAGCCACGACCACTGGAAGGCGTGCGACCCGGTGATCAGCGACCAGCCGCAGAAGCCGAGCAGCACCGCGTACTCGAAGACGAGCAGCCACGTCTGGAGGCGGGTCGCCTTGCGGACCCCGGTGACCGCGGTGACGGTGACGGCGGTCAGCACGAGCAGGCCGACCACCGTGGACAGGGCCGTCGAGTTCGGGTCCAGATCGAGCCCCAACACCGTGTGCAGATGAGCCTTGTTGGCGAACTGGAGGAACACCGAACCGGTCACGGCGCTGGTGTACGCCATGAAGACCAGGGTGCCGACCAGCGTGACCCAGCCGGTCAGGAAGCCGAGCCAGGGACCGAGCGAGCGGCCCACCCACACATAGCCGCTGCCCATGTTCGGCTCGTGCCGGTTCAGCCGGGCGTACGCCGTCGCGATGCCGAGGATCGGCACGAAGGCGACCAGCAGGATGGCCGGAGCCTGGAGTCCCACGGTCGCGGCGAGGGACCCCATGCCGATCCCGATGCTCGTCGTGGCGGCAGTGCTGGAGGCGGCGATCGCGATGCCGTCGACGACGCCGAGAGAACGTCGCAGACCTGGAGGTTCGCTTCTCATGAGCAGGCTCCTGGGGAACGGAAGAGACATGCGTGGGGGAGGAGGCTGTGATCAAACCGGGGTTGTCAGCATTGCGTCAATGGTGTTGACATAAGGGGGTGCGGGGCGGCGGAGCCCTTGGCACCGGCGGTCTCTGTGGTGTCTGCGGAAGGGGTGGCGGGATGGTCGAAGGGCGCATTCCGGAGGAGCGGCGGCGCCGCAAGCCGACGAAGTCGGGAGTGCTGCTGTCCGAGGACGTGATCGTGGACTGCGCGCTGCGCCTGGTCGGGCAGCACGGGCCCGACGCGCTGAGCGTGCGACGGCTCGGCGCGGCGCTCGGCTGCGACCCCAGCGCGCTGTACCGGTACTTCCACAACACGGACGATTTGCTGCTCGCCGTCGCCGACCGGATCATCGGCGAGACGACGCGGGGCTTCGAGCCGGACACGATGGCATGGCGCGACGGGCTGCGGGAGCTGGCCCTGCGCATCCACCGCGGCTACCGGGAGCATCCGCGGGTCGCGGCGCTCGCCGCGTACCGGGTGACGCGCCGGGTCCACGAGTTCCGGGCCGTGGACGCGGGGATCGGACTGCTGCGCCGGGCCGGATTCTCGGACGAGGACGCCGTACGGCACTACTCGGCCTTCGTCGACACGGTCCTCGGCCACGCGGCGCTCGACGCCGCGCACCTGGCGCTGCCGGTGGAACGCAGAGCGGCGGACGACCGGGCGTGGGAAGGGGTGTACGCCGGTCTGTCCGCCGAGACGCACCCCCAACTGGCCGCGGTGCGCGGGCACTTGCCGCTCATGGCGGGCAGTTCGTTCGAGGCGGCGCTCGACCTGCTGCTCTCGGCGCTGGCGGCCGCGGCGCCGACCCGGGACGGGTGAGTCGGACGCCGCGGCCCGCGGTGGTCACCAGCTGATCGTCGCCGCCACCGGCCGGTGGTCGCTGCCGGTCCTCGGCAGCAGCCACGCGCTGTCGGGCGTGACGCCCCGGACGAGGATCTGGTCGATCCTGACCATCGGGAACGCGGCGGGCCAGGTGAACCCGAAGCCGTCCCCGGCCACCTCCTGCGCCGAGTCCAGCTCCGAGGTGAGGCGGTCGAACGCGCGGTCGTCCATGGTGCCGTTCAGATCGCCGAGCAGCACCACCCGCTCGATCTTCTCGTCGGCGATCGTCCGGGCGAGCGCATCGGCGGCGGCGTTCCGCTGCCCTGTGGACAGACCCGCCCGCGGATTGACGCGCACGGACCCCAGGTGCGCGACGTACACGGCGAGGGGCCCGCGATCCGTCGTCACCGTGGTGCGGATCGCCCGGATGGAGTCGGACGAGGCGTCGACCGGTTGGCGTTCGCCCAGCGGCCCGAACATGCCCTGGAGGACCGACGCGTCGAGCGGCTCGGTGTGCGACAGCGGCAGCTTGCTCCACACCCCGACCGTGCCGAGGACGGCGTGGTGCGGATACGCCGTCGCCAGTGCCCTCTCGTACGTGACCACGGCCTTCGGCGTCATCTCCTCCAGGGCGAGGACGTCCGCGCCGGAGGCGGCCAGCGCGCGTGCGGTGCCGATCGGGTCGGGGTTCTCGGCGCCCACGTTGTGGCTGACCACGGTCAGGTCGCCGCCCGCGTGGGAGGACGTGCCGAGCAGCCCGCCGAAGAGGCTCAGCCAGGCCACGACGGGGAGCAGCAGCGCGACGACCGCGGTGGCCGAGCGCCGCCACAGCGCCGCCGCCAGAAGCACGGGGACGAACAGACCGAACCAGGGCAGGAACGTCTCCACGAGACTGCCGAGGTTCTTGAACCCGTTCGGGATCCGCGCGTGCGACAGCATCACCAGGCCCAGCAGCAGCGCGAACGCGGCGAGGACCCGGCCCCGCCGCCAGGGGCCCGGCCGGGACAGGGCGTGCAGCGCCCGGCGAGGGCGCGACGGCCCGGCACCGTCTTCTTCGGTCCGGGCCGGATCGGCGTCCCGCACCGTCGTCCGGTCTTGTTCACTCGTGGTCACTGTCGCATCCTCGGATCCTGCGTGGGGTCGGCGTACATGGTCGGGCATCCCTGGTCGCTCGCCTCGGCGCGCAGTTCGTAGTGCCACGGTTCGTTCCGGTAGATCTGGCACAGCCCGTAGGCGGCGCCGTGCGCGGACAGCCATGCCGTCGCGTCGGACTTCCCCAGGTCGACGGCGTCCCCCGAGACATGGGGCGAGGTCGCCGCGGTGGCCACCCAGCGGGCGGCCTCCTCCGCGGAGCCGTACTTCGCGACGGCCTCGTCGAGCAGGTGATCCTGGTACTCGGGCGAGCGCCAGCCGCTGTTGACGTAGAACTCCACGCCGCGGCTCCCGGCGTCGGCCGCCGCCCGGCGCACCGCCGCGAGCAGGGCGGGATCGAGGTGCGCCACCGCCGGGACCGTATCGTCGAAGACCGTCACGCCGTCGGGCACGACACCGTCCGCCACGCTCGGCGGCCCCCGGTGCTCGGGCCGCGTGGACTCCATGGGCGACGGAGCCGAGGAGGCGGAGGACGACGGCGAGGGCGCGGTGGCACGCGTCGGCGGAGAGGCGCGGGTGGACGTGTCGGGCGAGGCCGGCCACTGCTGGCCGAGCACCACGGCGATCGCCGCCGTGACGCCTGTCAGGCCGAGCACGAGGCGGCGCGTGCGACGCGTCGGCGTCCGTGCCGAGAGAGGGGTTCGAGCCATACCGGCAGTCAAGGCGGCGCGGTGTTGTGGGCCCGTATGCGGATTTCGATACGCCGACGATATGCGGCCGCTCTTAGCATCGGGAGCATGCGTGTGCTGATCGTCGAGGACGAGCTCTATATGGCGGAGGCGATCCGCGACGGCCTGCGGCTGGAGGCCATCGCGGCCGACATCGCGGGCGACGGCGACACCGCGCTGGAGCTCCTGAGCGTCAATACGTACGACATCGCCGTCCTCGACCGTGACATCCCCGGCCCCTCCGGCGACGAGGTCGCCCGGCGCATCGTCGCCTCCGGCAGCGGGATGCCGATCCTCATGCTCACCGCGGCGGACCGCCTCGACGACAAGGCCTCCGGCTTCGAACTCGGCGCCGACGACTACCTCACGAAGCCCTTCGCGCTCCAGGAGCTCACGCTCCGGCTCCGCGCACTCGACCGCAGGCGCGCCCACATCAGACCCCCGGTCCGGGAGATCGCGGGGCTGCGGCTCGACCCGTTCCGCAGAGAGGTCTACCGCGACGGCCGCTATGTCGCGCTGACCAGGAAGCAGTTCGCCGTGCTCGACGTCCTCGTCGCCGCCGACGGCGGTGTCGTCAGCGCCGAGGAACTCCTGGAGCGGGCGTGGGACGAGAACGCCGATCCGTTCACCAACGCCGTGCGCATCACCGTGTCGGCGCTGCGCAAGCGCCTCGGCGAACCCTGGATCATCGCCACCGTGCCGGGCGTCGGCTACCGCATCGAAGCGCGGCGGGACGAAGGGGGATGACGGCCGTGGACCGGGAGCCCGGACTGAGCGTCCGCCTCAAGCTCACCCTCAGCTACGCCGGATTCCTCATGGTCGCGGGCGTCCTCATGCTCCTGGCCGGGTGGGTGTTCCTGACGCGCGTGCCGCACTTCGGGTTCGTCTTCCCGCCCGAAGCCCAGCGCTCCACCCTGCGCGCCTTCGCTCCGGTCGGCGCCTTCACCATGCTGTGCCTGCTGGTGTTCGGCCTCGGGGGCGGATGGTTCCTCGCCGGCCGCATGCTCGCCCCGCTCCACCGCATCACGGACGCCACCCGCACCGCCGCCGACGGATCGCTCTCGCACCGGATCCGGCTGCCGGGCAAGGACGACGAGTTCCGTGAACTCGCCGACGCCTTCGACACGATGCTCGCCCGGCTCGAAGCGCACGTCGCCGAGCAGCGGAGGTTCGCCGCCAACGCCTCCCACGAACTGCGCACCCCGCTCGCCATCTCGAAGTCCCTGCTCGACGTGGCGCGCGCCGACCCCGACCGCGACCCCCGCGAACTCCTCGACCGGCTCGCCGCCGTCAACACCCGGGCCATCGACCTCACCGAGGCGCTGCTGCTGCTCAGCCGCGCCGACCAGCGCGCCTTCGCCCGGGAGCGGGTCGACCTCTCGCTCCTCGCGGAGGAGGCCACCGAGACGCTCCTGCCCCTCGCGGAGAAGCACGGCATCGCGCTGGAGACCTCCGGCGAGATCGCCCCCACGACCGGTTCGCCGGCGCTGCTGCTGCAACTGACCACGAACCTCGTGCACAACGCGATCGTCCACAACATCGCCGAGACGGGCGGTGAGGACACCGCGGGCGAGACGGGCTCGGTGCGGGTCACGACCGCCGTCCGGCCGACGACGGTGGTGCTCACGGTCGAGAACACCGGCGAGCGACTGGCGCCCGAGCTGGTCGCGACCCTCACCGAACCGTTCCGGCGCGGCGCCGACCGCATCCACACCGACCAGGCGGGCGTCGGCCTCGGCCTGGCCATCGTCGAGCGGATCACGCGGGCCCACGACGGCACCCTCACGCTCGCCCCGCGCCCCGCCGGCGGACTCCGGGTGACCGTGGAACTGCCCGCGGACCCGGCCAAGGACAGCCCCGAGCCCGGACCGAAGCGCGGGCCCAGGCCCGAGGGAAGACCCTAGGACCGCTCCTCGGCCGACGCCGGCCGGTCGAGCTGGGTGCGCAGCCACTGCTCGACCTCACCCACATGCGCGGCCGCCGCCGCGCGCGCCGCCTCCGGGTCGCGGGCGACGAGCGCGCGGTGGATACGGGCGTGCTCGCGCCGCGTCCGCTCGAACGCGCCCTCCTCCTGGTAGCCCCGCCAGACCCGGGCCCGGAACGTCCGCGACGACAGGCCCTCCAGGATCGCCGCCATCGTGTCGTTGCCGGCCGCCGCGGCGATCGCCCGATGGAACGCGAGATCGTGCGAGAGGATCTCCTCCGGGTCGTCCGTGGCCTCCATCGCCGCCAAGTGCTCCTCGACCTCGGCCAGTTGGGGGCGCGTGATGCGCGCGGCGGCGAGCGCCGTCGCCGTCGACTCCAGGATCCGGCGCACCTCCAGAAGCTCCACGAGCTGCGGCCCGCGGGACAGATCCGCGACGACCCCGAACGTCTCCAGGAGGTCACCGGCCTCCAGCTGCGTGACGTAGATACCCGATCCGTGCCGCGCCTCCAGGACGCCGAGCACGGTGAGCGCCCGGATCGCCTCACGCATCGAGGAGCGCGAGATGCCGAGCTGCACGGCCAGGTCCCGCTCGGTGGGCAGGCGCTGGCCCGGCTCCAGACTGCCGCCGCCGATCATCGCCTTGATCTGCTCGATCGCCCGCTCCGTGACGGTGCCCTTCTGGGGGGCGGTCTGCTCCACGATGACGTCCTCCTCCGGCCGGATGCGCCGCAGTCTAACCAGCGAAGTGGTCCGACCACTACGGAGGTGGTCGGACCTTTCTGAGGCTCCAGAGGGTCTCAGAGGCGTAAAACCCGAAGGAAATTGACGCCGAAGGGTGTTGTTCGAGCAAAGTGGTCTGATAAATATCTCGGCGCGGCCGGTTCGGGACGGGCAACACCCGGCCGCGGTCCCTGACCTCCGGAGCCGAGGAGCGGTCCGATGACTGGCACCACGAAGGGCACGAAGAGCACGAAGGTCTCCAGGACTTCGAGAGCGGGAGCGCTGCGCGTCGCGGCCCTGCTGGGGTGCGCCGCCCTCACCCTCAGCGCGTGCGGCAGCACCAAGGACGGCGCGGCAGGTGCCGCCGGCGGGGGAGGCGGCGACGGCAAGGGCAAGGTCGGCGTCATCCTGCCCCTGCTGACCTCGCCGTTCTGGCAGTCGTACAACGACTACGTGCCGAAGATGGCGACGTCCGAGGGTGTCGACGCGCTGAAGACGGTCAACTCCAACAGCGATCCCTCGCAGCAGATCACCGACATCAACAACCAGCTCAACCAGGGCGTGAAGGGCCTCGTCGTCGCGCCCCTCGACAGCGCCGCCATCGCCGCGGGCCTCGACCAGGCCGAACGCAAGGGCGTCCCCGTCGTCGCCGTGGACGTCGCGCCCGAGAAGGGCAAGGTCGCCATGGTCGTCCGCGCCAACAACGTCGCGTACGGCGAGAAGGCATGCGAGTACCTCGGCAAGCAGGTCAAGGTGGGCAAGGTCGTGCAGATCATGGGCGACCTCGCCTCGGTCAACGGCCGTGAACGCTCCAAGGCCTTCCGCGACTGCGTGAAGTCGACGTACCCGAAGCTGAAGGTCCTGGAGATCCCCGCCAAGTGGGAGTCGGACACCGCCGCCTCCAAGCTGGACACCCTCCTCAACGCCAACCCCGACCTCAAGGGCATCTACATGCAGGCGGGCGGCGTCTACCTCGCGCCCACCCTCCAGACCCTCAAGTCCAAGGGGCTCCTGAAGAAGGCCGGCACCGCCGGGCACATCGCGATCGTGTCGAACGACGGCATCCCGCAGGAGTTCGACGCCATCCGCAAGGGCCAGATCGACGCCACCGTCTCGCAGCCCGCCGACTCGTACGCCAAGTACGGCATGTACTACATCAAGGCGGCGATGCGGGGGAAGACGTTCGAGCCCGGCCCGACCGACCACGGCTCCGAGATCGTCAAGCTGCCCAACGGCATCCTTGAGGACCAGCTGCCCGCGCCGCTGGTCACCAAGGACAACGTCGACGACCCCGAGCTGTGGGGAAACACGGTCAAATGACGGCCACGACACCGCCGTTGGTCGAGGCCCGCGGCATCGCCAAGCGGTACGGGCCCACGGTCGCCCTCGCCGACGGCCGCCTGACCGTGCGCGCGGGCGAGTCCCACGCGCTGGTCGGGCGGAACGGCGCCGGCAAGTCCACCCTGGTCACCGTCCTGACGGGGCTCCAGGCCCCGGACGCGGGCACGCTGCTCTTCGACGGCGCGCCCGCGCCCGCCCTCGGTGACCGCGAGGCCTGGCGCTCCAAGGTCGCCTGCGTCTACCAGAAGCCCACCGTCGTACCGGAGCTGACGGTCGCCGAGAACCTCTTCATCAACCGGCAGCCCGGAGCCCGCCGCGGCTTCTTCAGCTGGAAGCGGCTCCACACGGAGGCCGAGAGACTCCTCGACACCTGGGACATCCGCGTCGACCCGGCCGCCCGCACCAGCGAGCTCAAGGTCGAGGACCGTCAAATGGTCGAGATCGCACGGGCGTTGAGCGGCGGCGCCCGGTTCATCGTCCTCGACGAACCCACCGCGCAGCTCGACAACAAGGAGATCGACCGGCTCTTCACACGCATGCGGGCCCTCCAGGACTCCGGCGTGACCTTCCTGTTCATCTCGCACCACCTCCAGGAGGTGTACGAGGTCTGCCAGACGGTCACCGTGCTGCGCGACGCCCGCTGGATCACCACGGCGCCGGTCGCCGAACTGCCGCGCCCCGCGCTGGTGGAGGCCATGGCGGGGGAGGCGGTCGCGGAAGCCGCCGCCGCCGCGGCCGAGGCCGTCGTCGACCAGGCCGTCGCCGACCGGGCCGCCCCGGTCGTCCTCGACGTCCGCGGGCTGAGCGCGGACACCTATCGCGCCATCGACCTGACCGTGCGCCGCGGCGAGGTCGTCGGCCTCGCCGGATCCAGCGGCAGTGGAAAGATCGCCCTCGCCGAGTCGCTCGCGGGGCTGCACACGCCGACCGCGGGCACGGCCCTGCTCGACGGGCGGCCGCTGCCGTTCGGTGACGTGCCGGCCGCGCTGACCGCCGGGGTCGGATGCGTGCCGCGCGACCGCCACGACCAGGGCCTCGTCACCGGCATGTCCATCGGCGACAACGCGACGATGACCGTCCTCGGCCGCCTGGGCCGGTACGGATTCGTCGGAACCGACCGCAAGCGTGCCGTCGCCCGCGACCTCATCGACCGCCTCGACATCCACGCCGAAGGCCCCGACCAGCCGGTCTCCGACCTGTCCGGCGGCAACGCCCAGAAGGTCGTCATGGCCAGGGCCCTCGCGAGCGACCCGCACCTGCTCATCCTCATCAACCCCACCGCAGGCGTCGACGTGAAGTCCAAGGAGTCACTGCTGCGCCGCGTCGACCACGCCCGCGACGACGGCACCGCCGTCCTCGTCGTCTCCGACGAACTCGACGACCTGCGCCGCGGCGACCGCGTCCTCGTCCTCTTCCACGGCCGGATCGTCGCGGAGCACCCGGCCGGCTGGTCGGACCACGACCTCATCGCCTCCATCGAGGGCGTTGAGGACGAGTGACCTCAAAGGAGCCCACCATGGCTGACACCAAGGCCCCGTCGGCCTCGACCCCGACCCGCACTCCACGCCCCGCCCCGCCGACGGGCGCCGCGAAGAGCGTCCTGCTGCGCAGGGCCCGCGAACTCGCCCTCGTCCCCGCCCTGTTGCTGCTCGTCGTGCTCGGCGCGATCGTCAACGACACCTTCTTCACCGAGGACAACCTCATCTCCATCCTGGGCGCCTCCGCCGCCCTCGCGATGGTCGTCCTCGCCGAGTCCCTCGTCCTGATCACCGGAAAGTTCGATCTGTCCCTGGAATCCGTCGTCGGCATCGCGCCCGCCTTCGGCGCCCTGCTGCTGCTTCCGGTCGCCCAGTCCGGATTCGGCACCGAGTTCCCCGTCGCCCTCGCCCTGGTGGCGATCCTCGTCGCCGGCGGCGTCATCGGCGCCTTCAACGGCATCCTCGTCGTCACGTTCAAGCTCAACGCGTTCATCGTGACGCTCGCGATGCTCATCGTGCTGCGCGGGCTGCTCGTCGGCGCCACCAAGGGCAAGACGCTCTTCGGCATGCCGGACGCGTTCTTCTCCCTCGCGACGACCACGTTCCTGCACATCCCGATGTCGGTGTGGCTCGCGGCCGTCTCGTTCGCCGTCGCCGGTCTGATCCTCAAGTACCACCGCGTCGGGCGCGCCCTGTACGCGATCGGCGGCAACGCCGACGCCGCCCGCGCCGCCGGGATCCGCGTCGAGCGCGTCATGCTCGGCGTGTTCGTCGTCGCCGGAGTGCTCGCCGCGGTCGGCGGCATCATCCAGACCGGGTACGTCGGCGCGATCAGCGCCAACCAGGGCAACAACATGATCTTCACGGTGTTCGCCGCGGCGGTCATCGGCGGCATCAGCCTCGACGGCGGCAAGGGCACCATGTTCGGCGCCCTCACCGGCGTGCTCCTGCTCGGCGTCGTACAGAACCTGCTCACCCTCGCCCAGGTGCCGTCCTTCTGGATCCAGGCCATCTACGGCGGAATCATCCTGCTCGCCCTGATGATCGCCCGCGTGACGACCGGCCGCGCCCAGGACTGACGCCACCACCCCGGCCGACCCTCGGCCCCCTGCCCGAAAGGCGATCCGTGCCCCCGACCACCCCGTGCATCACGGCAGTCGACACCTACGACATCCGGTTCCCCACCTCCCGGGAACTGGACGGCTCCGACGCCATGAACCCGGACCCCGACTACTCCGCCGCCTACGTCGTGCTGCGCACCGACGCCGGTGACGGACACGAGGGGCACGGCTTCACGTTCACCATCGGCCGCGGCAACGACGTCCAGGTCGCCGCGATCAACGCCCTGCGCCACCACGTCGTCGGCCGCCCGCTCGACGCGCTGTGCGCCGACCCGGGCAGCCTCAACCGCGACCTGATCGGCGACAGCCAACTGCGCTGGCTCGGGCCCGAGAAGGGCGTGATGCACATGGCGATCGGGGCCGTCGTCAACGCGGTCTGGGACCTCGCGGCCAAGCGCGCCGCCACGCCCCTGTGGCGGCTGCTCGCCGAGGCCGAACCCGAGTGGCTCGTCGCGCAGATCGACTTCCGGTACATCGCCGACGCGCTCAGCCCCGAAGAGGCCCTGGAACTCCTGCGGTCCGGCCGACGCGGGGCGGCCGAGCGCACCGCCCGCCTCCTGGAGCGCGGCTACCCCGGCTACACGACGTCCCCCGGCTGGCTCGGCTACTCCGACGAGAAGCTCACCCGCCTCGCCCGGCAGGCCGTCGCCGACGGCTTCACCCAGATCAAGCTGAAGGTCGGCGCCGACCTCGACGACGACATCCGCCGCTGCCGCACCGCCCGCGAGGCCGTCGGACCGGACATCCGGATGGCCGTCGACGCCAACCAGCGCTGGAACGTCGACGAGGCGATCCGCTGGACCCGCGCCCTCGCCGAGTTCGACCCGTACTGGGTGGAGGAGCCCACCAGCCCCGACGACATCCTCGGTCACGCGGCGATCCGCACCGCCGTCACCCCGGTCAAGGTCGCCACCGGCGAACACGTCCAGAACCGCGTCGTGTTCAAGCAGCTCCTCCAGGCCGGCGCCCTCGACATCCTCCAGATCGACGCGGCCCGCGTCGGCGGCGTCAACGAGAACCTCGCGATCCTGCTGCTCGCCGCCAAGTTCGGCGTCCCCGTCTGCCCGCACGCGGGCGGCGTCGGCCTGTGCGAACTCGTCCAGCACCTGTCGATGTTCGACTACGTGGCGCTGACCGGCACGACCGAGGACCGCGTCATCGAGTACGTCGACCATCTGCACGAGCACTTCCTCGCCCCGGTCGTCATCCGCGACGGCCACTACACGGCCCCACGGGCCCCCGGCTTCTCCGCCACGATGCGCCCGGAGTCGATCGCCGCATTCACCTACCCCGACGGGGAGTTCTGGGCCAAGGACCTCGCCACCCAGACCACCGACCACGCGAACGGAGCCGCAGCATGACCGACACCCTCCAGGACTTCGCCGGCCTCAAGGCGCTCGTCACCGGCGGCGCCGGCGGCATCGGCCGCGCCACCGCCGACCTGCTCGCCGCGCGCGGCGCCGACGTCGCCGTCCTCGACCTCGACATCAGCGCCGTGGACAAGCCGCTGCGCGGATACGTCGCCGACGTCGCGGACGACATCGCGGTGCGGGCCGCCGTGGCCGCGGCCGTCGCCGACCTCGGCGGACTCGACGTCGTCGTCAACAACGCGGGCATCGGCGCGCAGGGCACCGTCGCCGACAACGACGACGCCGAATGGCACCGCGTCCTCGACATCAACGTCCTCGGCATGGTCCGCGTGACCCGCGCCGCCCTGCCCGCCCTGCGCGCGTCCGACCACGCCGCGATCGTGAACACCTGCTCCATCGCCGCCACCGCCGGGCTCCCGCAGCGCGCCCTGTACTCCGCGTCCAAGGGCGCCGTGTACTCCCTCACCCTCGCCATGGCCGCCGACCACATCCGCGAGGGCGTCCGCGTGAACTGCGTCAACCCCGGCACCGCCGACACCCCGTGGATCGGCCGGCTCCTCGACCGGGCCGACGACCCGGCCGCCGAACGCGCCGCACTCGAAGCCCGCCAGCCCACCGGGCGGCTCGTCTCCGCCACCGAAGTCGCGGGCGCCGTCGCCTACTTGGCGAGTCCGCTGTCCGGCGCCACCACCGGCACCTCCCTCGCCGTCGACGGTGGCATGCAGGGGCTGCGCCTGCGGCCCGTGGGACAGTGACCGGCATGCGCACCCGCACCCTCGGCCGAGGCGCCCCCGTCGCCGAACTCGGCTTCGGGGCCGGCGGCATCGGCAACCTCTACACCCCGGTCCGCGACGACGAGGCGTACGACGCCCTCGACGCCGCCTGGGACGCGGGGATCCGCTACTTCGACACCGCCCCCCATTACGGCATCGGCCTGTCCGAGCGCCGGGTCGGCGAGTACCTGCGGACCAGGACCACCACCTCGTACACCCTCTCCACGAAGGTCGGGCGGCTCCTCGAACCGTCCGGCACCGGCGGTGACGACCTCGCACACGGCTTCGCGGTGCCCGCCACCCACCGCCGCGTCTGGGACTTCAGCGCGTCCGGGGTACGCCGCTCGATCGAGGAGAGCCTCGGCCGCCTCGGCCTCGACCACATCGACGTCGCGTACCTGCACGACCCCGACGACCACGCCGAGCAGGCCTTCCACGAGGCCTACCCGGAGCTGGAGCGGATGCGCGCCGAGGGCCTGGTGGACGCCATCGGCGCCGGAATGAACCAGGCGGCCATGCTCACCCGCTTCGTCCGCGACACCGACGTCGACGTCGTCCTGTGCGCCGGGCGCTACACCCTGCTCGACCAGCGGGCCCTGAAGTCGCTGCTGCCCGCCGCGACTGAACGCGGCGTGTCCGTCGTCATCGGCGGCGTCTTCAACTCCGGCCTGCTCGCCGACCCCCGACAGGGCGCCACCTTCGACTACTCGCTCGCCTCGCCCGGCGCCGTCTCCCGCGCCCTGAAGTGGAAGGCACTCGCCGAGCGGCACGGCACCACGCTCCGCGCCGTAGCGCTCGCCTTCCCCACCGGCCACCCGGCGGTCACGAGCGTCCTCGTCGGCACCCGCTCCGTCGCCGAAGTCGCGGACACCGTACGGCAGTTCACCACGCCGGTGCCCGCAGCCCTCTGGCAGGAGGCCCGCGAACGCAACCTCCTCGCCGCCGACGTCCCCACCCCCGAACGGGAGCAGCCCGCGTGAGAGTCGCCCTGCACACCACGGTCCGCGCCGACCGCATACCCGAGTACGAGGCCGCCCACCGCGAGGTTCCCGCCGAACTCGTCGCCGCCATCCGCGCGGCGGGCGCCACCCGCTGGACGATCTGGCGCAGCGGCACCGACCTCTTCCACGTCCTGGAGTGCGAGGACTACCCGCGGATGCTCGCCGAACTCGACAAGCTCCCCGTCAACATCGCCTGGCAGGCCCGCATGGGCGAGCTCCTCGACGTCGCCCACGACTACTCGGCCGAGGGCGTCGACGCCGGGCTCCCCGTGGTGTGGGAGCTGCCGTGACCGGGATCGTCGACGCCCACCACCACGTCTGGGACCTCTCCGTACGCGACCAGGACTGGATCACCGGAGCCGAACTCGCCCCGATCCGCCGCGACTTCACGATCGACGACCTCGCCCCCGAAGCGCGCGCGGCGGGTGTCACGGCCACCGTCCTCGTGCAGACGGTGACCGTCGCCGAGGAGACCCCCGAACTCCTCGCCCTCGCCGGGCGCAGCGACCTCGTCGCGGGTGTCGTCGGCTGGACCGACCTCACCCGCCCCGACGTGTCCGACACGCTCGCCGCACTGCGCCGGCTTCCCGGCGGCGAGCACCTGGTGGGCATCCGGCACCAGGTCCAGGGCGAACCCGACCCCGCGTGGCTGCGCCGCCCCGACGTGCGGCACGGCCTGACCGCCGTCGCCGGCGCCGGACTCGCGTACGACCTCGTGGTCCTGCCGCACCAGCTCCCCGCCTGTGTCGAAGCCGCGAGGGACCACCCCGGTCTCACCTTCGTCCTCGACCACGCCGGAAAGCCGCCGATAGCGGCGGGCGAGCGGGAGCCCTGGGCCACGCACCTACGGGCCCTCGCGGCGCTCCCCAACACGGTCTGCAAACTCTCCGGCCTGGTCACCGAGGCCGATCGGCGCCACTGGACCGTCGACGCGCTGCGCCCGTACGCGGACACGGTCCTGGACGCCTTCGGGCCCGAGCGCGTCCTGTTCGGCTCGGACTGGCCGGTGTGCACCCTCGCGGCGACGTACGCCGAAGTCGTCGACGCCGCACGGGAGGTGACCGGCGGGATCGATCCCGACGTCTTCGCCGGTACCGCCCGCCGCGTCTACCTCAGCCGGGTCGGCGGCAGGAAGTCCCGTACGTAGGTACGCTCCCACCACGCCCCGGTCGCGCGCAGCTCGCGCCACGTCGTGAACCGGTAGCGGTACAGCCGGGCCCGGACATGCGCCGGCGGCGCGTCCGGGAACGGGCAGTGCCGCAGCAGCCGCAGCGTGTCCCGGTCGCCCGCCAGCAGCCGCTCCACGAACGGCTCGAACCACGACCGGGCGTACGCGGGCGACAGCGCGGCGAACCACATCATCCAGTCGAGCCGCAGATGGTACGGCGCGAACTGCCGTGCCAGGCGCCGCGGATCGCCGGGCTTGCCCTTGAACTCGTAGGCCAGCCACACCGATTCGTGGCGCGGCACCTCGTCGGCCGTCCCCTCGACGACGATCTCGTGCCGCACCCGGCCGACCGTGCCGAACGCCCCATAGGTGTTGACCAGGTGCAGGGAGTCGTACGAGCGGTTCATCGACTGGCGCCGGGAGAGGAGATTGCGCACCGGCCGGTAGCTGAGCGCGGCCACCAGCGCCGTCAGGGCCAGGACGAGGACCTCGTACCAGAGCGGCGCGGCGGGCAGCTCGGGCGGCGTGCGCAGGGGAGTGAGGTCGAGGGCGGACACCGCGAGGACCACGGCGAGCCAGTTCAGCCACGCGAAGTTCCCCGACAGGATGAGCCACAGCTGCGTCACGATCATCAGCGCGACCGCCACCGACGCGACCGGCTGCGGGGTGAACAGCAGGAACGGCACGGCGAGTTGGGTCACGTGGTTCGCGCCGGCCTCCACCTTGTGCAGCGGGCGCGGAAGGCGGTGGAAGAACCAGCTCAACGGGCCCGGCATCGGCTGCGTCTCGTGATGGAAGTACAGACACGTCAGCTTCCGCCAGCACGCGTCACCGCGCAGCTTGATCAGCCCCGCCCCGAACTCCAGGCGGAACAGGACCCAGCGCAGCAGGAACAGCACGAGGACCGGCGGCGCCACCTCGTCGTTGCCGAGGAACACCGCGAGGAAGCCGACCTCCAGGAGCAGCGACTCCCAGCCGAAGCCGTACCAGGTCTGCCCCACGTTCACGATCGACAGATACAGGACCCACGGCACCAGCCACAGCAGCATCGCGCCCCACAGCGGCAGCAGCCCGTCCACCCCCGCGAGCAGACCCGCCGCGAGGGCCGCACCGGCCCAGGCGCACCCCGCGAAGAACCGGTCCGAGTAGTGCAGCCGGAACACCGTCGGCGCCCGCCGCCACGGCACCCGGGCCAGGAACCGCGGCACCGGCAGCATCCCGCGCTCGCCGATCAGCGCCCGGAACTGAAGCGCCGCCCCGACGAACGCCACCAGGTACAGCGCCGCCAGGCCCCGCTGGAAGACCAGGCGGCTCAGCCAGTAGTCGGACGCCGTGAACCACTCCACGACTCCAGTGTCCCCTCAAGGTCACCGGTTGCGGTGCCCGCCCGTCCGGTCCGCACTGGAAGGACAGACTGCCGGTGCACAGGTGGGAGAACAGGTGCGCGCTCGGACCAGGACCAGAACGTACGTCGCCGCGCTCGGGATATCCGCGGCGCTGCTGCTCGCCGGATGCTCGGGGGGAAGCGACCAGAACGCCTCCGACGGCAAGGGGGAACTCTTCCTCCAGCCCGTGGCGGCACAGGGCCCCGACCCCTTCACGGATTCGACCGCCACGTCCGAGGGGAGCCCGCCGCCCGTCACCCGAACGCCGCAACCGACCGGCAGCGCCTCCCCGAGCGCGCAGGGTGAACAGTCGTACTCCGGGGCGACCCCGGGCCTCTACGGCGGCACCCACTCGCTGGGCAGCTGCGACGTCGAGCGGCAGATCCGCTTCCTCACCACCGACCAGGCCAAGGCGTCGGCGTTCGCGCAGGCCTCCGGCATCGACCGGACCGAGATCCCCGCCTACCTGCGCGGCCTGACGTCCGTGGTCCTGCGCGTCGACACCCGCGTCACCAACCACGGCTACAGCGACGGCCACGCCACCACGTTCCAGTCCGTCCTCCAGTCCGGTACCGCCGTGATGGTCGACGGCTACGGGATGCCGCGCGTGCGCTGCGCCTGCGGCAACCCGCTCAAGCCGCCCGTCGCCTTCAAGGGCACGCCGAGCCACCAGGGACAGCCGTGGAGCGGCTACCAGCCGACGAAGGTGGTGATCGTGACGCCGGCGCCGACCGTCATCGAGAACATCACGATCATCAACATCGTCAACAACACGTGGATCGAGCGACCCATCGGCGACAACGGCCGCACGGACCACACGGTGCCGCCGCCCACCCCGACACCCGTCTCACCGACCCCGTCGCCTACGTCCCCGTCACCCTCCCCGGACGACTCCTCGACGTCCCCGGCGCCCAGCGACTCCGACAGTGACACGGCGAGCCCGGACGACGACGCCACCAGCACCGACTGCCCCACCGCGCTGCCCACCGGCACCCCGACGGGCACCCCGTCCCCCTGGCCGACCGGCTGCCCGACACCGACGAGCCAGGCCCCGGAGACGACGACCGCCCCGGACGAGCCCACCGCGCCCGACACGGGCACGGACACCGGGACGGACTCCGACCCGGCGGTGCCCCCGGACGCGACGACCGAGGACACCGGGCCCGACACCGTCCCGGACAGCCCTGACGTGCCCGACAGCGGCGGCCTGATCCCCGACGCGGGCGACGGGATGTCGTCCGTCGACGAGAACCCACTGCCGAGTTGACCGCGTGCGAGCCCCCCGCCCTGCGCCTAGCGTGGCCCTATGGACGCGGGTAGCGGGGGCGGCGAGGAGCCCGGCGATTCCCCGGGCGGGGAGCGCCCGGAGGACTCCTCGCGCGGTTTCCTGGAGGAGTACGGGCGCGGCCTGCGCATGGGCAGCTTCGAATGGGACCTCGACGCCGGTCTGATGCACATGGACGCGCAGGCCCACGCGGTCTTCGACATCACGCCCGACGAGTACGACGACCGGCCCGAGACCCTGTCCCTGCGCGTGCCCCCCGCCGAGGGCGTCCGGCTCGACGGCCTCGTCTCCCAGGCGCTCAAGAACGGCGACGAGAACTACGGCGCCTACTTCCGCATCCGCACCCGCGAGGGGCAACTGCGCTGGACCCACACCCGCGGCTACATCCGCCGCGACGAGCACGGCCGCCCCCGGCGCATCGCGGGCATCGTGCGCGACGCCACCGACGAGCTCAACGACGCCACCGTGCAGCACGAGCGCGCCGCCCGCGAAGCCGTCCGACGCCGCGAGACCAGCGTCGTGCAGAACACCACGGCCGCCCTCGCGCACGCCCGCACCGTCAAGGAGGTCATCGACGTCCTGCGCGAGACGCACGGCATCGAACACCTCGGGGCGACCAGCTTCGTCATGGGCCTGGTCCGGGCCGGCCGCATCCACCTGGTCGCCGAGGGCCCCTCCGGCAGCTTCGTGCCCGGCACCCACGTCACCCGCGTCGACGATCCGTACCCGATGAGCGAGGTCGTGCGCACGCTCACGCCGCGCTTCATCGAGTCGCCGGAGGACTTCGCCCGCTCGTACCCGCTGCTGTGGCCGCACATCACCCACCTCGGCATCCACTCGGCCGCCTACCTGCCGCTGATCGCGCAGGCCCGCCCCATCGGCTCCGTCGGGCTGCTCTACCACGACCGCAAGGGCTTCACCCAGTCCGAGCGCAACGTCCTCGTCGCCCTGTGCAGCAGCATCGCGCAGAGCCTCCAGCGCGCCATGTTCTACGAGCAGGAGAAGGACCTCGCCCAGGGCCTCCAGCAGGCGATGCTGCCGCGCACCATCCCGGCCGTGCCCGGCGCCGACATCGCCGTCCGCTACCGCGCCGCTTCCGGCCAGTCCGTCGGCCGCGACATCGGCGGCGACTGGTACGACGTGATCCCGCTGCCCGGCGGCCGCGTCGGCGCGGTGATCGGCGACGTCCAGGGCCACGACACGCACGCCGCCGCCGTCATGGGGCAGCTGCGCATCGTGCTGCGCGCCTACGCCGCCGAGGGGCACACCCCCGCGACCGTCATGGCCCGCGCCTCCGTCTTCCTCCACGAACTCGACACCGAACGCTTCGCGACCTGCCTGTACGCGGAGGCCGACCTGTCGACCGGCGTCGTCCAGCTCGTCCGCGCCGGCCACCTCGACCCGCTGCTGCGCCGCACCGACGGCATGTGCCGCAAGGTGCCCGTCGACGGCGGACTCCCGCTGGGCCTGTCCGCCGAGTTCGGGCGCCTCGACTACCCCGTCACCACCGTCGAACTCGACCCGGGCGAGACCCTGTTGTTCTGCACCGACGGCCTCGTCGAGCAGCCCGGCACCGACCTCGACGACGGACTGCACGCCCTCACCGCGCTGATCGGCACCGGCCCCTCCGACGTCGACCGCCTCGCCGACCGGCTGTGCGAGTCCGTCGACGAACGCGGCGGCGAGGACGACGTGGCGCTCCTGCTGCTGCGCCGCCGCGGCGCGGGCGCCGCGCAGAGCGGCGGCCGCCTCACCGAACACGTGCCGCCCGGCGACCCCGACGCGCTGACGGCGGCCCGGCACATGATCCGCGCCGCCGTGCGCGCCTGGGGCGCCCGCGAACGCGCCGACGAGATCGAACTCGTCGCCGACGAACTGGTCACCAACGCCCTCATGCACACCGAAGGACCGGCCATCGTGACCCTGCGGGTCCTGACCGGACCCGACCGAAGACTCAGGGTCGACGTGGAGGACAGCTCCAGCGCCCTGCCGCGCCGCCGCGACGCCGGCGAGTCCGGCGTCTCGGGCCGCGGCCTGCTCCTCGTCGACCGGCTCGCCGACGTCTGGGGCGTGGAGGCGCGCGGCGGCGGCAAGTGCGTGTGGTGCGAGTTCATCGTCCCCGCACGCGAGTAGAGAGGCTGGAGCGATGCCGGAACTGCCCGAAGTGGCGGCGCTCAGGGACTTCCTCGCCGAGCATCTGGTGGGGCGCGAGATCGTCCGTGTGCTGCCCGTCGCGATCAGCGTCATGAAGACGTACGACCCCCCGCTCACCGCTCTCGAGGGCCGCACCGTCACCGCCGTGGCGCGGCACGGCAAGTTCCTCGACCTCGACGCGGACGGCCTGCACCTGGTCACCCATCTGGCCCGCGCGGGCTGGCTCCACTGGAAGGACCGTCTCCCGGACGGCCCGCCGAAACCCGGCAAGGGCCCGCTCGCGCTGCGCGTCGCCCTCGCTACCGGCGAGGGATTCGACCTCACCGAGGCCGGAACGACCAAGAAGCTCGCGGTGTACGTCGTCCACGACCCCGGCGACGTCCCGGGCATCGCACGGCTGGGCCCCGACCCGCTCGCCGACGACTTCGACGAGGCCGCGTTCGCGAGACTCCTCGACGGCGAGCGGCGGCAGATCAAGGGCGCGCTGCGCGACCAGTCCCTGATCGCGGGCATCGGCAACGCCTACAGCGACGAGATCCTGCACGTCGCCCGCATGTCCCCGTTCAAGCGGGTGTCGAGCCTGACACCCGACGACATCCACACCCTCTACGAGGCACTGCGCACCACGCTCACGGACGCCGTCGAGCGCTCGCGCGGTGTCGCCGCCGGACGGCTCAAGGCCGAGAAGAAGAGCGGGCTGCGCGTGCACGGCCGGACCGGCGAAGCGTGCCCGGTGTGCGGCGACACGATCCGCGAGGTCAGCTTCAGCGACAGCTCGCTCCAGTACTGCCCGACGTGCCAGACCGGCGGCAAACCGCTGGCGGACCGCCGGATGTCACGCCTCCTGAAGTAGAGGTCACGGCTCCTGAAGTAGAGGTCACGCCTCCTGAAGCAGGGGAGGGGCGACAGGCTTTCAGCGCACCGGCAGCGTGAGAAGCCGGTCCCCGCCGACCGCCCGCACCTCGAATCGCGCGATCTCGCCCGGCCGGTCCGCCGCCCCGCCGTCGATCGAGACCCGCCCGCCGTCCCCGCCGCTCACCGCCCACGTGGCGACCGCCTGCTCCGTGCCGTCCCGGCCGACCGCGACCAGCTCGCACACCCGGGGCCCGCCCGGGTCCCGCACGTCGAGGCCCACTTCCGTGCCCCACGCCCGCTCGTCCGCCGTCAGCGTCGCCGCGACCTCCGACCGGGTGTCCCGCGCGCGCAGCGTCAGGTCCGGCGGATCACCGCTCCCTCCGTCGGCGAGCATCGCGGAGCCCTGCCCCGCGAGCGCCAGCAGCGCCGCCACCGCGACACCCGTGCCCCACATCCGGCGCCGCTTCGCCCGGTGCAGCACGGCGAGCCGGTCCACCGTGCGGTCGACGAGCGCCGGCGCCGGCCGCGCGAACATGTCGACGTGCGGCGGAGTCGCCCGCGCGTACACGCCCAACAGCCGTGTGGTGGGCCGCACTTCACCGACGTACGCCGCGCACGCCACGCATTCGACGAGATGGTCCTCGAAGCGGAACCGGTCCGCCGTGTCGAGGACCCCCAGCGCGTACGCACCCGCGTCGCGATGCCGTTCCAGGGACCTCATGTGTTCCTCCTGCTCTCGCTCACCGGTACGCAGGAGGCGGGCGATTCATTCAAGCGACCGCGCGATTACACTCCGGCGCATGCTGCGCGTACTGGCCGTCGACGACGAGGAACCCGCCCTCGCCGAACTCCTCTACCTCCTGCGCGCCGACCCGCGCGTCCGCAGCGCCGAGGGGGCCACCGACGCCAACGAGGCGCTGCGCCGCATCGGCCGCGCCCTGGAGGAGGGGCCCGGCGGCGACGGCGCGATCGACGTGCTGTTCCTCGACATCCAGATGGCGGGCCTCACCGGGCTCGACGTCGCCCGGCTGCTCGCGGGCTTCGCCCGGCCGCCGCTCGTTGTCTTCGTCACCGCGCACGAGGACTTCGCCGTCCAGGCCTTCGAGCTCAAGGCCGTCGACTACCTCCTCAAACCGGTACGCCGCGAACGCCTCGCAGAGGCCGTGCGCCGCGTCGCCGAACGCGCGGCCGTCGCCCCGCCGCCCACCGCCGTCGCCGACCGCATCCCCGTCGAACTCGGCGGCGTCACCCGCCTCGTGGCCGTCTCCGACATCACGTACGCCGAAGCGCAGGGCGACTACGCCCGCCTGCACACCGCCGACGGCACCAGCCACCTGGTCCGCATCCCGCTCACCACCCTGGAGGAGCGCTGGCAGCCGCTCGGCTTCGTCCGGGTCCACCGCAGCCACCTCGTCTCCCTGCACCGCATCGACGAACTCCGGCTCGACGGCGGCGGCATGACCGTCCGCGTCGGCGCCGCCGAGATCGCCGTCAGCCGCCGCCACGCCAGCCGGGTGCGCGAACTCCTCATGCGCAGGGCCACCGGCTGACCAGGCCCCTTCCTTCGAGCGGCCGGGCCTGCCTACACTCCGCCCGTGTCCGAACCCCGACGTCAGGTGGTGACCGGCGAGCCGCGCACCGTGCACGGCGCGGCCGGACTGCCCGGCCTGCGCACCCAGTGGGAGATCGACGAGCAGACCACGCTCGGCGCCGCCTACGTCCGCTCCCTCATGCGCAGCCAACTACGCGCCGGCGTCGCCGCGTTCGTGGTGCTCGCCGTCCCCGTCGCGGTCCTGCCGCTGTTCTTCGGAGCACTGCGCAACGCGGCGGTCGAATGGCTCGTCCTCGGCTTCTGCTGCTACCCGCTCCTCGTCCTCGTCGCATGGTGGTACGTGCGCCGCGCCGAACGCAACGAACGCGACTTCGCGGCCCTCGTACGCGGCCGTGACACCGGCGACACCGGAGCACCGTGAACGAGGCGTACGCGATCCCCGCGGTGGCCGTGGTCGTCCTCGCCACCGTCCTCATCGGCGGCTTCGGACTGCGCATCTCCCGGACGACCTCGGACTTCTACGTGGCGTCGCGCACCGTCGGACCCCGCCTCAACGCGGCCGCCATCAGCGGCGAATACCTCTCCGCGGCTTCCTTCCTCGGCGTCGCCGGGCTGCTCCTCGTGCACGGCCCGGACATGCTCTGGTACCCGGTCGGCTATACGGCGGGCTACCTCGTCCTGCTGGTCTTCGTCGCCGCCCCGCTGCGCCGTTCCGGCGCCTACACGCTCCCCGACTTCGCCGAGGGCCGCCTGGAGTCGCGGCAGGTGCGGCGCGTGGTCAGCATGTTCGTGGTCGGCGCGGGCTGGCTCTATCTGGTGCCCCAACTCCAGGGCGCCGGGCTGACGTTGCAGATCCTGACGGGGGCGCCGCGCTGGTTCGGCGGGGCGCTGGTCGCCGCTGTCGTGGTCCTCGCGGTGGCGGCGGGCGGCATGCGCTCGATCACCTTCGTGCAAGCCTTCCAGTACTGGCTGAAGCTGACGGCCCTCCTGGTCCCGGCGTTCTTCCTGCTCCTCGCGTGGCACGGGCAGGGCGCGACACCGCCCGACTTCCCCGCCGCGGACGTGCCGTCGGCCGGGGTCGGCGCGGGCCGCCCGCTGGCCACCAGCCGCGCCGACCACCCGCTCTACGCCACGTACGGCCTGATCGTCGCGACGTTCCTCGGCACGATGGGCCTGCCGCACGTCGTCGTCCGCTTCTACACGAGCCCGAACGGCCGCGCGGCCCGCCGCACCACGGTCGTCGTCCTCGCCCTGATCGGCACCTTCTACCTCCTCCCGCCGCTCTACGGCTGGCTCGGCAGGGTCTACGCCCCCGAACTCACCGCCACCCACGACGCGGACGCCACCGTGCTGCTGCTCCCCGGCCGCGTCGTGGGCGGCGTCGCGGGGGACCTGCTCGGCGCGCTGGTGGCGGGCGGCGCGTTCGCCGCGTTCCTGTCCACGGCGTCGGGCCTGACGATGGCGGTGGCCGGTGTGGTCAGCCAGGACGTCCTCCCGGCGCGCGGCGTACGGCACTTCAGGCTCGGCGTGGTCCTGGCCATGGCGGTCGCGCTGGCCGGCGCGCTCCTGGTGGACGGCGTCCCGGTGGCCGACGCGGTCGGCATGGCGTTCGCCGTCTCGGCGTCGTCCTTCTGCCCCCTCCTGGTCCTCGGCATCTGGTGGCGCCGCCTCACACCCCCCGGGGCCCTGGCGGGCCTGTTCCTGGGCGGCGGGTCGGCGCTCCTCGCCGTCACCCTCACCGTCTTCGGCGCGGCGACCTCCGGCTGGCTCCACACCCTCCTGGCCTGGCCGGCGGTCTGGTCCGTCCCGGTCGGCTTCCTGGCGATGATCCTGGTCTCCCTGGCGACCCCGCACGCCATCCCGCCGCACACGACGGCCACGATGACCCGCCTCCACCTCCCCGAGGCCCTCAAGAGCGCGGGAGGTCCCCCGTGAGCGGCGCCGTGACAGCCACCCTCCTCGCCCTGTGCCCCGTCCTCCTCGGCGCGGGCTTCCTCCTGGGCCGGCGCACCGACCCCGCGGGACACAGCGACGTCGGCACCCCCGTCGAGCGCGCCACCTTCGAGACGCTGCACACGGCCTCGCTCGCCGCCCCCGCCCTGCGCGCGGGCCTCACCGAGGACACCGCCCGCAAGTCCGCCCGCCGCCTGCGCACGCTCCTCGGCACGGAGGCCCTGGCCGTCACCAACCGAGGTGCCGTCCTCGCCTGGGACGGCACCGCGGAGCACCCGCACGCCAAGCACGTCATGGACCAGGTCGCCCCGGCCCTGACCGGCGGGCGCACCGTCGCCTTCGCGTGTGGCTGCTCGTCCGTCGACTGCCCGCTGCGCTGGGCGGTCGCCGCCCCGGTCGTCGCCGACGGCCGCGTCCTCGGCGCCGTCGTGGCCTACGCGCCCCGCGAGTCCGCCGTCCTGGCCCGCGCCACCGACGAGGTCGCCCGCTGGGTCTCCGTCCAACTCGAACTCGCCGAACTCGACCGCTCCCGCACCCGTCTCATCGAAGCGGAGATCAAAGCGCTGCGCGCGCAGATCTCCCCGCACTTCATCTTCAACTCCCTCGCGGCCATCGCGTCGTTCGTCCGCACCGACCCCGAACGGGCCCGTGAACTCCTCCTGGAATTCGCCGACTTCACCCGCTACTCGTTCCGCAGGCACGGCGAGTTCACCACGCTCGCCGACGAACTCCACTCCATCGACCAGTACTTGGCTCTCGTCCGCGCCCGCTTCGGCGACCGCCTCTCCGTCACCCTGCAGATCGCCCCGGAGGTCCTCCCGGTCACCCTCCCGTTCCTCTGCCTCCAGCCACTGGTGGAGAACGCCGTCAAACACGGCCTGGAGGGTGCCGTGACCCGCAGCCGCATCTCCATCGGGGCGACGGACGCGGGCGCCGAGGCCGAGGTCGTCATCGAGGACGACGGCGTCGGCATGGACCCGGACGAGCTGCGGGCGATCCTGCGCGGCGAGGGGGACGCGTCCCGCGGCATCGGCCTCTCGAACGTCGACGAACGCCTGCGCCAGGTCTTCGGCGACGGCTACGGCCTCGTCATCGAGACGGCCGTCGGCGCGGGCATGAAGATCACGGTGCGCATCCCGAAGTACCGGGCGGGCGTGTACGCGCCCTGACGTACCGAAGGGGCGTGTACCCACCCTGACCGCCGCGGCGCCCGCCCGGCACCTCCGCGGACCCGCTCAGAACAGATGGATCGCCAAGTGCCCCAGCGGCAGGCCGAGTTGCCAGGCGGGAGTCCAGACCTGCGGCCCGTCCTCCTCGTCGGGGACCGGCACCGCGTCGAGGTCGGGAGCGAGCAGCTCCGTCTCCTCCAGCCATCTCCAGGCCGCCTGGGCCAGCTCCAGATCGGGCGAACGGCTCACGGCGCCGCGGCGGTCCCGCTCCCGCTCCGCGAAGCGCTCCCGCACCCATCTCTGCCACGGCTGGTCGTAGGCGGTCAGCGACGACCACGTCTCCAGCTGCGAGACCACCCGGATCCCGGACAGCTCGTCCTCCGCGTCGGACAGGAAGATGGTCAGGGCCAGCGCGTCGCGCCCGGCCCGGAACTCGAAGGACGTCGGCGGCATCAGATCCCCGGTGCGCAACAGCTCGTCCGCGATGTACTCGGCGTACAACCACGCCATGGGTACGGTGAGTTCGCCTCCGGCGCCCGTCGCGCCGCCTTGGCTCCCGTGCAACATTCCTTCCTGCCTTCCTCCGGTCCGTGCGCTTCGCCGGCCCCCGGACCCCACCCATGTCCCACTCGCCGGGGAGGACAGCGGATTACTCAACCGAGAGAACGGCACGCTGAGCAAGGCGCTTTGCGAAGGCTTGACCCGGCCTACGGTTTCAGCGCAGGTCGGACGCATAGCCCGGAAGAACCCGGCGCAACGCGCGCAACGCGTAGTACGCGCGGGACTTCACGGTACCCGGGGGGATGCCGAGCGTTCGCGCGGCCTCGGCCACACTCGCGCCCTTGAAGTACACCTCGAGGAGGACGGCTCGATGCTCGGGGGAGAGCGTCGCCACAGCCTCCCGCACATCGAGCGCCGCCGCCGACCGTTCCGCGTGATCGGCGCAGACGCGCGCGTTCTCCAGAACCGCGTCGCCCACTTCGGCGGGCCGCGCGAGCCGCGCCCTGCGCGCGTCGATCGCGAGCCGCCGACCGACGGTGAACAGCCATGGCCGCACCGACTCGAAGCGCGCGTCGAGCGCCTCCGGATGCTGCCAGGCCCGTACGTACGTCTCCTGGACCAGGTCCTCCGCGCGTTGGCGGTCCCCGTCGCACAGACGCAGCAGGAACGAGAACAGCGGCCCGCCGTGCTCCCGCTGGACCTGGGCGAGGTCCTCCTCCGGTGTCGTGGGTGTCGTGAGCGCCGTCGTCATGCGCGTATGGCAACGCACGCCCCGGCGCCCGCCCAGGGGCCGCGCGCGGATCTGCGGCAGGCGGTCGAAGCCGTCGACGAGCGGTGCGGTGAGCGGGCCGAGTGGCGCAGCGCGGTGACGCCGATTCAGGGACGGGACCGGTATGGGGACTTGACTGCACCCGGCACTCGTACATGGATGCGTATGGCGAAAATCACGCCGAAAACCACCTACATACGGACTCATTCCGTCCAGTCACCCGAGGAGCCTTGTCGATGACACGGAGCACGCGCCGGACGCGGCAGGCGGCGGTGGCCCTCGCGGCCGTCCTGACGGGCCTCGGCGCGGGCTGCGCCGCCCCGGCGGCGGGCCCTCGCGGCCGTCCGCCACGGCCTCCGCCTCCACCTCCGGGCACCCCGCGCCCGCGGCGGCCCGCGGCTTCACGCTCGCCGCGTCCGGCGACGTCCTGCCCCACACGTCGATCATTGACGAGGCCAACGAGGACGCGGGCGGCGACGGCTACGACTTCCGCCCGATGCTCGCGGGCGCCAAGTCGGTGGTCTCGTCGGCGGACCTGGCGATCTGCCACATGGAGACCGTGTACGGCGCGCCCGGCGACTACAGCGGCTACCCGGCCTTCACGTCCCCGCCCCAGATCGCCGCGGGCCTGCGCGCCACCGGCTACGACTCCTGCTCCACCGCCTCCAACCACACCCTCGACGACGGCGCGGACGGCATCGCCCGCACGCTCGGCGCGTTCGACCGGGCCGGTCTGCGGCACGCCGGATCGGGCCGCACCGCGGCGGAGGGCGCGGCCCGGCCCGGCTGCGCGCGGGCGGCGCCGAGGTCGCCCAACTCGCCTACACCTACGGCACGAACGGCTACCCGCTCCCCAGGAACAAGCCCTGGGCGGTCAACTTGATCGACCGTCAGCGCATCATCGCGGACGCCCGCGCCGCCCGGAAGGCGGGCGCCGACGTCGTCGTCGTGTCCCTCCACTGGGGCACGGAGTGGCAGGACGAGCCGGACACCGGCCAGCTCACGCTCGGCAGGCAGCTCACCGCCTCCCGCACGCACGGTCGCCCCGACATCGACCTGATCCTCGGCACCCACGCCCACGTCCCGCAGGCGTACGAGAAGGTCAACGGCACCTGGATCGTCTACGGGATGGGCGACCAGATCGCGGGGGAGATGTTCAACCACGACGGCGCCCAGGACGCCCGCGGCAACATGAGCACGATCGGCCGCTTCACCTTCGCCCCGCCGGCCCGCGCCGGCGAGCGCTGGCGGGTCACGAAGGCCGAGTTCGTCCCTCAGTGGTTCGACCTCGGCTCCGACCGCGTGGTGAACCTCAACCGCGCCATCGACCGAGGCGCCGACCTCGAAGGCGTCCGCGACGAGATCCGCCGGGTCGTCCTCGGCAGGGGCGCGGCCGAGGACGGCCTCGTCATGGGGAAGTAGACGTCTGCTTCGCCGGCTCGGACCTCTTGCACGGTGCCGCGGGTACCACGGCACCCCTCGGAGGCGTTTGAGCGACTACCGTGCGGTGTCGGAGCTGTGCGGGGGATCGAAGACGCAGAACTCGTTGCCCTCCGGGTCGGCGACGACGATCCAGCGAAAGCCGTGTTCGCTGAGTTCCTCAGAGAGTCTCGTAGCGCCCAGCTGCTCAAGGCGGTTGACCTCGGGCACCAGGTCCGTGGTGCCGAAGTCGAGATCGAGGTGCATGCGGTTCTTGCCCTGCTTCGACTCCGGGACGTGTTGCAGGAGAAGGGTCGGTGCAGGACGGGGCCCGACCAGGCTCAAGTAGGGAGATCCGTGGAAGCCGGCGCCCTGGCCCGCCCGATCGATGCGCCGACCCCTGGGCACATCCGGTCGTCCCTGCTCGTGCGTGCGGTCACCGACTGACGCTGCCGCGTACGGCTGCGCGACGGCTGATGGCCGATCAGGGCGCACCCGTGACAAGAGGCACGGAAGGCGGCACGCCCCGCCGGAGTCGAGGGGCTACGGCACCACCGTGACGGGCCAGCGGCCCGCCTTCACCAGGCGGATGGCGACCGAGCCGACGATGCGATGACCGGCCTGCTCCGAGGCGCCGACGACCACGGCGTCCGCCTTGAGTTCGTCGGCGGCGGTGACCAGGCCGTTGAACGGGTCGCCGCGGAACGTGTGGAACTCCCAGCGCACGTCGTATATGTCCTTGACCCGCTCCGTCGCCTCCCGGATCTCCGCGATCAGGCCCTCCGCGATCTCGTCGGTCGTCTCCGCGACGGGCACCCCGAGCGCGGCGCCCGCCGTCATCACGGGCTGCACATAGACGACGGCGAGCAGGGCGCGCTGACGCCGGGCGAGGCCTCCGGCGTAGGCCGCGGCGCGGAAGGAGGAGTCGGAACCGTCGACCCCGACCACGATCACCTTGGGCCCGTCGGTACCGCGCTCGAACTGGTGTGGCTGCTGTTCGGTCACGCGCAGAGGCTAGCGGAAACCCGCAGGTGGGGGCAGCGCCGGGGCGGAGCGGATTTTTCGGTTCCGGGGCGCGGGCCGTCGCGGCTGAACGGGTGCTTTCACGCCGCCCAACCGGTGGTGCTCTGCGCGGCGCCACCGGCGCCGTGTGACGGATGAAGCATGAAAACGCATCAGATCGCGTCAGGGCGCCGGACCCTGCTCCGCGGCTTCACCGCCGTCGGCCTGGCCGCACTCACCGGTTGCGCCGCCGCCGAGCGCGCGAGCGCCCCGCCGAGCGCGAGCCCGAGCGCCGCGCCCGCCGCGGGGCCGCAGGCCGCCCGCCCCTCGGGCCCTCCGCGTACCGGCTGCGGCCGATGGCCGGAAGCGGGCCCCAGCGTGCCGTCCCCGGCCGACTGGCGGTCCGTCACAAACCCCTCCTCAGCATGGAGTTCGAGCGCGGCGACCGTGCCATGGTGCTCACGTTCGACGACGGGCCCGACCCCCGCTACACCCCGGACATCCTGCGCACGCTGCGCAAGCACGAGGTGCGCGCGATGTTCTTCGTGTGCGGCGAGATGGCCGTCGACAACAAGGACCTGCTGCGCGAGATGGCCGACGACGGACACGTCATCGGCAACCACACCTGGACGCACCCGCTCCTGACCCGGATGACCCGCTCCGGCATGCGGCCCGAGATCGAGCGCACCTGCGAGGTCATCGAGGACACGGTCGGTGAACCGCCCGCCTGGTTCCGCGCGCCGTACGGGGCGTGGAACCGCGCCGCGTTCCGGCTCGGCGCCGACCTCGGCATGGAGCCCCTGGCCTGGACCGTCGACACCCTCGACTGGAACACCCCCGGCACCGACACCATCGTCACCCGCGTACTGCGCGGCGCGGCGCCCGGCGTCGTCGTCCTCAACCACGACGCCGGCGGCAACCGCTCGCAGAGCGTCTCCGCCCTGCGGGAGTACCTGCCGCGGCTGATCGACGACGGCTACCGCATCACCGTCCCGCGCCGCCGCGGCGTCTGATCCCCGCCGACCGGTGTCCGTGCGGTCAGCGCACGGACACCAGACGGGCGAAGGCCACCACGTTGCCGTCGTAGCCGTTCTGCTTCGAGAAGCCGCCACCGCACGTGATGACGCGCAGCTCCGGCGTCCCGTTGGAGCCGTAGACGCGGTTGCCGGGGAAGTTCGCCTTCTCGAACACCTCGATCCCGTACACCTGGAACACGGCGGTCCTGCCGTCCTTGCGCCGGATCTCGACGTGGTTGCCCTTCTTCAGGGACCCGAGCCCGTAGAACACGGCCGGGCCCTGCATGTTGTCGACGTGCCCGACGACGACGGCCGTGCCCTTCTCGCCGGGCGAGACCGCGCCGGTGAACCAGCCCGCCAGGTTCGGGTCCTGCGGCGGTGGCGCGTCCACCCAGCCCTCCGCGTCCAGACCGACCTGGGTCACCGGGGCGTCCACCCGGATCGCCGGGATCCGCACCCGGTCCACCAACGAGAACGGCAGCGGCTGCGGCGCCTTCGACGTGGCCCACGTGGGCGTGCGGACGTCCGCGGCGGCGGCCGACGCGGGCTGCGGCGGGCCGATGTCGAATTCCCCCGAACCATTGCGGATCAGCGCGAGACCGGTGAGCAGCACCAGCGCTATCACGCCCCACGGCGCACGCTTTCTGGGCTGCTCCTCGTCTTCGAGCCTTGCGTAGGACATTCGCTCATCCCCTCTGGGCCCGGCGGCGAGACCGGGTCCGTTGCGCGTACCGAAACGCTAAGTCGACCGCGCACGACCAGCGACGGGGCGAGGGCGAACGGGTGCACCCGCAGCGTCCGTCCAGGGGGTGCGTGAGCCATCCGAGGTGCGGCCCTCAGGAAATTTCTGACGGTCTGTGACCTGCGGCAATATCGGCTTGTACGGAATTCCTTCGGTGTGTCGGCTCACCAGGACGGCCGATTCCCGAAATGCGGTCGTGCGCACGGCATCTGAGGGTTCGTCTGGGAGGCGTTCTCGCCGAAATTCCCGGGGACCGTTCCCCGGGGACGCCTTCCGCGGAGGATTTCCATGCGTACCACCCGTGCTCTGGCGGTGTCCGCCGTCGCCGTCGTCGCCGTCGGTCTCGCCGCCCCCGCCGCGTCCGCCTGGACGGACCCGTCCAACCTCACGGTCTCGCCCAGCGTGATCCCGCGCGGTGGTCAGGTGACGATCTCGGTCACCGGTACCAAGTGCCAGTCCAACAGCACCGCCACGTCGGACGCGTTCGGCACGGTGAACCTGAACAACGCGGGCGGCGAGCAGGCCAGCGCCAACGCCACCGTGCACAGCGACGCCGCCCCCGGCGCCCACGACGTCTCCGTGAGCTGCCAGGGCGTGCCGCTGACGCGTCCGGCCGCCTTCACCGTCATCCACGGTGGCGTCCGCGGTGGTCTCGGTGGTGCCAGCGAGACCGGCGCCACCTCCACCGACATGGCGATCGGCGGCGCGCTCGTCGCGTCGGCGCTCATCGGCGGCGGCGTGTTCTGGATGCGCCGTCGCGCGGAGGGCAAGGCGTAAGCAGCAAGGCGTCAGCGGCAAGGCATGACGAGCAAGGCATGACGAGCAAGGCGTAGTCGTACGAGACCTGCGGGCCCCGACCCCCCTTCGCGGGGCCCGCGGCGCACGTGAACGGACCGGTGCCCCGAAGACAGCGTGGTCTTCGGGGCACCGGTCCGTTCGCTTCGGCCCGGGTCAGGCGTTGTTCTCGCCGGAGCGGCGCCGGGAGAAGTAGTACGCCGTGCCGAGCGCGCCCGTGATCAGGGCGGCGCCCAGGCCGATCTCCTGCATGTCGAAGCCGCCGAGGCTGCCGCCGACGCCGGCCCGGACCCCGTGATGGACAGGTGGGGGAGTCGGCTCGACGGGTCTGCCGCCCGCGACGGTGAGGTCGACGGTGCGGGACGAGCCGCCCGAGCAGGAGAACGTCACGGAGTACATGGCGCCCTGCTTGGCGTCCCAGTCCACGGTCCGGGTGGCCGAGCCGCTGTCCTTGCGGATCTTGACGCTGTCGAAGATGCCGGCGGAGACGGTGGTGTCGCCGCTGCACCCGCTCGCGTAGAGCGTCACCTGTCCGCCGGCGGCGATCGTCGTGGGCGCGATGCTGACCTGGAACGGGTCGGACTCGGCCACGGCCGTCGGCGCGGTGAGGGTCAGGGCGGTGAGGGAGAGCGCGGCGGCGGAAGCGGCACGTATCGCCTTCATGGGGGTTCCTCCGGGTCCACGAGGAGCAGCTGCGGACCGGTTCCGCTCGCTTGGGACAAGCACCTCGATGACCGAAACGCTAGGGACACCCCCTTACGGGCGCGATCGGTGTCGTGCGAACGGGGCATGTCCTTGGGCCGGTCAGGGGACCTCGTGGCGTGCTGACACCCCGTCGGGCCCCGCCGCGTGCCAGACGTGCGGACCGGCGCCGCGCCACTCGACGAGGTGCGGATCGTCGAGCGTCAGATCGGCCGAGCCGAGCCCGGCCCGGCCGAGCAGCCGGGTCAGATCCGCGTCGCTGTGCGCGAGTCCGACCGCCTGTCCGCGCACGGTCACGTGCCGCCCGCCCTCGGGGGCGGGCGGGTGGACGACGATCGGGGCGTGCCATGGGGTCATGCCCCCAGAGTGCTCCACACGGGGTCACCCCGCTCCCGGGAACAGCATCAGGAACGGCTCCGCGGTGGCCGCGATGCCACGGCTGTACGGCGCGTCGAAGTCCCAGATGAGGAAGAGCAGGAACGCGATCAGGGCGGAGAAGAGACCGGCGAGGATCAGCTCGCGGGCGGTGCGTCTGATCTGGAGCGCGAAGATCATGCCGATGGTGACCAGGCCGCCGACGATCAGGCCGAACCAGACCACCCCCGGCATCGTGGCGCCCGTGGAGTCGGCGCGGGCGTTGCGGGCGTCGTCGGCGGCCGTGACCTGGTCGACCAGCGGCTGGTAGGCCTGCGCCTGGAAGTCGTTGCGCGGCTCGAAATCGGTGACGTCGTGGCGCACCGTGTCCAGCAGCTCGGTGCCCTTCTGCGTCAGCTCGCCCCGCGAGCGCATGGCGTGCCACTCGGTCGTCACGACATGGCTGACATAAGCGTCGACATCCGCCCGGATGTGGTCCCGGACGTCGGCCGGATAGACGCGGACGCGCTCGTGGATCTCGTGGAGCGCCTGCGCCTCGTTGCGCACGTGGTCCTGGGCCGCGCTGCGCGCCTCCCAGACCCCCGCGATGGCCAGGCCGAGGACGATGGCGTAGACCACGCCGATCATCATCGTCATGTACTCGATGACGTCCGGGGTCTCCGTGGGGTCGTCGTCCTCGCCGATTCTTCGTTGCTGCAGGACCAGGACGACCAGGACGATCGCGCAGACGGCGACCATCGCGAGGGCGAGAACAAGCCATTCCGACATCGGTACCTCCACAAAGGTTCAGCGGGGGCGCAGGGCGGCGACCGCGAGCACCGCGGGTGCGGTGATGAGCAGGGTGAGCGTGACGATCGAGGGGCCGCCGCGCGGAGGCGCGCGGTGCACGGACGTGCGGTAGGCCGGATAGTGCACGGGCTTCGGGGACGGGTGGACGGACGGCGTCGGCCTGGGGCTCGGCCTCGGCGGAGGCGGCGGCTCGGGTGCCGGCGGTGGTGGCGCGACGGTCGGGGGCGCCGGGCGAGGAGGTGCCGGTGGGGCTGGTGTGGTCGGTGCGGCCGGAGGGGGTTCGGGGGCTCGGGGGTGGTGGGGCCGGTGGGGGCGGTACCGGCTTCTTGGGCGGTGGCGGTGTGGGCGTCGGCTTCTTCGGCGGGGGCGTGTGCGGCGCCGGCGTACAGCTCACGCCGTCACCGGAGATCGCGACGGCGCCGCCCGTCGCGCCGCCGTCGACCGAGGCGTACGCGCAGCTGTCGGCCGGCGCGAGTAGAGGCAGGGCTGTCGCGGCCGCCACCGGGACACCGCACAACCAGGCGGTGGCGACCACCGCGAGAGCACGGGTGACCAGGGCGGCTCTGGCCCGCTGTGTTCGGAGCACGAGCGAGATCATGGACCGCCGTCCGGCGCCGCACGCAGGCTTTCGCCCCGAATACCCCGAAGGTGGGGCGCGGGGCGCCGCGGGTTTGCGCCCCCGCCCGTCGCTCGTCCGCGTCAAGAAATCTTCGGCCGCGTTGAACGCTCCCGCCGTCCCCGCCCGTACCTAGGGCCATGTGCGGACCCGACCGGGATCGCACAACACCGAAGCAACATGCGGGAGTTGAAGATGAAGACCTCCTGGCGGAGCGCCTCGTTCGTAGCGACAGCTGCGGCCTTGCTGGCGCTGACGACGGCGTGCGGTCAGGACAAGGGGGACACCTCCACGAACGGCCAGAACGTGGGCAACGCGGCCCCGGCGCAGGGCGGTTACGGATCCGACGACGGCTACGGGTCCGGATCCGCGGACAAGGACGCCGGTGCCAAGGCCAAGTCCGCGGGCCAGCTCGCCGTGTGGGAGAGCAAGAAGCTCGGCCAGGTCCTCACCGACAGCGCCGGATTCACGCTCTACCGCTTCGACAAGGACACCGCGCAGCCGCCCAAGTCGAACTGCGACGACGCCTGTCTGAAGGCGTGGCCCGCCGTACCCGCGAGCGGCGCGACCGCCGCGGCCGGCGTCGACCCGTCGCTGCTCGGCGAGGTGACCGCCGCCGACGGCACCAAGCAACTGACCATCGACGGCTGGCCGATGTACCGCTACGCCATGGACACCAAGGCCGGCGACGCCAAGGGGCAGGGCGTGGGCGGCACCTGGTACGCGGCCGCCCCCGACGGGAAGAAGGCGAGCCCCGCCGCGGCGGAGCCGGCCGATACGGCGGGACTTTCCACGCGCAAGGACCCGAAGCTGGGCGAGATCGTCGTCGACAAGAACGGAATGACCGTTTACCGGTTCCTGAAGGACTCGGCCTGGCCCATCAAGTCCAACTGTGTGGGCGCGTGCGCGCAGAAGTGGCCGGCCGTCGCGCCGGTGGCGAAGAACGACACCAAGAACATTCCGCTCAAGGGCTACATGACGTTCGACCGCCCCGACGGAACGAAGCAGCAGACGCTGAACTGCTGGCCGGTGTACACCTTCTCCGGCGACAAGAAGCCCGGTGACACCAACGGGCAGGGCGTGGGCGGCACTTGGTACGCCGCGGCCCCCGACGGAAAGCCGGTAGGGGCCCCGCAGAAGTAGCGCTCCCCGGAAGGTGCGCTCCAAGGAAGTGTCCGCCCCCGGGCGGATCCCTCGAAGGTAGAGTGTTCAAAGGATTTGGCGAATCGCCGGTCCGTTCCTCGCGTGACCACGTGATGGTCCCGCATCAGGAACGGACCGGTTCTTTTCGGTTGGGATACATATGGTTTCGGGGTGGTTTCGGATCGTTGCCAATTGGCACGTGCCGGAGGCAGTGACCGAGAACGGACGGTCAATTTCCGTTTTGACTCGCTCCTTTGGCGGCTGATCAGTAGCCTCACCTCGAACACCGGCTCGCCTACGCCTTGGAGAGATAGATGGAGCGTCCTGCCTGGGCCCCGCAGGGCATCGACATCTCGGTGCCCAGTGTGTCCCGGATCTACGACTACTACCTGGGCGGATCGCACAACTTCGAGGTCGACCGGGAGGCCGCGCGCAAGGCCATGGAGTTCATGCCGGGCCTGCCCAAGATCATGCAGGCGAACCGGGCGTTCATGCGGCGGGCCGTGCGCTTCGCCGTCGACGAGGGCATCACCCAGTTCCTCGACATCGGCTCCGGCATCCCGACCTTCGGCAACGTCCACGAGGTGGCGCAGCAGGCGAGCCCCGGCGCCCGTGTCGTCTACGTCGACCACGACCCGGTCGCGGTCGCGCACAGCAAGGCCGTCCTCGACGGCAATCCCGACGCCGCCGCCGTCTCGGCCGACCTGCGCAAGCCGAAGGACATCCTGGCCAGCCCCGAGGTGCAGCGACTCATCGACCTGGAGCAGCCGGTGGCGCTGCTCCTCGTCGCCGTCCTGCACTTCATCGAGGACGCCGACGAACCGCAGCGGGCCGTGGCCGAACTCGGCGCGGCGCTCGCGCCCGGCAGCCTGCTGGTCGTGACGCACGCCTCGTACGAGGGAATGCCCATCTCGACGGAGACGGCCAGTGGCGCGGTCGACGTCTACCGCAACGATGTCCGCAATCCGCTGATCATGCGGAACCGTGAGGAGATCGCACGGTTCTTCACGGGATATGAGACCGTCGAGCCGGGCATCGTGCCGATACCCGTGTGGCGGCCTCAGACCGCGCCCGAGGACGAGGACCCGTACACATTCGCGGGCTATGTGGGAGTGGGGCGCAAGGCGTGAGTGAAGAGCCGGGCGGACCGGAAGACAGACTGCGCAGGTTCGCCACGATCTGGAGCCGGGCGATCTTCCCGGTGACGGCGACCTCCCTGACCCGGCCCGAGTTCGAGGACGAACTCGTGCCGCTCGCCCGCCGGCTGCGGGACGCGCTGGCCGCGCGGACCCTCGACGCGAGCCTGGGCAGGACCGTCGGCGCCGGTCTCGTCGAGGCGCACTGCACCGACCCCGAGGCGCTCAGCCGCACGCTCGACGTCATCGACGCGTACCTCGTCCTCTACTGCGGCGACGAGGCCCGCACCCCGGAGCGCGAGGACGATCTGCGGGCGCGCTGCTCCCGCATCCAGCACACCCTCGCGGCCGGATTCGCCGCCGCCCTGCGCGAGCGCACCCTCGTCGAGCAGGAAGCCATCTCGCGCGCCGCGCTCAACGCCCGCAGCGCCGTCGCCGAGGCCCTGCACGCGAGCGAGGCCCGGTTCCGCGCGGTGTTCCACGGCGCCGCCATCGGGATCGGCATCGCCGACCTCGACGGCACCGTCCTGGAGGTCAACGACGCGCTGGTACGGATGTTCGGCGGCAGCGAGAGCCTGCTGCGCGGGCGCAACGTCGCGGAGTGGACGCACCCCGAGGACGCCCCGCAGGTCTGGCCGCTCTACCACGAGCTGGTGCGCGGCGAGCGCGAGCACTACCGCGTGGACAAGGCGTTCCACCGCCCCGACGGCACCGCGCTGTGGACGAACCTGACGGTGTCGCTGCTGCGCGACAAGGACGGTGTCCCGCAGTACCAGCTGGCGCTCATGGAGGACACCACCGAGCGCCGCCTGCTCAACCTGCGGCTGCGCTACGAGGCGACGCACGACGCGCTCACCGGCCTGCCCAACCGCACCCTGTTCTTCGAGCGCCTGGAGAAGGTGCTCGGCGCGGGCGAAGGCACCCGCTTCGGCC
The DNA here is from genome assembly GCF_036967205.1 of Streptomyces sp. Q6. Taxonomy (NCBI): domain Bacteria; kingdom Bacillati; phylum Actinomycetota; class Actinomycetes; order Kitasatosporales; family Streptomycetaceae; genus Streptomyces; species Streptomyces citrinus. The sequence continues at coordinate 7,834,935 of NZ_CP146022.1, forward strand.
TGTGCTACCTGGACCTCGACGGTTTCAAGACCATCAACGACAGCCTCGGCCACGCGGTCGGCGACCGGCTGCTCGTCGAGGTCGCCGACCGGCTCCAGGCCTGCGCCACCGCCCCCGGCGAGATGGTCGCGCGGCTCGGCGGTGACGAGTTCGTGGCCCTGACCACCGGCAAGGACACCGAGACCGAGGTCGACGAACTCGCCGGCCGCATCATGCACGCCCTCGCCACCCCGATCCGCATCGACGGCCGCGAACTCACCGTGCGCGGCTCCGTCGGCATCGTCGAGGGCCCGGCCGCCGAGCGCAGCCCCGCCGAGGTGCTGCGCAGCGCCGACATCACGATGTACCGGGCCAAGTCCGCGGGCGGCAACCGCTACGAGCTGGCCGACCCCGAGGCCGACGCCCGAGCGATCACCCGGCACGGCCTGACCACGGCGTTGCCCGCCGCCCTGGACCGCGGCGAGTTCTTCATCGAGTACCAGCCGCTCGTCCACCTCGGCGACGGCAGCGTGCGTGGCGCCGAGGCACTGGTGCGCTGGCTGCATCCGCAGCACGGCGTGCTCGGCCCCGACCGGTTCATCCCGCTCGCCGAACACACCGGTCTCATCGTGCCGTTGGGGCGCTGGGTCCTGGAGGAATCGGTACGCCAGGCCCGGGTCTGGCAGACCCGGCACGCCGAGGCCGGCCCGATGCGCATCAACGTGAACCTGTCGCCGATGCAGCTCACGCACCCCGGCCTCGTCTCCGACACGGTCGACATCCTGGAGCGGTCCGGGCTCGCACCGGGCGCGCTCTGCCTGGAGGTCACCGAGTCGGCCCTGATCGGCGCCGACGACGACCTCCTGAAGCCGCTGCGCCGCCTCTCGGAGATGGGCGTCGACATAGCCCTCGACGACTTCGGCACCGGCTACTCGAACCTGGCGAACCTGCGCCGACTCCCCGTGAACGTACTGAAGTTGGACCGCTCCTTCACCCAGGGCATGCAGCAGTTCCCGGCGGACCCGGTCGACCTGAAGATCGTCGAGGGGATCGTCTCGCTCGCCCACAGCCTGGACCTCGCGGTCACTGTCGAGGGCGTGGAGACCGGCGCGCAGGCCGAACAGCTGAAGGAGCTCGGCTGCGACACGGCGCAGGGCTGGTACTACGCGCGCCCCGGCCCGCCGGACCGGCTCCACGAGCTGGCCCTCGCCGACGCCACGGGGTGAGGTGGCCGCCATGATCCGTTGGGCCTATGTGTTCATCGACCGCCCCTACGAGCAATTCGGCGCGGCCTGCGACTTCTGGGCGCGGGTCACCGCGACGAGGACCTCCGAACTCCGGGGCGACCAGGGCGAGTTCACGACACTGCTGTCGTCCGGATCCGACCCCTGCGTCAAGGTGCAGGGGGTGTTCGAGGGGCCGGGCGGCGCGCACGTCGACCTCGCCGTGGACGATGTGGCGGGGGAGGCGCGGCGCGCCCGCGAACTGGGCGCCCATGGCGTCTTCGCGGAACCCGGACTCGAAGTCATGCGCTCACCGGCGGGCCATCTGTTCTGCCTGGTGGAGTGGGGCGGCGAGCGCGCGGTGCCGTCGGCGGTGTCCGGGACCCGGGTGGATCAGCTGTGCCTGGACACGGCGCCGGGCGGCTACGCGGCGGAGGTCGCGTTCTGGGCCGCGCTCACCGAATGGCCCGAAGTCCCGTGCAGCAGTCCGGAGTTCAGGCTGCTGACGGCGGCACGGGACGCGATGCCGGTGCAGTTGCTGATGCAGCGCCTGGACACGGAGGACGCGCCCTCGGCTCATGTGGACGTGGCGTGCGCGGAGCGGGCGGCCGCGCGGGCCGTGCATGAGGGGTGGGGGGCCGTGCATGTGGGGGACGGGCGTCGCTGGTCGGTGATGCGGGATCCCGCCGGGGGTTTGTACTGTCTGACGGATCGGGAGCCGTAGGGGCGGGGGATCCTCGACGGGTGACGGGTGACGGGTGACGGGTGACGGGTGACGGGTGACGGGTGCGTCGTGGCCGGTCGCGCGGTTCCCCGCGCCCCTCAAGGCGGGCGCTTCCCCGCCAGGGGCGCGGGAACCCGCAAGCGTCACCCGTCCCGCTCCACCAGCATCCGCTGGAGCTCGCGCGCGGCCCGTGGTGGTGCCACGTCGGAGCGGTGGGCCAGCGCGATGGTCCGGTGCAGGCCCGGCCGTGCCAGCGGTGTCACCCGGAGATCGGCCCCGGCCCGGGTCGCCACCATCCACGGCACCACCGCGACCCCGAGCCCGGCCCGGACGAACCCGAGCACCGCGTCCATCTCTCCGCCCTCCACCGCGAAGTCCGGCTCGAACCCCTCGGCCCGGCACGCGGCGACGGTCAGTTCCCGCAGGTCGTAGCCGTGCCGGAACATGACCAGACGCTCGCCCTCCAGGTCGGAGATACGGACGGACCCGCGGCCGCGGCCGGGGCTCGGCGCGGCCGGCGACGACACCACGACCAGTTCCTCGCGCAGCAGCTCCACCGTGGTCAGCGCGGGCGCCGGGGCGGGCAGCGGCAGCACGACGAGCGCCAGGTCGAGCGCCCCGCGCGCGAGTTCCCGTACGAGGTCGTGCGAGCCGCTCTCCTCGATCAGGAGCTGGATGCCGGGGTAGCGGTCGTGGAAGGCGCGCAGCACGTCCGGGAGCAGGCCCGTGCACAGGGAGGGCGTCGCGCCGAGCCGGACGCGGCCGCGCTTGAGCTGGGCCAGCTCCTGTACCTCGTGCCGCGCCGTGTCCGCGTCGGCGAGGATCCGGCGCGCCAGCGGGAGCAGCGCCTCGCCCGCGTCGGTGAGGGTGATGTTGCCGCGGGCCCGCTGGAAGAGATCGACCCCCAGCTCCCGCTCCAGCGCCCGGATCTGCTGGGACAGCGAGGGTTGCGCGACGTGCACCTGCTCCGCCGCGCGCGTGAAGTGCCGGGTCTCCGCCACCGCGACGAAGTACTGGAGCTGCTGGAACTGCATACCGCCACCCTAGTCCCTCGATAGGCGCAGCCTATGGAAATGAGCCGCACCATGTCTTGGACCGATCAGGTACTTCGGCCCTACCGTCGATGACATGGCTCTGGCAACGCGGACGGACCGACGGTCGTCCATGACGCGCACGATCTGGGACAGCTCCCTCGGCAAGAAGACCGTGATGGCTGTCAGCGGCATCGTCATGCTGCTCTACCTGGTCGCGCACATGATCGGGAACCTGAAGATCTTCTTCGGTCCGGGCGAGATCAACCACTACGCCCACTGGCTGCGCACCATGGGCGCTCCGGTCCTGCACCACGAGTGGGGCCTGTGGCTCGTACGGATCGTGCTCGTCGTCGCCGTCGTGGCGCACGCCACGTCCGCGTACCAGCTCAGCCGCCGCGACATCAAGGCACGCCCGAACAAGTACGTGCACAAGAAGCCGCGCGCCAGTTACGCCACGCGCACCATGCGCTGGGGCGGCATCATCCTCGGCCTCTTCATCGTCTGGCACATCCTCGACCTGACGACGGGCACCGTGCACCCGGGCGGATACGAGCACCTGCACCCGTACCAGAACATCATCGACACGTTCTCGACGTGGTACGGCAACGTCATCTACATCGTCGCGATGCTCGCCCTCGGGTTCCACGTGCAGCACGGGTTCTGGAGCGCGGCGCAGACCCTCGGCGTCGGCAGCCGCACCCGCGATCGGGCCCTGAAGACCGTCGGCACGGTCCTCGCCGTACTGCTCACGCTCGGCTTCGTCGCCGTGCCCGTGGGCGTCATGACCGGATTGGTGAGCTGAAGAACATGACCTCGTCCAGGGACTACGCGGACTACTCCACCGGCGAACCGGTCGTCGACACCAAGGCCCCGGCCGGGCCCGTGCACGAGCGCTGGGACACCCGGCGCTTCGAGGCGAAGCTGGTCAACCCGGCCAACCGCCGCAAGCACACGGTGATCGTGGTCGGCACGGGACTCGCGGGCGGCTCCGCCGGCGCCACGCTCGCCGAACAGGGCTACCACGTCGTCCAGTTCTGCTTCCAGGACTCGCCGCGCCGCGCCCACTCGGTGGCCGCGCAGGGCGGCATCAACGCCGCGAAGAACTACCGCAACGACGGCGACTCCGTGCACCGCCTCTTCTACGACACCGTCAAGGGCGGCGACTTCCGCGCCCGCGAGTCGAACGTGCACCGTCTCGCCCAGATCTCCGTCGAGATCATCGACCAGTGCGTCGCGCAGGGCGTGCCCTTCGCCCGCGAGTACGGCGGCCTGCTCGACAACCGGTCCTTCGGCGGCGTCCAGGTGTCGCGCACCTTCTACGCCCGCGGACAGACGGGGCAGCAACTGCTGCTCGGCGCCTACCAGGCCCTCAGCCGGCAGGTCGCCGCGGGCAACATCGAACTGCATCCCCGTACCGAGATGCTCGACCTCGTCGTCGTCGACGGCAAGGCGCGCGGGATCGTCGCCCGGGACCTGGTCACCGGGAAGATCGACACGTACTTCGCCGACGCCGTCGTGCTCGCCTCCGGGGGCTACGGCAACGTCTTCTACCTCTCCACGAACGCGATGAACAGCAACGCGACGGCCGTCTGGCGGGCCCACCGGCGCGGCGCGTACTTCGCGAACCCCTGCTTCACGCAGATCCACCCGACCTGCATCCCGCGCACCGGCGACCACCAGTCGAAGCTGACACTGATGAGCGAGTCGCTGCGCAACGACGGCCGCATCTGGGTGCCCAAGGCCCAGGGCGACGACCGGCCGCCGAACCAGATCCCCGAGGACGAACGCGACTACTACCTGGAGCGCATCTACCCGTCGTTCGGCAACCTCGTCCCGCGCGACATCGCCTCGCGCGCCGCGAAGAACGTGTGCGACGAGGGCCGAGGCGTCGGTCCCGGCGGGCAGGGCGTGTACCTCGACTTCGCCGACGCCATCGCGCGGATGGGCCGCAAGGCCGTCGAGGCCAAGTACGGGAACCTCTTCGACATGTACCAGCGGATCACCGACGAGGATCCGTACCGGGTGCCCATGCGGATCTACCCCGCCGTGCACTACACGATGGGCGGCCTGTGGGTCGACTACGACCTCCAGACCACCGTCCCCGGCCTGTTCGCGATCGGCGAGGCCAACTTCTCCGACCACGGGGCCAACCGGCTCGGCGCGAGCGCGCTGATGCAGGGCCTCGCGGACGGCTACTTCGTCCTGCCGGCCACCATCAACGACTACCTGGCCAAGCACCCGCACACCGACGAGGTGAACGCCGAGCACCCGGCCGCCGTCGAGGTCGTGCGCGAGACCGAGGAGCGCCTCGCCCGGCTCCTCGCCGTCGACGGCGACCGCACCCCGGACTCCTTCCACCGCGAACTCGGCGAGCTGATGTGGGAGTTCTGCGGCATGGCCCGCACCGAGACCGGGCTGCGCAAGGCCCTGGAGCGGATCCCGCAGATCCGTGAGGAGTTCTGGCGCCGCATCAAGGTGCCCGGCGTCGGCGAGGAGTTCAACCAGTCCCTGGAGAAGGCGAACCGCATCGTCGACTACCTGGAGCTCGCCGAGCTGATGTGCCTGGACGCGCTGCACCGCGCCGAGTCCTGCGGCGGCCACTTCCGCGAGGAGTCGCAGACGCCGGACGGTGAGGCCGCCCGCGTCGACGAGGAGTTCTCCTACGCCGCCGCCTGGGAGTTCACCGACACCGGCGCCTCGCCCGTCCTGCACAAGGAAGACCTCGTCTTCGAGTACGTCCACCCCACTCAGCGGAGCTACGCATGAAGCTCACCCTGCGCGTCTGGCGCCAGAAGAACAGCGACGCCGAAGGCGCCATGTCCACGTACGAGGTGGACGGCATCTCCCAGGACATGTCGTTCCTCGAAATGCTCGACACCCTCAACGAGGAACTCATCGTCAAGGGCGAGGACCCCGTCGCCTTCGACCACGACTGCCGCGAGGGCATCTGCGGCGCGTGCAGCCTCGTCATCAACGGCGACGCGCACGGCCCGGAGCGCACCACCACCTGCCAGTTGCACATGCGGTCCTTCAAGGACGGCGACACGATCGACATCGAGCCGTGGCGCGCCTCCGCCTTCCCGGTCATCAAGGACCTGGTCGTCGATCGCGGCGCCCTCGACCGGATCATCCAGGCCGGTGGCTACATCACGGTGCCGACGGGCGCGGCCCCCGAGGCGCACTCGACGCCCGTGCCCAAGCCCGACGCGGACTTCGCGTTCGAGCACGCCGAGTGCATCGGCTGCGGCGCCTGCGTCGCCGCGTGCCCCAACGGCGCGGCCATGCTCTTCACCTCGGCGAAGGTCAACCACCTGAACGTGCTGCCGCAGGGCGCCCCGGAGCGCGAGACGCGCGTCCTCGACATGGTGGCGCAGATGGACGACGAGGGCTTCGGCGGCTGCACCCTCACCGGCGAGTGCGCGACGGCCTGCCCCAAGGGCATCCCGCTGTTCTCCATCACCCGTATGAACAAGGAGTGGCTGCGCGCCAACCGCAAGGTCAGCCGCTGAGCGAGCGATGAGACGTCCCGCGAAGAGCGCGGGGTGGGCGGGGCCGGGAGTGGTGCTCAAACCCCCGGTCCCGTCATCGCGTTGTCGGTGCCGCTCCGTATGCTGCGCGCATGATCTTCAACCGCAAGGGGAGGGAGCGGTTCCTCGACGCCGTCACCGGTGTCGAGGCCGCTGTGGAACAGCAGGACAGCGCGGGGGTCGAGCGCGCCTTCCAGCTGATGAACGAGCACTACCAGGGCGCGGGGGAGCAGGAGTTGGCGACGGGGGCGGTGCGCCTGGCCGGGCTGCTGTCCAGCGTGCCGCCGGGACCGCGCGGCGCGTTCGCGGTCGTCATCGGCGCGTGCGTCGAGCGCGGGGCCGACCCGCGCGCGTGCGCCCCGGCGATCCTCGACGGGCTCGCGGACGCGGTGCGTGCCGCGGGCGAGTTCTGCGAGCGCTGGGCGGCGACCGGGGGCGGCGAACTGCCCGACCCCGAGGGAGCGGACCCCGAGCGGGCCGTGTTCGAGCGGGTCGGCTTCGAGCGGGCGATGGCCTGGTGGACGCTGCCGCAGTGGGAGATGGCGTCCGTCGCGATGCTCAACCACCCCTCCGTGCGCACCGGCCTCGACGCCGCGCGGCGCGCCGAACTGCTGACGGCGCTGCGGGCCGTGGAGGAGGCGTCGGGCCACGACTTCAAGTGCCTGACCTACGCCCTGCTCGTCCTGGACGACGAACCGCTGATCGTCATCGACCGCCCGTCCGGCACCGGATACGCCCTGCGGATGACCGGCCTCGGAGACACCTTCCAGCTCCACACCCTGCTCGCCGACCGCCTCGCGGGCGGCGGCCATCTGCCCGGGTACGTCCCCACGCCGCGGGAGGTCGCCGTGTGCCGGGACGCCCCCGGGCAGGTCCCCACCAAGGGCACCTTCAATCTGGTGGCGCCGGACGGCGGTTGGATATGGAATGAGGGCACACCCAGCGACATACCCGTCGTCGAGGGATCCCGTCTGCTCGTGCTGGACCCGCCGCCGTACGAGCGCGGATGGCCCGCCGGACGGTTCTTTCCCGGGATGACGGGCGACCTGGTCCTGGAGCGAGTGCTCACAGCGGAGGAGACGGCACGGTGGTCCGCCCACGTCCTGCCGGCCGGAAAGCCGGGGAACTAGCCCTGTACGAGGGTGAGTTGGAGACCCATCTCACCGTCGGTGCGGTTCGTGCCGCCGAGGGCGACGCGGTCGAGCGGCTCGCGTCCTGGGCGGCGGCCCGTGGACTCGGCTTCACGCACATCGTGCTGGGCCGGGGGCACCACCGCTCGCAGCCGATGGTGACGCTGCGCGGGCGCGGGCGCGCCGACGAGTGGCTCGCGGGCCCCGTCGCACGGACGGTCGCGGACCTCGCCCGCGACCGATTCCCCGTCCTGCGGTCGAAGACCGAGACCGCGCCGTGGGCTGCCGGAGTGCCGGTGACCGACGCGGAGGCCGCACGGGCCCCCGCGCACCTGCACTTCGAGCACCACGTCAAGGTGCTCCTCGACCGGGAGTGTGCCCCGCGCGCGCTCGCCGCCCGCGTCGAGGGGCACACCGCCCACGTCTCGTGGAACGCCCGACGCGTCCGCGACGACGGCCGCCACGAACGCTTCGTGACCCAGCGCTGCCACGGCGTCGGCCGCGCCACCGCGGGACGCCGGCTGGAGGCACTCGTCGCCGCCCTGACCGCCGCACCCGGCGTACGGATTCTGGAGACGGAGCGCGAGTACGTCCTGCACGACACCCGGCTCGGGCTCGACGCGGGCTGGATCACGGAAGGAGGCCCGTCATGACCGCACCCGGGACACCGTCCCCGCGACCGCCGCAGGACCAGGACTGGCGGCGTGCCCTGTACGAGGGTGGCCCGCTGCCGCACACCTCACCGGCGGAAGAGGAGCGCCGTCGCCTCGCCCTGCCGCGCACCCTTCTGCCCGCGCCCGAGGGGCTCGACCAGCCGGCCGTCTTCGATCCGGCGCTGCTCCAGTTCTCGAACGCGTACCGGGCGGGCGACCCCCGGTTCGCCGGCGAGGACGAGGCGCGGGCCTGGTTCCTCGCCCGTCGGACCGCGCTCGACCTGGTGCTCGCCGCCGTCGCCGGCACATCGCTGGGCGCGCGCCTCGTCCTGCGCGGCAGCAGGCTGATGGCCACCTGGTTCGGCGCCGCCGCGCGGGAACCCGGCGATCTCGACTATGTCGCGCCCGACGACTGGCGGTTCGGGGGAGCGGAGGACCGGGAACTGTTCGCCCAGCTCGCCGCCGCCGCGCAGCGCACGGCCGAGGCCCGGCCCGACGCGGGCGTCCGGATCGCCGCGGACGGCGCCGTCACCGAGGACATCTGGACGTACGACCGGGTGCCGGGGCGCCGGCTGCTGCTCCCGTGGAGCGCGCCGGGCACGGCGGGCGGCACCGTACAGATCGACGTCGTCCACCACGAACTCCTCGCGACCCCGGCCGTCCGTACCCCGCTGCGTCCGCTCGGCGCCGGACCGGGCGCGGTCGTCGAAGCGGTCACGCCCGAACTGTCGCTGGCCTGGAAGATCATGTGGCTGATCAGCGACATCCACCCCCAGGGCAAGGACCTCTACGACGCGGTCCTGCTCGCCGAGCGCGGCGCGCCCTCCCTCGACGTGCTGCGGAGGGCGTTCGTGCTCGCGGGCGACGAAATGCTGCGACCGGGCGGACGCTGGTGGCTCACGGAGATCGCCGAGTGCGCCGACACCGGCTGGGAGCACTTCCGGAGCGAGTATCCGCACGTGACCGGCGAGGTGGGCGAGTACGTCGACCGGCTGCGGGCCGTCCTCGAACCACTGGCCGAGCGGGCCGAGCGCGAGGCGGCCCCGGGGCCGTACGACCGGTGGGCGCACTGGCTGGTGCCGCTCGTCGAGCACGTCCGCGCGACGGCACCCGACGCGCCCGCGACAGCAGTCGCGCGCCGCCTGTCGGCCTCGGGCCGCTGGGGCTTCACCGCGTCGGTCGTCGTCGTCCGCGAGGTGCTCGGCCGGGACACGACGACCCTGGACCAGGCGTGCGCCGCCGTGCTGCGGGACGAGGAGCACTGGGCGTACCTGCGGGGCCGCCCCGACCTGTGCTCCCGGTTCCTGGAGGAACTGCTCTGACGACCCCTGACGCCCCGTCATATCTCCGGGGTACCGTCTGGCCATGTATCCGGGAGCGTACGACCCCGCCAGGCCGGCCGTCGTCACGGCTGACGGCAACACCACCCTCACGTACGGGCAGTTGGAGGAGAACTCGCTGCGCCTCGCCGATCACCTCCGGTCGGCGGGGCTGCGCAGAGGGGACCATCTCGCCCTGCTCGCCGACAACGATCCGCGGGTCCTCGAGGTCTCCTGGGCCGCCATGCGCTCGGGGCTCTACCTCACCGCCGTCAACCATCACCTGACGGCCGAGGAGGCCGCGTACATCGTGCGGGACTGCGGGGCAGCCGCCCTCATCGTGTCCGGGGCGCTCGATGAACTCGGCGCGCGCGTCGGCGCGTCGGTGCCCGAGGTCACGCACCGGCTCGGGTTCGACGACGGATCGTACGACGCTGCCCTGCGGGAGGCGTCGCCCGAGCCGCCGGACGTCCAGCCGCGCGGCGCCGACATGCTCTACTCGTCCGGCACGACGGGCCGGCCCAAGGGGATCGAGCCCGCGCTCCCGGACGGCGACATCCGCACGGACCCGACCACGTACCAACTCCTCTTCCAGCCCATGTACGGATTCGGTGAGGACACCGTCTATCTGTGCCCCGCCCCGCTGTACCACGCGGCGCCGCTGCGCTTCTGTCACACGATCACGGCGACCGGCGGCACGGTCGTGCTGATGAAGTCCTTCGACGCGCAGGGGGCGTTGGCGGCGATCGAGCGGTTCAAGGTCACCCACAGCCAGTGGGTGCCGACCATGTTCGTGCGCATGCTCAAGCTCCCCCGGGAGGTGCGCGAGCGGTACGACACGTCGTCGATGAAGGTCGCCGTCCACGCCGCCGCGCCGTGCCCGCTGGAGGTGAAGCGACGGATGATGGAGTGGTGGGGGCCCGTCCTGTACGAGTACTACTCGTCGACGGAGGGGAACGGGATCACCTTCATCGGCCCCGAGGAGTGGCTGCGCAAGCCGGGCTCCGTGGGGCGCGCCGGGCTCCTCGGCGAGCTGCGCGTCTGCGACGAGGCGGGGAAGGTACTGCCGCCGGGGGAGACCGGCGTCGTCTACTTCGAGCGCGACGAGCTCCCCTTCCGCTACCACCACGACGACGACCGCACCCGCGAGGCCCAGCACCCCGACCACCCGAACTGGACGACGACCGGCGACATCGGCCACGTCGACGAGGACGGCTACCTCTACCTCACCGACCGCAAGGCCTTCATGATCATCTCGGGTGGGGTCAACATCTACCCGCAGGAGATCGAGGACTGCCTCGTGCTGCACCCCGCCGTCGCCGACGTCGCGGTCGTCGGAGTCCCGGACGCGGAGATGGGTGAGTCCGTGCGCGCCGTGGTCCAGGCCGCCGAAGGAGCCGTGGCCGGAGCGGAGTTGGGGCGGGAACTGATCGCGTACGTACGGGAGCGCATCGCGCACTACAAGGTGCCGCGCGACGTCGTGTTCGTGCCCGCGCTGCCACGCACGCCGACCGGCAAGCTCGCCAAGGGGAAGCTGCGCTCAGCGGTGCAGTAGCCGGGCCAGGTAAGGGGCGGTGCGGCTGTCCGGGTCGGCGGCCACCAGCCGGGGCGGGCCAGCGACGACGACCCGGCCGCCCGCGTCACCGCCGCCCGGACCCAGGTCGACGACCCAGTCCGCGCCGGCGACCACCGCCATGTCGTGCTCGACGACCACCACGGAGTGGCCCGCGTCGACGAGACCGTGGAGCTGGCGCAGCAGCACCTCCACATCGGCGGGGTGCAGCCCGGTGGTCGGCTCGTCGAGCAGATACAGCGTGTGCCCGCGCCGCACACGCTGCAACTCGCTCGCCAGCTTGATGCGTTGGGCCTCACCCCCGGACAGCTCGGTCGCGGGCTGGCCGAGCCGGAGATAGCCGAGACCCACGTCCAGCAGCGTGCGCAGACTGCGCAGCACCGGCCGGGCCGCGTCGTCGCCCGCCGCGGCCGCGTCCGTGAAGAACGCGGTGGCCGACTCCACCGTCAGATCGAGCACCTCCGCGATGCTCCGCCCCCGGTAGGTCACCTGGAGCGTCTCGGGGTTGTAGCGCGCGCCCCCGCAGTCCGGGCACGGCGCGTACGTGCTCGGCAGGAAGAGGAGTTCGACGCTGACGAAGCCCTCGCCCTGACATGTCTCGCAGCGCCCGCCCGGCACGTTGAACGAGAACCGCCCGACCCCGTACCCGCGTTCCTTCGCCGCGTCCGTGCCCGCGAAGAGTTTGCGCACGACGTCGAAGAGGCCCGTGTACGTGGCCAGGTTGGAGCGCGGCGTACGCCCGATCGGCTTCTGGTCGACGACCACGAGCCGCCCGACGCCGTCGAGTTCCTCCGTGATCTCACCGATCAGCGTCGACTTCCCCGACCCGGACACTCCGGTGACGGCCGTGAACGCGCCGAACGGGAACTCCGCGGTCACGTCCCGCAGGTTGTGCCGGGTCACCGGTCCGACCTTCAACCAGCCCCGGGGTTCACGGACGTGACGTTCGACGGCGGGGGAGTCGTCGAAGAGGAAGCGCGCGGTCGCCGAGTCCGGGACGTCCCGCAGCCCCGCCACCGGTCCGCTGTGCAGGACCCGCCCGCCGTGCTCCCCGGCCAGCGGCCCCACGTCGACCAGCCAGTCCGCGTGGCGCATCACGTCGAGGTGGTGCTCGACCACGAACACCGAGTTGCCCGCGGCCTTGAGTCGGTCGAGGACGGTCAGGAGCGACTCGGTGTCGGCCGGGTGCAGGCCGGCCGACGGCTCGTCCAGGACGTACACCACACCGAACAGACCGGACCTCAACTGCGTGGCCAGACGCAGACGTTGTAGCTCGCCCGCCGAGAGCGTCGGCGTCGGCCGGTCCAGCGCGAGGTAGCCGAGGCCGAGCTCGGTGACCGTGGCGAGCCGGGCCCGCAGATCGTCGGTCAGCACCCGCGCCGTCTCCGAGGCGTCGCCCGGCGTCGAGAGCGCGTCGGCCAGCTCGGACAAGGGCAGCCGCGCGAGCTCCGCGATGGTGCGCCCGGCGAACGTCACGGCCAGCGACTCCGCGCGCAGCCGCGCGCCCCCGCACACCGGGCACGGCGTGCTCTCCAGGAACTTCTCCGCCTTCGCCCGCAGCGACTGGCTCTTGGAGTCCGCGAACGTCTTCAGTACATAGCGGTCGGCGCTCATGTACGTGCCCTGGTACGGGCGTTGGATGCGGTCGGCGTCGCGCACCGGGTGCACCGTCACCACCGGCTGCTCGTCCGTGAACAGGATCCAGTCCCGGTCGGCCTGCTCCAGCTCGCGCCAGGGACGGTCCACGTCGTGGCCGAGCGCGTCGAGGATGTCGCGCAGGTTCTTGCCCTGCCAGGCGCCGGGCCACGCGGCGATGGCGCCCTCGCGGATCGACAGGCCGGGATCGGGGACCAGCAGCGCCTCGGTGGTCCGGTGCACGCGGCCGATCCCGTGGCACCGGGGGCACGCCCCGGCCGCCGTGTTCGGCGAGAACGCGTCGGAGTCGAGCCGCTCGGCGCCCGCCGGATAGCGGCCCGCCCGCGAGAACAGCATGCGCAGCGAGTTCGACAGCGTGGTCACCGTGCCGACCGAGGAGCGCGACGTCGGCGCCGAGCGGCTCTGCTGGAGCGACACCGCCGGCGGCAGCCCGCTGATCTCGCCGACCTTCGGGGCGCCCACCTGGTGGATGAGGCGGCGCGCGTACGGGGCGACCGACTCGAAGTAGCGGCGCTGCGCCTCCGCGTAGATCGTCCCGAACGCGAGGGACGACTTCCCCGACCCCGACACCCCCGTGAAGACCGCCAGCACATCGCGCGGCACGTCCACGTCGACGCCCCGGAGGTTGTGCTCGCGGGCGCCGCGCACCCGGACGAGACCGTCGTGGCGGGGGTCGGGCGAGTCGGGGTGGGGCATGGGGCGCGGCTCCGGCGGATCGTGCGGCTTCGGTGTCGGTACGGGGTCCTGGCAAACCCCACGATTCTAGGCCCCGGTCAAACGCGCGACCCGGGCGAGCCTGCGGTACGACTCCAGGAGGCCCTCACGGTCGTACGTGCTGGTCGTGACCAGGACCTCCTGGGCCCCGCTCTCCTTGATCAGCGTCTCCAGCTCGTCCGCGACCTGTGCCTCGGTGCCCACGATGTGGCCGCGCAGCCCGGCCTCGTACAGCTCGCGCTCCTTCGCGGTCATGTCCCGGGATGCGACGCGCTCGGCGGGCGGCAGCGGCGGGAACGTGCCGTGCGTGCGCGCGTACGCCATCGACCACGCCTCGGGGATCAGCAGCCGTCGCGCCTCGTGCTCGCTGCCGGCGACGGCGACCGTCCCGGAGATGACGACGTACGGCTCCGCGGCCCAGGCGGAAGGGCGGAACTCGGCGCGGTAGCGGTCGATGCCCCGCAGCATCTTCTCCCGGCCCCGGAAGTCCCCGATGACCATCGGCAGGCCCGCGCGGGCGGCGATCGACGCGCCCTCGCCCATCGCGAGCACGAACGGCGGCACCGTGAGGCCCTCCGACGGCCGGGCGCGCACCCGCGTGGACGAGGTGCCGGTGAAGAACGCGAGCAGCTCGTCGAGCTGGCCCGCGAAGTCCTCGGCCTCGTCCTTGCCGCGCCCCAGCGCCTTGCGGACCCCGTCCGTGAACCCCACCGAGCGCCCCAGACCCATGTCGATCCGGCCCGGGAACAGCGACTCGAGCACACCGAACTGCTCGGCGACGACCAGTGGTTGGTGGTTCGGCAGCATCACGCCGCCGGTGCCGACGCGCAGGGTGCGGGTCGCCGCGGCGACCGCCGCCGCCAGCACCGTCGGCGCGGAGCCCGCGACACCCGGCACGCCGTGGTGCTCCGAGACCCACAGCCGCTCGTACCCGAGACGCTCCAGGTCCGCGGCGAGGGCGACGGTGTCACGCAGCGCCTCGGCGTCGCTGTGGCCCTCGCGGGTGCGGGAGCGGTCGAGCACGGAGAAGCGGGTCGTTTCGATCACGGTGGTCACGCCTTGTACAACGTTGTGGCGCCGCGAGGATTCCCGCGGTCCGGACGGGCGCGTTTGTCTAGGGTGGGGGCATGGCCCAGGACAGACGCCCCCTCGCCGTGTTCGACCTCGACGGCACGCTCGCGGACACCGCGCACCGGCAGCGGTTCCTGGAGCGCAGGCCCCGCGACTGGGACGCGTTCTTCGCGGCCGCGCCCGACGACCCGCCGCTCGCCGAGGGCATCGCGCTCGCGCTGAGCAGCGCCGAGGAGTGCGAGGTCGTCTACCTCACCGGGCGGCCCGAGCGCTGCCGGGCCGACACCGTGGCGTGGCTGGGCGCCCAGGGGCTGCCCGACGGGCCGCTGCACATGCGCCGCAACGACGACCGCAGGCCCGCCCGCCGTACCAAACTCGACGTCCTCAAGCGCCTCGCCCGCGGCCGCGACGTGCGCGTCCTGGTCGACGACGACGAGCTGGTGTGCGACGAGGCCGAGCGCGCCGGGTTCACCGTCGTACGGGCCCGCTGGGCGAGCACGTCGACGGCGCTCAAGGACGCGCAGGAGCGCGAGGGCCGCACGTGACCTGAGCGCGTCCCTCGGCGCCGGTCCCGGCTCCCCTCTCAGCCCTCGTCGGCGGCCTCGTCCTCCAGGCGGAAGCCGACCTTCAGGCCCACCTGGTAGTGCTCGACCTGGCCGTCGACGATCTGCCCCCGTACCTGGGTGACCTCGAACCAGTCCAGCTGGCGCAGGGTCTGCGAGGCGCGCGCGATGCCGTTGCGGATCGCCTGGTCGACGCCCTCGTGCGAGGTTCCGACGATCTCGGTGACGCGATACGTGTGATTCGACATGCTTCCACCGTGCCCCAGGGCGGCGCGGAGCGCGAGGGGGACACCGGGCGGGCCGTGGTGCCCGCCGTCCGTGGGGTGCCGCCGGGCGCCGGGTCTTCCGGCGGCGGGAGAGCGCCGGTCGGGGCCGGGCCGAGGAGCGTCGGGCTCCGGTTGAATTCCGGATAGCCCTTGACCGGTCCGTTGGTCCATACCAAAATCCCAGCACACCCGTACGAGCCGTCGCTCGTCCCCCACGTCGGGCCGCCCTTCCCTGTCCGCAGGCAGAAAGTGACCCCCCGTGAGATCCCGCCGTTCCGTGCTGCCCCTCGTCTCCCTCGCCGTCGTGACCGGCACGCTGCTCACCGGCTGCGGAGCCCTGCCGGGAAGCGAACCCGCGCGGCGGACCGTCACCGTGTGGCTGATGAGCAACAGCGCCTCCGACGCCTTCCTCGACCGGTTCACCGAACGGTTCGAGGCGGAGCACGCCGACGTCGACCTGGACATCCGCATCCAGGAGTGGACCGGGATCGGCTCGAAGGTCGCCAAGGCCCTCACGGGCGACGGCGGCAAGGACGGCGCCCCCGATGTCATCGAGGTCGGCAACACGCAGGTCCCGCAGTACATGCAGGACGACCGGCTCGTCGACCTGTCCCTGGAGTCCGCGCGCGACCTCGGCATGGAGCGCTGGCTGCCCGGCCTCGCCGAACCCGGCAGCGACGGCTCCCGGCAGTTCGGCATCCCCTGGTACGCGGCCAACCGCGTCGTCATCTACAACAAGGAACTCTTCGAGCGGGCCGGCATCAAGAAGCCGCCCACCACCCGCGAGGAGTGGCTCGACCTGACGCGCCGCCTGGACACCGGCACCGACCAGGGCATCTACCTCGCGGGCCAGGACTGGTACACGCTCTCCGGCTTCATCTGGGACGAGGGCGGCGAACTGGCCCACGAGTCGTCCGGCATCTTCACCGGCGCCCTCGACACCCCCGCCGCGCTGCGTGGCATGGAGTTCTACGGGCGGTTGCAGGCGCTCGGTGCCGGGCCGAAGAACGCCGACGAGGAACACCCCTCACAGGCCGACCAGTTCGCCGAGGGGCACATCGGCCAGATCATCTCGGTGCCCGGCGCGGCCCAGCGCATCATCGAGAAGAACCCGGACCTGAAGGGCAAGCTGGGCTACTTCCCGATCCCCGGAAAGACGGCCGGGCGGCTCGGCTCCGTGTTCACCGGCGGCTCGGACCTGGTGATCCCCGCCAACACCGACGACCAGTCCGGCGCGATCGCCGTCGTCAAGGCACTGGCGGGGAAGAAGTGGAACACGGACCTGGCCAGGACCATGAACTACGTGCCGAACAAGACGACCCTCGCCGGAGCCGTGGCCACCGAACCCGGCGTCGCCGCCATGGCCGAGGGCGCCGCCCACGGCAAGGCGACCCCCGCCTCGCCCCTGTGGGCCACGGTGGAGGCCGCCGACAATCCGATCAAGGCCTACATGAGCCGGGTCCTGCTGGGCGCCGACCCGGCCACGGAGGCGAAGAAGGCGTCCCGGGAGATCACCCGGCGCCTCGACGAGAGCGGCGAGTGACGCCCCGCCCCGCGCGCTCCCTCAGGCCCTTCAGGCCGCCGTACTGAGCGAGAGCGCGAACCTCCCCGCCTCGTCCGTCCACCAGTGCGCCAGGTCGAGCCCCGCCAGGGCGAGTTCGTCGCGCACGCCGTCGCGGCGGAACTTCGCCGACACCTCCGTGCGCAGCTCCTCGCCCGCCGTGAAGTCGACCGCCAGGTCGAGGGCCGGGATCTTCACCGTCTGCGCGGCGGACGAGCGCAGCCGCATCTCGATCCACTCCTGCGACGCGTTCCACCGGGCCACGTGGTCGAACGCGTCGAGGTCGAAGTCGGCGCCGAGTTCACGGTTGACGACGGACAGGACGTTCTTGTCGAAGGCCGCCGTGACACCGGCCGCGTCGTCGTAGGCCGCGACCAGCGTCGCCTCGTCCTTCACCAGATCGGTGCCGAGCAGGAAGAAGTCGCCGGGCGAGAGCAGGGCCCGTACGGACGCCAGGAACGCCGCGCGTTCGACGGGCAGCAGGTTGCCGATCGTGCCGCCGAGGAACGCCACCAGGCGCGGCCCCGGCGTCGCGGGCAGCGCGAGGGCGGCCGTGAAGTCGGCGACGAGGGCGTGGACGGCGAGCGTGGGACGCTCGGCGAGCAGCGTCCGCGCCGCCCCGCGCAGCGCGCTCTCGCTCACGTCCACAGGGACGTACGTCGTCAACGCGGCGAAGGCGTCGAGGAGATGGCGGGTCTTGTCGGAGGAGCCCGAACCCAGCTCGACCAGGGTCCGCGCCCCCGTCGCCGCCGCGATCTCGGGGGCCCGCGCGATGAGGATCTCGCGCTCGGCCCGGGTGGGGTAGTACTCGGGCAGCGTGGTGATCTCGTCGAACAGTTCGCTGCCGCGCGCGTCGTAGAACCACTTCGGCGGCAGGGTCTTGGGTGAACGGGTCAGGCCGTGCAGGACATCGGCGCGCAGCGCGGCGTCCGTGGCGTCCTCGGGCAGCGTGCGGGTCAGATCGAAGGTGCTCACGCGGACGGCTCCTTGAGCGGGGTCAGCAGGACGTCGGTGCGGCTCGCCGCGAGCAGCGTGCGGTCGGGCACCTCGGTCCAGTGCGGATCGTCGTCGTACGGTTCGGAGGCGACGACGGTGCGGCGGCCGGGTTCGGCGAGGTACCAGAGGGTGTCGCCCCAGGCGGTCGCGGCGATCGTCTCGCCGTTGGTCAGCAGGAAGTTGAGGCGCGCGTCGGGCGCCGCCGCCGCGACGTCGAGAACGGTGTCGGCCAGCGCCTGCCCCTCCTCGTCGCCCGCGCGCAGCCGGTGCAGGACCAGCGCCCACAGGAACGCGGCGTCGCAGCGGGCCTCCATCGACAGCAGATCGGTGGCCGGGAGCGTCGTCGTCAGGGACGCCAGGGAGCGCGGCCAGCCGGGCACCGCCCCGTTGTGGCTGAACAGCCACGGCCCGGACGCGTAGGGGCGGCGGCCGCCTCCCCGTCGGCCCCGGCGAGCGTCGCGTCGCGCACGGCGGCCAGGACCGCGCCCGAGCGGACCACCCGGGCCAGGTCCGCGTACGTCTGGTCGCCCCAGATGGGCACGGCCCGGCGGTAGCGGGCCGGTACCGGGTCGCCGTCCGCGTACCACCCCACGCCGAAACCATCGGCGTTGACCGTCCCGTGCCGCTGTCGGCGCGGCGCCCAGGACTGCCGGAACAGGCTGTGCGGCGCGGCGTCCACGACCTCGCCGAGCGGCAACTCCGGCCCCAGATAGGCCAGATGGCGGCACATCAGGACACCTCCTGGGGATGGGCGTCGCGCGCCGTGCGGAAACCGGCGAAGATCTGCCGCCGGATCGGGTAGTCCCAGTTGCGGAACGTGCCCCGGCACGCCACCTGGTCCACCGCGAACGAACCGCCCCGCAGCACCTTGTGGTCGGGACCGAAGAACACCTCCGAGTACTCGCGGTACGGGTACGCCACGAACCCCGGGTAGGGCAGGAAGTCGCTCGACGTCCACTCCCACACATCGCCGATCAACTGCCGTACACCGAGAGGTGATTCACCGAGCGGGTAGCTGCCGGCCGGTGCCGGGCGCAGATGGCGCTGACCCAGGTTGGCCCGGTCGGGCGTGGGGTCGGCGTCGCCCCACGGGTAGCGCATGGACCGGCCCGTCGCCGGGTCGAAGCGGGCCGCCTTCTCCCACTCCTCCTCGGTCGGCAGCCTGCGCCCGGCCCAGCGGGCGTAGGCGTCGGCCTCGTACCAGCTGACGTGCAGGACCGGCTCCTCGGGCGGCACGACCTCGGTCACGCCGAACCGCCTGCGCAGCCAGCGGCCCGCGTCGCGCCGCCAGAACATCGGCGCCCGCAGGTCGTGCTCGCGGACCATCGCCCAGCCCTCGGGCGCCCACCAGCGCTCGTCCTGGTAGCCGCCGTCGGCGAGGAACTCCATGTACGCGGCGTTCGTCACCGGTGTCGTGTCGATGTGGAACGGCGGGACGAGCCGGGCGTGCGCGGGGCGTTCGTTGTCGAGCGCCCACGGCTCGGCGGTCGTCCCCATCGTGAACGGGCCGCCGGGGACGAGGACTTCGGCCGGTCCGCGGAACGGCGACTCCGGCGGCTCGGGGTCCGCAGCGGTGAGCGCCGCACCGCCCTTGCGGAGCTGATGGGTGATCAGCATCGTCTCGTCGTGCTGCTGTTCGTGCTGGGCGATCATGCCGAACGCGAACCCCGAACGGGTCAGCCGGTCGGCGCCGTCCGGCGCGAACGACGCCGCGTCCAGGATGTCCAGGGCCCGGCCGCGGACCTCGGCCGCGTAGCCGCGCGCGTCCCGCGGCGCGAGCAGCGGCAGCGTCGGACGCTCCGAGCGCGGGTGCTCGAAGGCGTCGTACAGCGGGTCGATCTCGGGCCGCATCGCCTCCCGGCCCGCGACCGCCCGCAGCAGCCACTGCTCCTCCTGGTTGCCGATGTGCGCCAGATCCCACACCAGCGGCGACATCAACGGAGAGTGCTGCGCGGTGAGGTCGGGCTCCTCCACACAGCTCGTGAGCAGGGTCGTGCGGCGCCGCGCGGCCTCCAGGGCGTCCGCCGCGCGCCGCCGGAGCGCCTCCGGCTCCACGGTGACGTGCTCCGCGTGGCGGGCAGCGTTGTTCTCCTCGGTCGTCATGAGCGGACGGTCCTCCCCTGAGAGGTCGGATGCAGCAGATCGAGCGCGTCGTCGGCGGGGCAGCGGCCGCGCACCACGTAGCGGTGCGTGAAGTCCGCGACCGCCCGCCGTACGCCCTCGTCCACGCCGAACCGGGGCAGCGCGTCGAGCGCCGCCGTGAAACAGGCCGTCGCCGCCTCCCGCAGCTCCGGGTCGGCGAGCCCGATCCGGGCCGCGTCCCGCCACAGCGGGTTGTGCGGCGCGGGCAGCGGCCCCGCCCGTTCCGCGAGCGGCTTGACGGCCCGGTACGCGGTCTCGGCGGCATGCGGATCGTCGAACAGCGCGGTGGTCACGGCGAGCGGCACCAGCCACCCGTCGTCGCCCGACTGCGCGTCGATCATGCGGAGTTCGAGGTGACCGCGCGGCCGCACCGGCGGGAACAGCGTCGTGAGGTGGTAGTCGAGATCCGAACGGGTCGGCGGGCGCGGCGCGCCGCCTCGGATCCACTCGCGGAAGGACAGGCCGTCGGGCACCTGCCACGGCCCCTCGTCGCTGCGCACGCACATCACCGGCGCGTCGAGCACGTGCCGCGCCCAGGCGGCACGGGGCTCGGCGCGGAGCGGCGGCGCACCCGAACGCCCGGAGTCGATCCGCTCCCACAGCAACTGCCGCGTGGAGCGCCAGCCCGTGGAACGACCGGACAGCATCGGGGAGTTGGCGAACGCGGCGACCAGGACGGCGCCGAGCAGATGGGCGAGCAGCCAGCGCCGCCCGTGCCCGAGCGGGCCCGGCTCCTCGTAGCCCGCGTCCAGACAGACCTGCACCGACGCGGAGGAGCACATCATGGAGCGGCCGGCCGGACCGGCGCGGTCCAGCGACGCTTCCAGGGCGTCGTAGCGGGGTTGTCTGAGCACCCGCCTCGGCGGACGCCACGGATCGGTGCCGTGGCCCGAGAGGACGAGACCGTGGTCGCGGAGTGCGGTGCGGACGGCGGTCAGATCGGCCCGCATGGCCGAGACGCATTCCGTCAGCGTGGCGGCCGGGAGCGAACTCAGCTCCAGCTGTCCGCCGGGTTCCACGGTGAGCGCCGAGCGCAGGGGCAGGGCGCGCAGTGCGACGTACGCCGCGTCGAGCCGTTCCGGAGCTAACGGGAGCCGCGGGCGATGCGGCTCGTGGACGATCCACTCCAGTTCGACCCCGACGGTGCCGGGCGGCCCCGTCTTGAAGCAGATGCCCCGTACGAGGGCTTCCACCTCCGGCTCGGTGACCAGCTCACCGAGGTTCGTACAGTCTCCCTCGCTCATGCCGGAGACCTCCTGATCCTTGTGCCTTCCATGGTCCCTGGCGGAGACCATGCCGTCGATTCGACCCGGGTCCGGGCCGCTTCCGGGCAATGCCGCGTACCACCCAAGACGGTCACGGCCGATCGCACAAGAGGGCGAAATTCTGTTGCCCGAGCGGTCACCGGGCGCACACGATGGGTTCATGAGCACGACGGGGGAGCGGGCGTGAGCGCCCGACTGCGCGAGATCGCGCAGAGCACGCGGCGGATCGTGGAGGCGGGCGGGTACCCGACCGGGGACGGCCGCACGGTGGTCCTGGCCGACGCCGTGGCGCGGGCCCGTGCGGGCACGCGGATGTACGGCCCGGACCCGGTGGAGACACCGCCCGCGCCGATCGGAGCGGCGGGATCGGTCGAGGTCACGGGGGAGAGCAGCCTGGAGGCGGCGCGCCGTCTGACGGGCGAGCGGCCCGACCCGGTCGCCGTCCTGAACTTCGCCTCGGCGCGCAACCCGGGAGGCGGATTCCTGAACGGGGCACAGGCCCAGGAGGAGGCCGTCTGCCGGTCCTCCGCGCTGTACGCCTGCCTGATCGAGGCCCCGGAGTTCTACGCCCACCACCGCGCCGACCGGGACGTCTTCTACACCGACCGGGTCATCCACGCGCCGGGCGTGCCCGTGTTCCGCGACGACCGCGGCGCGCTCCTCGACACCCCGTACGAGGTCGGCTTCCTGACCTCACCCGCGCCGAACGCCGGGGTGATCGCCCAGCGCACGCCGGAGCGCGTCCCCGAGATCCCCGGGGTGCTCGCGTCCCGCGCCGAGCGCGTCCTGGAGGTCGCGGCCGCGCACGGATACCGGCGGCTCGTGCTCGGCGCCTGGGGCTGCGGCGTGTTCCGCAACGACCCCGCCCAGGTCGCCGAGGCGTTCCGGGCGCTGCTCGCGGGCCGCTTCAGCGGCTACTTCGACCACGTCGTCTTCGCCGTCCTCGACCGCACGAAGGACGCGGCGACACGGCAGGCCTTCGTCCGGGTCCTCGGCGCCGGTCAGCTCCAGCCGTAGCGCTCCCGCAGCCGCAGCACCACCGTGTTGAACCGGCCGCGGTCCAGGGCGCACGCCTCGCGCCGCATCCCGCGCTCATGCACCCGAAGGACCCGGTCCAGGTCCACCCACGAGTCGCGTCCTTCCCTGTCCCAGGGGCCCGAGCCGAGCGCCACCCACTCGCGGTCGCGGTCGTGCCGCTTGCTCGACAACTGCACGGCGAGCAGTGTGCCGGCCGCCTCGCGGGCGACGACGAGCACCGGCCGGTCCTTGCCGCGCCCGTCGTTCTCCTCGAACGGCACCCACGTCCAGACGATCTCGCCCGGGTCGGGGTCGCCGTCGTGCGCCGGCGCGTACTCGGTACGGACCCTCCCCACCTGGCGCGGCTCGGCCTCCACCGTGGCGGTGTCGCCGCCGCGGCCCGGGTGGTCGTACACATGGTCATCCGCAAAGGCAGTCACGCGGGTCACGTTAGAGCCTGGACGGCCCAATCCGCGCGGCGGGGCCGCCGGACGACCCGCAGGCTCGGCACATGGCACGACGAATACACCCGATCGCCCTGTCCGCCCTGGCCGTTCTGCTCGCCCTCACCACCGCGGCGCCCGCCCGCTCGGAACCGCCGCCCCCGCGCACCGTCTCGGCCTGGCTCCCGTACTGGGACCAGGAGGCCGCCTACCGCAACGCGCTGGAGCACGCCGCGCAGATCCGCACCATCAGCCCCTTCTGGTACGAGACGAAGTCCGCGACCCGCGTCGACGGGCACCCCGGAGCGGGCGAGCGCCGCATCATCGACGGTCTGCACGCGAAGGGCATCGAGGTCGTCCCGACCGTCATGGAACAGATGAAGCCGGGCGCCCTGGCCGCCGTCCTGACCAGCCCGGCCCGTCGGGCCGAGCACATCGACGCCCTGCTCGCCGTCGTCCGCAGCCGCGCCTACGACGGCATCGACCTCGACTACGAGACCATCGCGCCGACCCCGGAAGCGGAGTACCGGACGGTGCGCGACGGATACACCGCGTTCGTCACCGGGCTCTGCGACCGCCTGCACGCCCTGGACAAGAAGTGCTTCGTCACCGTCACCCCGCAAACCCGTACCACGGGCCGCATTTGGGACTACGCGAAGCTGGGCGCCGCGGCGGACCGGATGCGCATCATGGCGTACAACCTCCACCACGCCGAAGGTGAGCCCGGTCCCGTGTCCACGCCGCAGTGGTACGACGTGATCCTGGCCCACGCCACCGCCGAAGTCCCGCGCGCCAAGCTGGAGATGGGGATCCCCGCCTATGGCTGGGACTGGGCGGTCGGCAGCACGTCCCGCGCGAAACACGTCACATGGAAGGACGCCGAGGCGCTGCGCCGCAAGGTGAAGGCGCCCTACGCCCTCGACCCCGACTCCCGCACCCCGCACTTCACGTACAAGGACGGCCAGACGCTCCACACCGTCTGGTACCAGGACGCGCGCGGCACCGCGGCCCACCTGCCCGCGCTGCGCACGTACAAGGTGCCCTACACCGTCCTGTGGGCACTGAACTTCGAACAACCGGAACTCTGGCAGACCCTCGCCCGGGGCTAGAACGCCTCCGGCCACCGCTCGAACCACCGCTGGTCCGCCTCCAGTTGGGCCGCGAGCGAGATCAGGAGCGGCTCGCTGTGGGCGGGCCCGAGGAGTTGCGCGCCGACCGGCAGACCGTCGCCGACCCGCCCCGCCGGCACGTTCACCCCCGGCCAGCCGAGCACGTTCCACGGCCAGGCGTACGGGCACGCGGCGATCATCGCGCGGTCCGTGCGCCAGCCGCTGAGCCGCGCCAGATCGCCGACGCGCGGCGGGGAGCGGCCGTCGTCGGCGCGAGCACCACGTCGAAACGGTCGAAGAGCGCCCCGACCCGGTGGTGGAGCGCCGCCTCCGCCCGCTTGGCGACCCGCAGCGGCGCCCCGCCGAGGAGCCGACCCATCCGGGCGGCCTCACGGGTGCGCGGGTCGAGCCGGGCCGGATCGGGCACCCGGTCCACCCACTCGGCTATCCCGGCGGTCGCGCGCGGCACGAACGCGAGGCCGATCTGCCCGTACCGCGGATCCGCCTCCTCCACCTCGTGGCCGAGTGCGGCCAGCCGCTCCGCGAGCGCCACCACCCGCGACCTGACGGCCGGTTCGAGCCGTTTCGGCGTGGCCGTGAACGGCATCCGCAGCGACAGCGCGATCCGCAGCCGCCCCGGCTCCCGCCGCGCCGCCTCGCCGGCGCGCACCGGCGCGGGCCGGTGCGGATCGTCCGGGTGGCTGCCGCTCGCCGCGTCGAGGAGCAGCGCGGCGTCCGCGACGGTGCGGGCCAGCGTCCCGTTCACCGTGATGCCGTGGAACGCCTCCGCCCACGGCCACGTCGAGATCCGGCCCCGCTGCGGCTTGATGCCCACCAGATGCGTCCACGCCGCGGGGATGCGCACGCTGCCCGCGCCGTCGGAGCCGAGCGCCGCCGGGACCAGGCCCGCGGCGACGGCCGCGGCGGAACCACCGGACGAGCCGCCCGGGGTGTGCGCGGGCGCCCATGGATTGCGGGTGTCACCGAAGGCGGGCCCCTCGGTGAACGGCCACTGCCCCAGCTCGCACGTGTTCGTCTTGCCGACGACGATCGCGCCCGCCGCACGCAGCCGCCGCACCGCCTCCGCGTCCTCGGTCCGGGGCGGGAACTCTCCGGCGCAGCCGAACGCCGTCGGCTCCCCGGCCACGTCCATGTCGTCCTTCACCGCCACCGGCACGCCGAGCAGCGGCAGCCGCCCGCCCGCCGCGAGCGCCCGGTCCGCCGCGTCGGCCTCGGCGAGCGCCGCCTCGGCACGGACCCGCCGGAACGCGTTCAGGACCGGCTGCGTCCTTTCGATCCCGGCCAACGTCCGCTCGACCAGCGCGCGCGACGACACCGTGCCGTCCGCCAGCGCCCGTGCCGCGTCGGCCAGGCCGAGCGGCGTCCCGGTGACCCCTGACTTCCTCATGGACAGCCCCCCATTCCCCTCAGGTGAACGCACGTTAGCCCCACGGCGCCCCCCCGGAGCACGCCCGGGAGCCTTCTGCCGTACCCCGTCTGGAAAGATGCCGTACGTCATGGTGCAGATACCGAAGCAGCAGCCCGCCCAGCAGCCGTCCGCCCCCAAGGCGCCCGCGAAGCAGTCCGCCCGGGGCGCCGTGCCGACCAGCGCGGATGTCGCACGCCTGGCCGGTGTCTCGCGTGCCACGGTCAGCTACGTCCTGAACAACACCAGTGCCGTCCGCATCAGCGAACCCACCCGCCGCCGCGTCCACGAGGCCGCCAAGGAACTCGGCTACGTCCCGCACGCCGCCGCCCGCAGCCTGCGCGCCGGACACACCCGCATCGTCCTGATGCCCACCCCCGAGGTCCCCGCAGGACCCCTGTACAGCGGGTTCCTCAACGAATTGCAGTGGGCGCTGAGCCGCCTCGACTACACCGTGGTGCAGTACGGGAGCGTCGGGGTCGGCGGTGACGACGCGGCCCGCGCCTGGGCCGAGCTGCGTCCCGTCGCCGTGCTCGCGCCGGTCGGCATGGGCCCCGACGGCATCGCCGTGCTCAAGCGGTCCGGCGCCAAGGCCGTCATCACGCTGGGCCCCGCCCCCGTCGAGGACGCGCACGCGCTGCTCATGGACCACCGCGAGGTCGGCCGGGTCGCGGCCGAGCACCTCCTCGCGCGCGGCCACCGCCGCATCGGCGTCGTCATGCCCCGCGAGGAGGGCCTCGACGCGTTCGCCGAGCCCCGTCTCGCGGGTGTACGCGCAACGGGCGCGGACGCGGTGCCGCTGCCGCTCGCCTACGAGGAGGAGGACGCGGCCCAAGTCGCCTCACGGATCAGCGAGTTGGGGCTCGGGGCCGTCTTCGCGTACAACGACGAGTACGCGATGCTCCTGATGCGCGCCGTGCAGGACGCGGGCTGCGCCGTGCCCGGCGACGTCGCCGTGATCGGCGCCGACGACCTGATGCTGGGGCGGCTGCTGCGGCCCCGCCTCAGTACGGTCCGTATCGATCTGCCGTCCGGCCGTGAGCTGGCCGAACTCGTCGACCGGCTGGTCCGCGACCCGGCGGCCGAGCCGGAGGTCCGCGACGTGATGGGGGCGACCCTCGTCCGGCGCGAGTCCACCTGATCCGGCCGGTCCCGATACGCGACGAGGCGGCCGCCGCGGCGACCGCCTCCCTGTTCGTACACCGACGTCAGCCCTGCTCGGGCTGACCGCCCTGGCCCTGCTCCTGCTGCTGCGCGATCGACTTGCGCACCTCGTCCATGTCGAGCTTGCGCGCCTGCCCGATCACGTCGTCCAGCGCCTCCTGCGGCAGCGCGCCGGGCTGCGCGAAGACGGCCACCTGGTCGCGGACGATCATCAGCGTCGGGATGGACTGGATGCCGAACGCGGCGGCCAGCTCGGGCTGCGCCTCCGTGTCGACCTTGCCGAAGACCAGGTCCGGATTGGCGTCGGCGGCCTTCTCGTAGACCGGAGCGAACTGCCGGCAGGGGCCGCACCAGGACGCCCAGAAGTCGATCAGCACGAACTCGTTCTCCGTGACGAGCTGATCGAAGTTCTCCTTGGTCAGCTCCACAGTGGTGCTGCTCATGGTGTTTCCCTCTTCCTGCTTCCTGGGGTTCGGGGCGAAGCCGTGGGGCGTTGCCGCTGTGCACAACCGTCCGCATGGCGGACGTATTCCGCGCACGTACCCAAGAGCTCGGCACGCACACCTTCGATCACACTGGGACACTGGGACGCATGACGGAAGCCATCGCGTACGACGTTGTAGTGCTGGGAGCGGGACCGGTCGGCGAGAACGTCGCGGACCGGGCACGGGCGGGCGGCCTGAGCGCCGCGATCGTGGAGAGCGAACTCGTCGGCGGCGAGTGCTCGTACTGGGCCTGTATGCCCAGCAAGGCGCTGCTGCGCCCGGTGATCGCCCGCGCCGACGCCCGCCGGGTGCCCGGCCTGCGCCAATCCGTGCAGGGCGATCTTGACGCCGCCGCCGTGCTCGCCCACCGCGACGACTACACCTCCCACTGGAAGGACGACGGCCAGGTCGGCTGGATCGAGTCCATCGGCGTCGACCTGTACCGCGGCCACGGCCGCCTCGACGGCCCCCGCACGGTGACCGTCACGGCCGAGGACGGCACGCGCACCACGCTCACCGCGCGGCACGCCGTCGCCGTCTGCACGGGCACGCGCGCCGCCCTGCCCGACCTGCCGGGTCTGGCGGAGGTGAAGCCCTGGACCAGCCGCGAGGCCACCAGCGCGGACCATGTGCCCGGCCGCCTGATCGTGGTCGGCGGCGGCGTGGTCGCCACCGAGATGGCCACGGCCTGGCAGGCGCTCGGCTCCCGGGTCACCGTCCTCGTACGCGGCGGGGGCCTGCTGGAGCGCATGGAACCGTTCGCCGGTGAGCTGGTCGCGGACGCGCTGCGCGAGGCGGGCGCCGAGATCCGTACGGGCGTCTCCGTGCGGGCCGTCGTCCGCGAGGGCGGCACCGTCACCGCGACCCTCGACGACGGCACGACGCTCGACGCCGACGAGATCCTCTTCGCGACGGGCCGCGCCCCGCGCACCGACGACATCGGACTGGAGACGGTGGGCCTGGAGCCGGGTTCCTGGCTGTCCGTCGACGACTCGCTGCGGGTCCAGGGCAGCCAGTGGCTCTACGCCGTCGGCGACGCCAACCACCGGGCGCTCCTCACCCACCAGGGCAAGTACCAGGCGCGGATCGCGGGCGCCGCGATCACCGCGCGCGCCTCCGGCGTCCCGCTCCTGGAGACCGACCGCTGGGGCGCGCACGCCGCGACCGCCGACCACGACGCCGTCCCGCAGGTCGTCTTCACCGATCCCGAGGCGGCGAGCGCGGGCCTGACCCTCGCCGAGGCCGAAGCCGCGGGCCGCCGGGTCCGCGCCGTCGACTACGACCTCGCGAACGTGGCCGGATCCGGCCTCTACGCCGACGGCTACACCGGCCGCGCCCGCATGATCGTCGACCTCGACCGGGAGGTTCTGCTCGGCGTCACGTTCGTCGGCCCGGGTGTCGGCGAGCTCATCCACTCGGCGACGATCGCGATCGCCGGCGAGGTCCCGATCGACCGGCTCTGGCACGCGGTCCCGGCGTATCCGACGGTCAGCGAGGTGTGGCTCCGGTTGCTGGAGACGTACCGGGGCTGAACGCTGGTCCTGAGAAGGAGCGTGATCCCGTGGCCCGCAACCGCCGTCTGATCCTGAGCCCGCCGTCCGAGGTCTGGCGCCTGCTGTCCGACGGGCACCGGTACGGGGAGTGGGTCACGGGGAACCAGGAAGTGCTCGCCGAGGACCCCCACTGGCCCGAGGTGGGCTCCACCATCACGTTCCGGGTCGGCATCGGCCCGCTGACCCTCGACGACAAGAGCGTCGTGCGGATCTGCGAGCCGGGCCGTCGGCTGGAGCTGGAGGCGAAGGCGGACCCGTTCGGGGCCGCCCGCGTCGCCATGCGGCTCGTCCCGTGGGGCGAGCACACCCTCTTCGTCCTCGACTGGCACCCGCTGCGCGGCCCCGGCACCCGTATGCACGGGCTGCCGGTGGACTACCTGGTCAAGGTCCGCAACGGGATGATGCTGACGAAGCTGGCCCGGATCGCGGTCAGCGAACGACAGCGCGTCACTCCCTCTTCCTGAACGCCTGAGTCCGTCTCCCCGGCGCCTCAGTCCCTCTTCCTGAAGACGAGTACCTCCGTCGAGGCGACACCCATGGGGGCCAGGAACCCGGCCTCCAGGTCGCAGTCGAGCGTCGCGAAGAGGTCCACGCACATCCGGCGGGGCACGGCGGCCGGATAGGAGTCGTGCCCGTCACCGCCGCGGGTCGCCCAGGCGCGCACCGCGGCCGGGTCCAGACAGCTCTCCGTCATCACGTCGAAGACGATCCGGCCCCCGGGGCGTGTCACGCGTGCCATCTCGAAGAAGTAGCGGGACGTCCCGAGGAACGTCAGCGTGTTGAAGACCTTGTGGGCCTGTACGAGGTCGACGCTCGCGTCGGGCGTCGGGGCGAGACTCCATCCGGCGACGGGCCGGGCGACCACCCCGAAGGTCTCCACCAGGTAGTCGGCCCAGGGAGCGGCCGTCTCATAGATCTCGTACCGGCTCGGCGAGCACTCCTTCAGGGTCTGCTCCAGATAGCGCCCGGAGCCGGGGCCGATCTCCAGGACGGTGCGCGGGTCGGCGGCGAAGACGCCGAGCGCGCCCAGTTCTTCGATGGTCGACCGGGTGGCGCCCGGCGTGCCGTTCATGACCTCGTCGATGTAGTCGCCGACCGACAGTCCTGCCGCCCGCGCGGCCCGCATGGTCGCCTCGAACGGGATGAAGTCGTCGACCCCGCCCCGCGGGCGGGTGCTGCGGACGATGTCGAATCCGGTGCGTGCCAGGAGCCGTTTGGCCCCGGACTTCATGACGGACGTCGCTTTCCCTGGCATGTGGAATCCCCCCTGGCACGGTGCTCGCGCAGAACCCGCGCCCGGCATAGACGTGAGGCATCGGTCGGCGTGATGCGTGAACGGGCGGGCGGCCGCGTCGGACGGACGGGCCCGGCCCGTGATCGGCTCCGACTCAGACGGTGAGTGGTGGTCGGGCCGGGGTCGCGGCTGTGCGAACGACCGTGCTGAAGCGGTCGGTTCGGGCTGCCCGCCCTGGGCGGGGGCCTGGTCTCCTGGACCGTATGTCGCCGGCGGTCAGTACCGGCGAGGCGTCGGCGGAGCTCAACCGGCGCCGAAGCGGCAGCTGTCGGACAGCGTCGGCCGACGCCGGGCGGCACTCAGTGCCGCGGCGGTCCGGACCGGACGCAGGCGTCGTTCCCCCCATGGCCCCATCATGATGGGGTGTGCGGCGTCTTGTCTCACTATCGCCAAATAGAGGCAGGGCGCTCCGTTTGTCCAGCGCCGCTCACGCGGCGCCGGAACTTCACGACGTGACGGGTCTCAGTGCTGTTGCGGCTTCTGCGGGGTCGCCTCACTGGGCCGTACGACGACGAACCCCTCGCCCTCCAGCATCAACTGCACGGCCTCGCCCGAACCGCCCCGGATCATCGAGCCGAGCGACTGTGAACGGTGCAGCGACGTACGGAGGTTGGCGGTCCAGCCGACGATCGCGTCGGTGTCCACGTACACCGGTTGCTGCGGCGACACGGGCAGCACCAGCGGATTGCCCTCGCAGACCAGACCCAGCTTGCCGTGCCCGGTGAACACGGAGTTGAACAGACCGCCGCCGCTGATGCCGGCGCCCTTCACGGTCTTGATGTCGTACGAGAGTGTCGCGTCGAAGCACAGGACGTTGCGGCCGTTGACCGTGAACACGTCGCCGGGCTCGATGTCGACGACGAACACGTTCTGCGCCTCCTGCGCGAACCATGCCTCGCCCTGCCCGCGCACCTTCATCAGCGCGAGCCCCTCCCCGGTGACGGCACGCTTCAGCATGCCGCCGACCCCCTGCCCCTTCCGCTCGAACTGCAGATTCCCCCGGTAGGCGATCATCGCCCCCTGCCGCGCCAGCATCTCGCCGTCGATCACGTACCGGATCGACTTGGCGTTCTGCACGGACATGCCCGGCGCCACGGCGGCCTGGACCATGAACTCACTCGCGAAAAGATCACCCTTCATCCGGGCATCGTCGCCCGGAGCCATTCGTTCCGACAAGGTCCCGGCCCCGCCCGCGCACTCAGGGGGCGGGCGCGACCTCGCCGCCGATCCCCGTCTCGTTGCCGTCGGCGTCGTGGAAGACCCACTTGCAGACGTTGTCGTGCCGCTCCACGTCCACGGGCCGCAGTCCGCGCTCCGCGATCCGCTCCACCTCGGACGCCGGATCGTCCAGCCAGATCATGCCCACGCCGCCCCCGGCGCGCGCCGCGTCCACGATGACGTACACGTACAGGTCCTCGGCCAGCCGCCACACGGCTTCGACGTCGTTGGGAAAGAACGCCGGCTCCTTGCCGAGCAGCCGGGTGTACCACTCCACGGCGCTCTTGTAGTCACGGACAGGGATCCCCGCGAAGACACCCACCGCCATGTCCCGCACTCCTCCCACGCGGGGCCGATCGAATCCGACCCATCACAAGGCCAGACCGGCGGAGCCGCCGGAACTCATCGCACCCCACACCGAGGCCGTCCTGCGAACGGGCATCGGCCGCCCGGGGCGTGATGTCGACGTCCGTCGTGTTTCGCCGTCCCGCGCGGGCTCGCGGTGTGGGCCGGTGCCGCGTTCACGGCGGCCGCCGCGTCACCGGCGCCGTGTGCCCGGCCCCTCTGACGGTTCCCGCTTCACGGCCTCCAGGACCACGAACTTCGGGTCGCTCGCGACCAGTTCACTGTTGCCGAACAGGCGCCGCAGCTTCAGGTGGTAGCCCAGGTGCCGGTTGCCGACCACCCACAGTTCGCCACCGGGCCGCAGCGCCTCGCGCGCCTGCGTGAACATGCGGAAGGCCGTCGCGTCCGTCGTCGTCTGATGGGTGTGGAACGGCGGATTGTTGAGCACCAGGTCCACGCTGTCCGGCGCGACCCCCGCGAGCCCGTCCCCGACGCGGAAGACCGCCTTGCCCGGCCGGTCGCCGAGGTTCTCCGCGTAGGTGGCCTCCGCCGACGCGACCGCCTGGAACGACTCGTCCGTGAACAGGACCTCCGCGTCCGGGTCGGTCAGCGCCGCGCTCGCCCCGACCACGCCGTTGCCGCAGCCCAGGTCGACGATGCGCGTGGCGCCGGTGCCGTGCGGCAGATGCCGCAGGAAGAAGCGGGTGCCGATGTCGAGGCGCTCCGCGCAGAAGACCCCCGCGTGATTGACGACGGTACGGCCCGCCAGCGCGCCGATGTCGTCCGGGAGCTCGTAGCGGTGCGGCCACGGGTTCGGGCCGGGCGTCAGCCGCGGGTCCGGCGTCGTGAAGATCAGCCGCGCCTTCTTCTCCGCGAGCGAGGTCCGGGTCGGACCGATGATCCGCTCGAAGAGGTTCAGCGTCGAGGTGTGGATCTCCTTCACCATGCCGGTGCCGATGACCACGGTGTCCTTGTGGACGGCGGGCCGCAGCCGGTGCAGCGCGTCCTCCAGGAGGGCCAGGCTCTTCGGGACCCGTACGAGAAGGACGTCGACGCGCTCGGGCGGGGTGTCCTGGGTGGTGAGGAGCCGGGCGCCCGTGCGCTCGTTCCGCTCCAGGTTCGCGGACGTCGCCCGCTGCCCGAGGTGCGAGTCGGAGATCAGCGTCGGAGCGCACGCGTCGCTCCCCGTGAGCGCCGTGCCCAGCGCGCCCCACCGGTCGCCGACGACCGCGACCGCGCCGGTCAGCTCGATCCCGGACTCCGCGAGGTGCTTGAGGAGATAGGCGTCCGCGGCGTCCCACGCGCGCAGCTGATCGCGGGGATCCTCCGGATAGCGGGTGAGGCCGACCTCCCCCCAGGGGGTGGTCAGACGGGGGGCCGGTGCGGGCTGCTCGGTGCGGTTCATCGTTCCGCAAGGCTAACCGAGCCGCTGCTCACAAGGGTGCGGCCGGGCTCGCGCACCGGCCGCACCCTGGATGGTCGGGGTTGTTCAGCTCTCCGGGAAGTCACCGGCGAACGCCGCCGCCATCCGCAGATGCGGCGCCGCCTCGGCACCCCTGCCCTGCCGCTCCAGCGTCCGCCCGAGCATCAGCCGGGCGTAGTGCTCGACCGGGTCGCGCTCGACGATGGCGAGCAACTCGGCCTCGGCGCGGCGCAGTTGAGCCGAGTGGTAGTAGGAGCGGGCGAGCAGCAGCCGCGGACCGACCTGCTCCGGGACCTCCTCGACGAGACCGTCGAGGATCCGCGCGGCGGTCGCGTACTCCTTCGCGTCGAAGAACATCTGCGCGCGCTCCCAGCGCTCCGCGGCCGTCCCGTGCGTGTAGTACTTCTGCTCCATCGGTGGTGCCTCCTTCACGGCGGTCAACCGGGGAGGCCCATGGCATATTCCCCCGACACCGGGAGCGGCCGTCGGCGCCCCGGCGGGCCGAGCGCCGGTCCACGGACCGACACCACGGGTTCCACCCCGTGGGACGGCCGGGGGAGAGTAGGGGCATGGACACGACGCCCAGCGCCCCACCCGGTCACCGGCTCCTGCCCGGCGGGCCGGACTCACCCGTACTGCTCCACGTGCCGCACGGCGCACGCACGATCCCGCCGACCGTCCGCCGCGGCATCGTCGTCGACGACGCCGCGCTGGAGCGGGAACTGGACCTCATCACCGACGCCCGCACCCAGGACATCGCCGAACAGGCCGCCCGGGCCGCGTCCGTCACACCGTGGCGTTTCGTCAACGAACTGTCGCGGCTCGTCGTCGACCCCGAGCGGTTCCCCGACGAGCGGGAGGAGATGCGGGCCGTCGGCATGGGTGCCGTGTACACGCGGACCACGCGGCGCGCCCCGCTGCGCGCCGAACCGCCCGCCGACGAGGCGCACCTCATCGCCGCGTACTTCGACCCGTACGCCGAGGCCATGACACGGGCCGTCGAGGACCGCATCGCCGCGACGGGCCGTGCCGTGATCATCGACGTGCACTCGTACCCCAGCCGCGCGCTCCCGTACGAACTCCACGGCGAGGACCCCCGCCCGCCGGTCTGCCTCGGCACCGACCCCTTCCACACGCCCGACGCCCTGCTCACCGCGGCCCGCGAGGCGTTCGCGCCGCTCGGCGAGAGCGGCCTGAACACGCCGTTCGCCGGCACCTATGTGCCGCTGCGCCACTACGGCGAGGACGCCCGGGTCAGCGCCCTCATGCTGGAACTGCGCCGCGACGTCTACCTCGACGAACCGGTCACCCCCCACGACGGCCTCGCGAAGACCGCGGCCGCCCTCGCCGACCTGATCGACGCGGTGACCCATGGCTGAGCCCGCCGCACCGAAGCCCTTCCTCTACGTCGTCGTGTGCGCGGCCGGGATCGCCGACGGCGTCGGCAAGCTCGTCGCCGACGCGCAGGACCACGGCTGGGAGGTCGGGGTGATCGCGACGCCGACCGCCGCGCAGGGCGGCTTCTTCGACCTGGCCGCCGTGCAGACGCAGACCGGCCGCGTCGTGCGCTCGGCGTGGCGCACTCCTGCCGACCCGCGCCCGTTCCCGCCCGCCGACGCGATCGTCGTCGCGCCCGCCACGTTCAACACGCTCAACAAATGGGCCGGCGGGATCGCCGACACCCTCGCCGTGGCGACGCTCTGCGAGGCGTACGGGGCGGGCGTCCCCGTCGTCGTACTGCCGCGCGTGAACGAGGAGTTGGCCCGCCACCCCGCCTACCGGGACAGTCTGCGACGGCTGCGCGGGATGGGCGTGCGCTTCGCCGAGGGGGAGTTCCGCTGGGAGGCCGCGACGGACCTGCTCGCTCAGGGTCCGACAGACGGCTGATAGGTTCCGCAGCCGTACGACACGGGGAACGGGGATCGCGGCGGCGGGCCACGGGGGAACGGGGGAGGGGACGTGCCACAACGACGTCGTGTGCCGCGAAGACGCGCGGTCGTGCTCGGGGGTCTGGCCATGGCGCTCATCGCGGCAGTGGCCACCGTCATCGCGTCGAGCGGCGACGAGGGCGGCCATCTCGCCGCGAACCGGGCCCAGTTGAAGCGCGCGTGCGCGGGCATGCTGCCGTACGAGGAACTGCGCGGGCGCATACCCGACGCGGTCGCCGGACGCGTCGACCAGTACGGCACCGAGCTCGAACCGGACGAGCGGAGCCGCTCGGCGGCCCACTGCTCCGTCACGTGGCCGGGTCACGGATCGGTGCGGGTGACGGCCGTGCCGGTCCTGTCGTACCTCTCCGTCCCGGTCGAGGTGGAGGATCTCGCGCCGGGCGCGTACGGGCCCGAGCGCGAGGCGCCGGGACTCACCGGCGGCACACGGAAGCAGGGCGGCGCCTGGATCCTCGCCGAGTGCCCGAACGGCCTGCGCGGCCAGGTCCGGACGACCGGGCTCCTCCAGGTCGACGCCGTCGTCGACCTGCCGCACGCGGGAGCGGCCGCCGACTTCCGGACCGCCGTGCACCTCGCGAACGAGATCACCGCACGGCAGAAGTGCGGCGGTGCCCCGCTGAAGGAGCCCGCCGAGGTCGTGGACCCGTACGAGGCCCACGTCACCGAGGACTACAAGGTCACCTCCGTCGACGAGCCGGGGCGCGATCAGCCGAAGTGCCGCGGCCTCGGCGCGCGGACCGGCTTCCCCGGCCGGTGGACGGCGGGCGGCGACCTCCAGGACTCGCGCCTGCTGAGCGTGTGCACCGCCTACTCCGACACCGAGGCCCCCGAGGAGTGGGACGTCACCGCGATCACCGCCGCGAGCTGGGCGGGCCCGGTCGGCGACGCCGCGTACGACCAGTACCGCAGTTCGGGCGACACCCCCGACTTCCAGGACGGCCGGCGCGCCAGGACCATCCCGCAGGAGGGCGGTGACGCCGTCCTCGATCTGTGGGCCCGCTCGCGGTGCGCGGCGGGACCCACCTACCACCGCGTCACGGCGGGTTTCGAGGTCGACGGCCACGGCTTCGACATCGAGGTGAGCAAGGCCCGGCGGGCCGCGCTCTCCGCCTCCGTACGGAAGGTGCTCGACGCCTACCTCGACGACCCCGCCGCCTGGCCCCGGCTGCGGCACTGCCACGACACGACGGTGATCGGGGAGGTGGAGGAATGGCAGTGACCAGGACGGTGCGCGTCGCGATCGGCGCGCCCCTGGCCGTCGTCGTGCTCGTCGCCGGATTCCTGCTGTTCCACGGCGACTTCCAGCGGTGGCGGGACGACGCCGCGCTCGACGAGGCCTGCGGCGGACTCCTCGACCGGGACGCCGTGCGCGACGTCCTCGGGTCGGGCGCGGTCGAGGTCGACGAGCGGGGCGGCGGCGTGGCCCACTGCCGGGTGGCCGTCCACGGCAGCGCCGAGATCCTCGTCGAGGACACCACGCGGGCGGGCGGCTCGGAGACCGGCGGCTACTTCGGCCACGCGACGAGCTCCGTCCTGCCGGTGCCCGTCGGTCACGGTTGGTCCGGACTGTTCTGGACCGGTGCCCGCGATGCGCGACCCGGAGACGGACCTGCCGCGAGCGTCGAGGCGGGGGTCGCCCTCGTCCTGCCCTGCACCGGCGGGAGAAGCCTGTCGGTCACCGTCACCAGCACCCTCGACGGCACGCTCGACGACCCGGCGAACCGCCCCGCGTACGCCCGCATCGCCACCACCACGGCCGCCGAGGCCGCTCGGGCACGCGGCTGCGAAGCCGAACTCGGCGACCCCATCAGGTCGTTGGACCTTCCGGTGCTCGCGGACGACGAGTACGAGCCGCTGCGTACCGCCTCCGGAACGTGCGCCGGGGTCCCCGGCACCCGCACGCTGACCCGCGCGACCGAGACCGCCAGGAACGGCGCACCGTACGAGGTGTGCAGGCTCACCGGCACCGGCACCGAAAGCACCGTCCTGACCGCCGACTACGGGGCGTACGCCCAGCGCCGGTACGCCGAGTACGAGCGGTCGTACGACGACGAGGTTCCGGCGGCCGACCGGCCCGCGCATCTGCGCACCTCCGAGCGCGGCTCGACCTGGACGACCGCCGAGTGCCCCGACGGAACAGCCCTGTTCGAGCTGTCCTCGTTGGACGAACGCACCGCGAAGAAGCGGTCGCCGACCTCTGTGGAGCTGAGCGCGGAACGCGCCGCGCTCACCGCCTTCGCCGCCCGCTCGGCGAAGGCCCACGCCTGTGAACCCCCGCACGCACTCCCGGCCCCGAAGCGGTGAACGCCATGACGGACAGCGGCAGGTATCTGCGGTACGTCGCCCTCGGCGACAGCCAGACCGAGGGGGTCGGTGACGGCGACGACGCGACCGGGCTGCGCGGCTTCGCCGACCGGCTCGCCGAGCGTCTCGCGGTGGTGGACCCGGACGTGCGCTACGCCAATGTGGCCGTGCGCGGCCGTCTCGCCGCCGGGGTGCACGCCGAGCAGCTCGGCCCCGCGCTCGCCCTGGAACCCGACCTGGTCACCGTCGTCGCGGGTGTCAACGACCTGATGCGGCCGTCCTTCGACGCCGCCGCCGTCGCGGGGCACCTGGAGGCGATGTACGCCCGACTCGGTACGGCGGGCGCCACCGTCGTGGGCGTGACGTTCCCGGACGTCGGCCGGCTCGTCCCCCTCGCCCGGCCGCTCGCGCGGCGCGTCGTCGACCTCAACTCCAGGATCCGCGCGGCCGCCCACCGGCACGGCGTCGTCCTCGTCGACACCGCCGACCACCCGGTCGTCACCGATCCGCGGCTGTGGTGCGCCGACCGGCTGCACGCCAGTCCGCTCGGCCACGACCGCATCGCCGCCGCGCTCGCGGACGCGCTCGGGCTGCCCGGGAGCGACGACAGCTGGACGCGCCCGCTGCCGCCGCCCGACACACCGGTGCCGCAGGGGCTGCGGAGGGTCGCGGCCGAGGCGCGCTGGGTCGGCACGTTCCTGGGGCCGTGGCTCGTGCGTCGGCTGCGAGGCCGCTCGTCCGGCGACGGCCGCACCGCCAAATGGCCGGAGCTGACCCCGGTCAGGCCCGGGGGAGCGTGACCAGGGACTCGGGCGTCAGATCCGCGAGCGTCGGATAGCCGTCCACGGCCATCGTCAGATCCGCCTCGGCGAGCAGCGAGCGCAGTACGTGGACGAGGCCGTCCTCACCGCCGACCGCGAGCCCGTACGCGTACGGGCGTCCGACGCCGACCGCCGTCGCGCCGAGGGCGAGGGCCTTGACGACGTCCGCTCCCGAGCGGATCCCGGAGTCGAAGAGGACGGGCAGGCCGTCCGCCGCCTCGACGACACCCGGCAGCGCGTCGAGCGCGGGGAGCCCGCCGTTGGCCTGGCGGCCGCCGTGGTTCGAGCAGTAGACGCCGTCCACGCCGCCGTCCCGCGCCCGGCGCACGTCCTCCGGGTGGCACAGGCCCTTCAGGATCAGCGGCAGATCGGTCAGCGAACGCAGCCACGGCAGGTCGTCCCAGGTGAGCGGGTTGCCGAAGACACCGGCCCAGGTGCGTACGACGTCGTCGGGTGCGGTGGAGGCGGCCAGGTCGCGGAAGCGCGGGTCCGACGTGTAGTTGGCCAGGCAATGGCCGCGCAGCTGCGGGAAGTTGGCGGTCGACAGATCCCGCGGACGCCAGCCGGTGACCCAGGTGTCGAGCGTGACGACGATGCCCTTGAAGCCCGCCGCCTCCGCCCGCTTCACCAGGCTCTCGGCGAGGTCCCGGTCGGTCGGTGTGTACAGCTGGAAGAAGCCGGGGGTGTCCCCGAACGCGGCCGCCACGTCCTCCATCGGGTCGACCGACAGCGTCGACGCCACCATCGGCACCCCGGTGCGGGCGGCGGCCCGCGCCGTCGCCAGGTCCCCGTGCCCGTCGAGCGCGCACAGGCCGATCACGCCGACCGGTGCCATGAACAGGGGAGAGTCGAGGCGCAGCCCGAACAGGTCGACCGAGAGGTCCCGCTGGGCGGCGCCGACCATCATGCGGGGCATCAGCCCGTACCGCTCGAACGCCCGCACATTGGCCCGCTGCGTGTGCTCGTCGCCGGCGCCGCCCGCGACGTACGACCAGACGGACGGGGGCAGCGCCGCCCGTGCTCGCTCCTCCAGTGCGGCGAACTCCATCGGCTGCATGGGGACGACCCCGCGCAGCCCGTCGAGGTAGATCTCAAACTGGTAGTCGCCGAACCGCGGGCTCATCGCACTCCCTCGCACTGGACCTCGAAGTTGACGCCGGATCCGGTTTCAGGGCGGCGCGCCACCCAATGTGCCAGCTCAGCGCCGCCCCGCAAAGGGGTCAGCCGACCCGGCGCACGAATCCCAGGGACGCGTCGAAGATCTCCCGCACCTGGGTACCGTCCGCTCCGTGCCAGCCGTGGTCGGCCCCCGGCACCGTCCGCAGCTCCACCGGCGCGCCCGCCGCGCGCAGTGCCGCCGCCAGATCGCGGCCGTGCGTGTGCGCCACCATCGTGTCGGCCTCGCCGTGCACGACGAAGAACGGCGGCGCGTCCGCGTGCGCCTGCCGCGACGGGCTCGCGGCGACGGCGCGTTCGGGCACGTCCGCGGGCGCGGCGCCCAGCAGCAGGGCCTCCGGCGTCGCCGGGTCGGCCGGGTCGAACGGCGGTCGCGGCGTCGTCAGATCGGCGGGCCCGTACCAGACGACGGCCCCCGCGAGCCGTGGCCCGCCCCGTGCCAGCGCGAGCAGCGACGCCAGGTGCCCGCCCGCCGACTCGCCCCACACGACGACGCGTTCGGGATCGACGCCGACCTCGGCCGCCCGCAGGGTCAGCCAGCGCAGCGCGGCC
This sequence comes from Streptomyces sp. Q6, assembly GCF_036967205.1. Taxonomy (NCBI): domain Bacteria; kingdom Bacillati; phylum Actinomycetota; class Actinomycetes; order Kitasatosporales; family Streptomycetaceae; genus Streptomyces; species Streptomyces citrinus. The sequence goes on from NZ_CP146022.1 coordinate 7,874,610, forward strand.
CGCAGATCGTCCAGCTGCGCGGGGAAGAGTGCCTCGCCGCTCAGCCGGTAGTCGACGCAGGCCACCGCGATCCCCGCCGCGGCGAGCCGCTCGAACGGCCCCGGCTCCCACGCCCGGGTATGCGGCCCCATGTCGTCGCGTCGGCCGCGCCGCCACGCCCCGCCGTGCACGAACAGCACCAGCGGGCGGGCGGCGCCGGGCGCGTCCGCGGGCAGCCACAGGTCGAGCTCCAGCGGCCGGACACCCGCCGGCTCCGCGTACGGGACACCGCGCAGCGTCCGCACCCCGCAGGGGCGCGCGGTCGCGGGCGGCAGCGGCGCCACATCCGGATGCGGGGCCGGGATCAGCTCCCGCAGCCCGCCCGGCGTCACGACGTCCGCCACTGGTGGTCGGGCAGGAACCGCACGTCGTACTCGCGCGGCACCACACCGAACTTGCGCGGCTCGGGCACGAACGGCTCGACCGGCAGGCCGAGCCCCTCCGCCGGAGTGCCGAGCGTCTCGAAGAACCGCTCGAAGGTCCCGCCGGGCCCGGCGGCGACGCCGACGACCTGGCTGTGATGGCGCTCCATGCGGTAGGCGTGCGGGCAGTTCTTCGGTACGAACCCGAAGTCGCCGGGCGTCAGCACCCGCTCGATCTGCTCGCCCTCCAGGTCCTCCACGAACAGCCGCACGGCGCCCTGCGTCACGTAGAACACCTCGTACGTCTCCGCGTGCACATGGGCCGGGATGATGTCGCCCTTCGGGCCCTCCACGGTGAAGAAGTTGAAGGCGTTCTCGGTCTGCTCGCCGCCCGCGTAGACGGTGATCAGGTCTCCGAAGAGGTGCGCCCGGTCGCCCTCACCCTTCTCGATGACGTACGGCTTGTCGGGTTCGGCCGGAATCCGGGAGGCGGCGCGCCACCGGGTCGCGTACTCCATGGTCATGACTGTTCACCCTCGCTTTGTCAGGCTGCCTGACGATGTACGTCAGGTACCCTGACACGCGGAACGGGGGACGGGCAAGTGCCGTGCGAGCGGCGGCTGTACTGCGAGGGATGCATGACCGAGACGCGACGCGATCTGCCGCAGCTCCTGGGCGAGGCCCGGCGCTGGTTCGAGGAGGGGCTGCTCGCCGATCTGGCGGGCGGCGGCGTGCCGGCGGTGACACCGCCGCAGGTGCAGCTGTTCGCCGCGCTCGACAAGGACGGCACCACCGTCTCGGAGCTGGCCCGGCGCATGGGCGTCACCCGGCAGACCGTGCACCAGGCCGTGCACGCGCTGGTCGCCGCCGGGCTCCTGGAGCAGGTGCCGGACCCGGCGTCGGCCCGGCAGCGGCTGATCCGCCGCACCGCCGAGGGGCGGCACGCCCACGACCGGGCCCGCCGCGCCCTCGACCGGCTGGAGGCGCGGCTCGCCGAGCGCATCGGCGCGGACGCGGTCGCCGCACTGCGGGCCGCGCTGGAGGCGCCGTGGGGCGAGCCGCCCACCGGCCCCGTCAGTCGTCGATCGCCGAGGTGACCTTGCCGAGGTCGACGAACTTGAAGTTCGTGGACGGGCGGTCGGGGTCGCCCGGCGCGTCGTGCCCGTCCTGCACGACCAACAGGCCGTTCGGGTAGCGGCGGCCGAGCGGCTCGTTCAGGGCGGCGGCGCCGTCGCACTCCTCGGAGCCGTCGAGCGTCGCCGAGGCCGGGGTGATCCGGAAGCCGCCCTCGTACTCGTTGTCGTCGTCGATCTCGCGGTCGTACGCGGCGAACGTGTCGTCGCCCTGGCTGGAGGCGAGCAGCAGGCCGTCGCCGTCCTTCTCGGTGACCAGGGTCAGGCCCTCGACGTCGGCCGTGAGGCGCGTGCCGCCGTAGCCGGGGTCGGCGCCCGCCACGCATTCCTCCGTGGTCTCGTCGTACGTGCCGGGAACGCCGAACTCCTTGACCTTGTCGACCAGTTGGGGCTTCCCGGTGAGGTCGGCGCGCAGCCGCCAGATGCCGATGTCCTCCTGGCCCGCGTACAGGGTGCCGGTCGCCGGGTCGACCACCATGCCCTCGATCTGGGGGAGTTCCCCGGGTTCGTTGCACGGCGTCCACGACGTGCCGTTGGGGAGACGGAAGCCGGCGGGCAGGTCCAGGGTGCGGACCTTCGTGTAGCCGACCGTGCCGTCCGCGCGGGCCGTGAGCTCCAGGACCGCCAAGCGCGTGCGCTCGCGCCGGCTGACGATCGCGAACGAGCGGCCCGACCTCGGGTCGGTCCAGGTGGCGAGCCCGTACGCCGTGCGCTGCTCGTTCACCTCGTCCTGCGACGCGGAGAAGATCCTGGGCGCCTTCGGGTCGGTGACGTCCGTGAGCGGCCCGCCGGCGCGGTCGCGGTCGATCCGGTAGACGCGCAGCCGGTCGCTGCCGCGGTCGCTGGTGACCGCGAGGTCGGAGAGGCGCGCGCTGTGCACCAGGTCGACGTTGTTGAACCGGCCCGGCGCGTCGTCCGGTCCCGGCGCGGCGGGCGCGGGGAGCGACTGCACCTCCCGGGCGTCGAGGTCGTACACGCGCAGACCGCCCTGCTTCGCCGTGGCGATGACGAGGCTGCGGTCGGGGTCGGCGGCGTCGCGCCAGATGGCCGGGTCGTCGGCGTCGGCGTCGCCGCCCGCCGTGTCGTCGTGCAGCGCGGGCGTCTCCGCGCGCGGGGTGACGGCCGGCAGCGGCGCGGCGGCCCGCACCGGTGCCGCGGCCGTCACGGCGAGCGCGGCGACGGCCGTCGCGAGGGCGAGCAGGGGAGTCCGGTGAGCGGCCACGTACGGGCTCCTTCGTGTCGGGAACATGTCCAGGGCATCCTGTGATCTTGGTGTGAGGGCGAAGGGTGCGGCGGGTGTCCCGGGCCGGTACGGGAGGTGAACTCGCGGGCAGCGCACCGATGGCCCATGCCGAAGGAAGCCCGTTCAGCCTTCGGAGAGCAGGCCGTGAGGAGTACGCGCTGGAGCGGTCGCGGCAGCCGATCTCGCGCGACGGGATGTCACCGGCGCAGCGGCAGGTGGAGAACGAACCCGTCGAGCGGTACGGACGTCGCCGGCGCCGGCATCAGGGCGGAGGCCGCGGAGATCACGGAGCGCCGGTCGGCGTTCGAAGGACTGGGCACGGCCAAGGCGGCCCACCAGTCCACCGACTCTCGGCTCGACGAGCTGACCGACCCGGGCCAGGCGGCCTGAACCCTCCGGACCAGCTGATCCGGCCCCGGCCGCCGTCCGCGTCGCACGGGACAGGGACCCCGTGCCCCGCACGAGAGCGAGGACGACGTCCTCCTCCGGCGCGCTGATGACGACGCCGGCCGCCGTCACCGTCACGGCACGCTCCGCCGCGGTGACCAAGCAGCCGGCGTGCGGCTCTGACCTCGGGTAACCCCTGAGCGACCCCCGGGTGGTCCTTCCACCCGGGGGTCTACACGTATCTCGTACGGCTCCTCCCCAGGTATGACACTCCGTGCCGTCGACTACATCAGACACGGGCGCGGAGTCCGGCTCTCAGGCTGACCTGTGGACCCTGGAGACCGGAGACCATAGAGGAACGATCCTGCCGACCTCCCTGACGTGCGACGACGCACCGCCGGGCGGTCGATCCTGCCTTCGACCCCGACGGGAGCCCCTTTCGCCGTGGCTACGTTCCTCTACAAACTCGGGCGGCTGTCCTTCCGGCGCCGCCGCTATGTGGCCCTGCTGTGGGTGCTGCTGCTCGGTGGGATCGGCTACGCGTCGTCGGCCGCGCCGGCCCCGCCCGCCGACTCCTTCTCCATGCCGGGCACGGAGTCGCAGAAGGCCTTCGACCTCCTCGACCAGAAGTTCCCCGCGGCCAGCGCCGAGGGCGCCACCGCCCGCGTCGTCATACGTGCCCCCGAGGGCGAGAAGCTCACGGACCCGGCGCAGAAGACCGACGTCAAGAAGCTGGTCACCGTGCTCGGCGACGGCCCCGAGGTCGCCTCGGTCGCCGACCCGTACAAGGCGAACGCCGTCAGCAAGGACGGCACCACCGCCTACGCGTCCGTCACCTACAAGGTCGCCGGCACCGAGCTGTCCGACGAGGCGCACGAAGCCCTGACGAAGGCCACCGACGACGCGCGCGCCGACGGCTTCACCGTCGAGACCGGCGGCGACGCCGTCGAGGCCGAGCAGGAGATGGGCGGCAGCGCCGAGATGATCGGCATCGCCATCTCGGCGGTCGTCCTCGTCATCACCTTCGGCTCGATGATCGCGGCGGGCATGCCGCTGCTGACCGCCATCATCGGCGTCGGCATCGGCGTCTCCGGCATCGCGGCGCTCGGCAGCGTCCTGAACCTGTCCAGCACCACGTCCACGCTGGCGTCGATGATCGGCCTCGCGGTCGGCATCGACTACGCCCTGTTCATCGTCTCCCGCTACCGCGCGGAGATCGCCGAGGGTCGTGAACCGGAGGAGGCCGCGGGTCGCGCCACCGGCACCGCGGGCTCCGCGGTCGTCTTCGCGGGCCTCACCGTCATCGTCGCCCTCACCGGCCTCTCCGTCGTCAACATCCCGATCCTCACGAAGATGGGCCTGGCCGCCGCGGCGACCGTCGCCATCGCCGTGGTCATCGCGCTCACCATGATCCCGGCGTTGCTCGGCTTCGCCGGCAAGAAGGTGCTGCGCCGCAAGGACCGCAAGAAGTCCGCCGCGCAGCAGGCCGCGCCGGAGGGCAAGCCGAACCTCGGCACCCGCTGGTCCCGCTTCGTGCTGCGCCGCCCGCTCGCGGTGCTCGTCGTCGGCGTCCTCGGCCTCGGCGCGATCGCCGTCCCGGCCGCCGGCCTGGAACTCGGTCTGCCCGACGAGGGCACCTCGGCGCCGGACAGCACCCAGCGCAAGGCGTACGACATGCTGTCCGAGTCGTTCGGCGCCGGCTTCAACGGCCCGCTGATGGTCACGGTCGACGGCAAGGGCGCCGAGGCCGCCGCGAAGACGGTCGCCACGTCGCTGCGCAAGGTCGAGGGCGTGGCCGCGGTCGCTCCGGCGCAGGTCAACCCGGCCGGTGACACCGCCATCATGACCGTCGTGCCGACCTCGGGACCCAGCGACCACAAGACCGAGGGCATCGTCAAGACGATCCGCGGCGAGGCGAGGACCCTCGGCGCGGACACCGACACCGAGGTCCTGGTCACCGGTCAGACGGCCATGACGATCGACTTCTCGCAGACCCTGAACGACGCGCTCGTCCCGTATCTGCTGCTGGTGGTCGGTCTGGCCTTCCTCCTCCTGATGCTCGTCTTCCGCTCGATCCTGGTCCCGCTCAAGGCCGCGCTCGGCTTCCTCCTGTCGGTGGCGGCGGCGCTCGGCGCCGTGGTCGCGGTCTTCCAGTGGGGCTGGCTCGCGGACGTCTTCGGCGTCGACCAGCCGGGCCCGATCATGTCGATGATGCCGATCTTCATGATCGGTGTGGTCTTCGGCCTCGCCATGGACTACGAGGTCTTCCTCGTCACCCGCATGCGAGAGGCCTACGTGCACGGGGCGCGCCCCGGCGAGGCCATCGTGACCGGCTTCAAGCACGGCGGCCGGGTCGTCGGCGCCGCCGCGATCATCATGATGAGCGTCTTCTCCGGCTTCATCATGGAGAACAACGACATGATCAAGATGATGGGCTTCGGACTCGCCGTCGCGGTCCTCTTCGACGCCTGGGTCGTGCGCATGGCGCTCGTCCCCGCGGTCATGGCGCTGCTCGGCAAGTCGGCCTGGTGGCTGCCCCGCTGGCTCGACAAGGCGCTGCCGAACGTCGACGTCGAGGGCGAGAAGCTCCAGCAGAACCTCGCCGCCGCGCCGCCCGCGCAGGACGAGCGCGAGCTGGAGTCCGTACGCGGCTGATCTCGGCACGGACAGGAACGGCGCGGGCCCCTCCCACCGGAGGGGGCCCGCGCCCGTGCTGCCGAAGGTCGAAGGCGGCGGTCACGTCGAACACACCCGCACAGTGTCGTGACCGCCGCCGAGACGCACTCCCGCAGTCGGGTCGGGGTGCGTCACGGACCTCAACTTCGGTGTCGGTACCGCGGTGACGGTCACCGCCCCGAACCCCTCAAACGGTTGTCCGGTCGATCGCCTGTGCCCAGCGGGGCACGGCCTGGTCCGCAGACGGGCTCTAGCTCTCCGTGAGGACGCCGGTGACGACCGACGTGACGACCTTGCACACGTCCGCGGTCCCCGGCGGGCCCTCGTCGCGGCCCGCGAACAGCAGATGGCCCGTGCCGATCAGTGTGAGCGCGAGGGTGTCGACGTCGGCGTCCGCCGCGATCCGCCCCAACTCCCGTTCCCTGCCGAGGTAGTCGGTGATCATCGCCGCCGCCTGCGTCAGGACCGGGATGCCCGGCTGTCCGGCCGCGCGCAGCCGGGCCCGCAGCGCGTCGCGGAAGGTGATGAGGCCGACCATCGACACGGCGACCGGGCTGAACAGGCCCATCAGGGCGTCGGTGAGGTGCGCGACCACGCTCCCCGAACCGGCGGCCGAGCGCAGCGCGGCGGCCCGCTCCGCGATCCGGCCCACCCGGTCCAGGACGAGCTCGGCGAGGAAGGTGTCGAAGTCGGCGAAGTGCCGGTGCAGCACGCCCTTGGCGCAGCCCGCCTCGGTGGTGACGGCCCGGCTCGTCAGCGCCTCGGCCCCGTCCCGCAGCAGGACGCGCTCGGCCGCGTCGAAGAGCTGCGCGCGCACATCCTGAATGGCCACACCCGTCGGCACCTGCACGTCTCCTTCGTCGACTGGGGCAACCGTAGACGAGTGGGCAAGTGCCCACTAGAGTGGGCGCATGCCCACTCACCCCATCCCCGAGGCGAACGAACCGCACAAGTCCCGTGAGATGGCGGAGTCCTTCGGCGCCGACCCCGCCCGCTACGACCGCACCCGCCCGCGCTACCCCGACGCCCTGATCGAGCGGATCGCCGCCGCGGCGCCGGGACCCGACGTGCTCGACGTCGGCTGCGGCACCGGCATCGTCGCCCGCCACTTCCGGGCGGCGGGGTGCACGGTGCTCGGTGTCGACGTCGACCCGCGCATGGCCGCCTTCGCCCGGGGAGCGGACTGGCCGTGGAGGTCGCGCCGTTCGAGACCTGGGGCGCGCGGGGCCGCACCTTCGACGCGGTCGTCGCCGGGCAGACCTGGCACTGGGTCGACCCGGTGGCGGGTGCGGCGAAGGCCGCCGAGGTGCTGCGCCCCGGCGGCCGGCTCGCCCTGTTCTGGAACACCGTCCGACCGGAGCTCGGCCTCGCGGACGCCTTCGCCGCCGCCTACGCGCGCGCGTTGCCCGACGCCCCGCGCAACCCCTGGTCGCGCTCGGTCCTCGACGCGTACGGAACCATCTTCGGCACGGTGTCCGGCGCGGTCCGCGACACCGGCGCCTTCGAGGAGCCCGAGGAGTGGCGCGTCGCGTGGCGGCGGCACTGCACCCGCGACGCCTGGCTGGAGGAGATCCGCACCAGCGGCGAGGCGAGCCGGTACACCCCGGAGCAGCTCGCCCGTCTCCTGGAGGGGACGGGCGCCGCCATCGACGCGGTCGGCGGCGCGTTCACGCTGCCGTACACGACGGTGGCGGTGACCGCGGCCCGTCAGTCCGTGTAGACCTCCGCCCGGTCCACGCTCACGAACGACGCCCCGGACGAGGCGTCGTGCTCCCCGGTCACTCGGACCCGCAACGTGTGCCGGCCGCTCGGCAGGCGTGGGCTGAGGTACTGGACGGTCTCGCCGGTGCGGATCGCGCCGTAGAAGTCGACGCGCTGCTCGGGACCGCCGTCGACGCTGATCGCCGCGATGCCGTTGCCCGTGTCCCGTACGGACAGGAGCGCGATCCGCGTCCCGGTGAAGGTGAACGTCGCGGTGTCGCCCGCCCGGTCGCTCCAGTGGTCGTCGCCCCAGAAGCACTGCGTGCCGCACCCGGTGCCGGAGTTCCAGGTGCCCGTGTACGCGAGGGTGCCGGAGCCGCTGGAGCGACCGTCGTCGTTGATCCAGTCAGGGCCCGAACCGGGGTCGCCCGAGGGCAGGTTCTGGGTCGCGCCCAGCGCGAGCGGAGTGCCCAGGTCCGGGCTGCCGTCCGCGTTCCAGGAGATCTTCTGGGCCCGGGTGGTGCGGTTGGTGTACGTGTACGCCGACGTCGTCTTCGCGTGGTAGATCAGCCAGTCCTCCGTGCCGTCGGGGGAGGTGAAGAAGGCGTGGTGCCCGGGGCCGAAGACACCGCGGTCGTCGGCGCGGGAGAAGACGGGCCCCGCGTGCTGCTTCCAGTTGCCGGGCACGAGCGGGTCCGCGCCGTTCGCCAGGGACATCATCCACACCTGGTAGTCGGGCTTGCCGGTGTCACAGGTCGAGTACGTCATCCACGTACGGCCGTTGCGGTTCAGGAACTCCGGGCCCTCGCGGACCTCGGGGCACCCGCCCGCCGCGTCGATCGCGACCGCGTCGCCGGAGACGGTGTACGGGTTCGACATCGGCGCGATGTTCAGGCCGTTGTGCTGGTACGGGTTGATGCCGCTGTAGGCGAGGTAGAGCCGGCCGTCGTGCTGGAGGATGCCGGGGTCGATCGCGAAGTCGGCGGCGTGGTGGGGTGGAACCAGCTTCGCCTTGAAATGGTACGGCCCCGCCGGGTCGTCGCGCTCCGACTCCAGGACGTACAGGCGGTGGTGGTCGTCGGTGCCGTCGTCGGCGGTGCAGTAGAGGTACCAGCGGCCGCCGAAGCGGTAGAACTCCGGGGCCCAGATGTGCTGGTCGCGGGACGCGTCGGTGTCGGTCCACACCGTGATCGGGTCGGCGTCCAGCAGCGTGCCCAGGGACGGCGAGCGCCACATCGTGATGCTGTCGCCCTGCGTGGTGGTCAGGTGGTAGGCCCCGTTCGCGTACGCCAGGAACGGATCGGGGCCGGAGTTCAGCGGATTGCGGAAGGTGCCCGCCGCGACCGCCGCGGGTCTCTCGGCGGCGGCCTGCGGCGCCGCGACGAGACCGACGAGCAGAGCGAACAGCGCGGCGAGCAGGGCTGAACGGGGACGCGTGCGCACGACCAGCTCCTTACATCGATGTAATAGAGGGCGGGATCACTGGCCGCCGAGGCCCGTCGTCGCGACGGACTTGACGATGTGCCGCTGGAAGAAGACGAACACGACGACGAGCGGCAGCGCGGCGAGCACGGCCGACGACATCGTCTGGGCGTACTGGACGCCGTACGCGTCCTTCACCGACGTGATGCCGACGGGCAGCGTCATCAGGGCCGGGTCGGACGTGGACACGAACGGCCACAGGAAGTTGTTCCACGCCCCGATGAACACGAAGATCGCCACGGCGGCGAGCATCGGGCGCGACAGCGGGAGCAGCACCGACCAGAAGATCCGCCAGTGCCCGGCGCCGTCGATCCGCGCCGCCTCCTCCAACTCCCGCGGCAGGGAGTCGAAGTGCTTCTTCAGGATGAAGACCATCACCGGCGCCACCGTCTGCGGGAGGATCACCGCCCAGTACGTGTCCAGCAGGTGCAGCGTCAGCATCTGCTGGAACCACGGCACGATCAGGATCTGCGGCGGCACCAGGACGGCCGCGATCGTGAGGGCGAACAGACCGCGCCGGCCGGCGAACACCGTGCGCGAGAACGCGTAGCCCGCCATCGCCGACACCAGCACGGTGATCACGGTGACGGCCGCCGAGATGAGCAGGCTGTTGAGCATCCACAGCGGCAGGTCGCCGCGCTCCCACACGCTGCGGAACCCCTGGAGCGTGAACCCGTGCTCGGGCCACACCCACCTCAGCGGATTGCTCGCGTCCTGCTCGGACTTGAACGCCGTCAACACGGCCCACGCCATCGGGAGGAGCCACACCAGGGCGGCGACCGCGAGCACGGCCAGGGCGAGCACCCGGGCGGTGCGGCTCTCGCCGAGCGTCAGATTCGTCCGCGACCGGTGCGGGCGCCGCGGCGGCCCGGACGGGCGGACGGTGCGCGCACCGGTGCGCGGAGGAGTGGGACGTGCGGGGGCTTCGGTGGAGGTCATGGTCACTTCTCCCGGCGGCGGAGTACGGCGAACTGGACGGCGGAGGCGAGGACGACGAGAGCGAAGAAGATGTAGCTGATCGCCGACGCGTAGCCGAGCCGGTAGCCGGTGAACCCGACGTCGTAGACGTACTCGACGACCGGCCGCGTCGAGTTGTTCGGACCGCCCTTGGTGAGCAGGTACACCTGGTCGAAGACCTTCAGGGACGCCAGGATCTGGAGCACCGTGATGACGAGCGTGATCCGGCTCAGCTGGGGCAGCGTGATCGACCACAGGCGCCGCCAGGCCCCCGCGCCGTCGATGGCCGCCGCCTCGTAGAGAGGGTCGGGGATCGACTGGAGCGCGGCGAGGTAGAGCAGGAAGTTGAAGCCGACCGTCCACCACAGGGTCGTCAGGGCGATCGCCCACATGGCCACCGACTCGTCGCTCAGCCAGGCGAGTCGACCGAGCCCGAGCTTGTCGAGAAGGTGGTTGTACAGGCCCAGGTCGGGCTGGTAGAGCCACAGCCACAGCAGTCCGACGACGCCGACGGGCAGCAGGTACGGCGCGAAGAACGCCAGCCGCCACACCCACTGGCCGGGCAGCCCGGTGTGCACGAGCAGCGCCATGCCGAGCGCCACGACGACGAGCGGGACCGTCGAGATCGCGGTGAACCAGACCGTGTGGCCGAGTGCCCGCCACATCTCGGCGTCCTTGAACGCCTCGGTGAAGTTGTCGGCGCCGATGAAGGACGGGGCGTGCGCCGACAGGGACGCGTCGGTCACGCTCATCCACAGCCCCTGGCCCAGCGGCCAGAGCATGAAGACGGCGAACAGCGCGAGGAACGGCAGCGCGAACAGCAGGCCGGGGGAGAACAGCCGCCGTACCGCCAGGGCCCGGGGCCGGGCGAGGGGAGAGGACATCGTCGTGCCTCCTGCGAGGTGTGCGGCCGGTCAGGCCGGGCTTGGCTTGGCGAGGAAGGTGTCGAGGCGCCGCACCATCGCGCGCGCCGCACGGTCCGGGGACAGACCGTTGAGGAGGGCCTGCTGGAGCACCTGCGACATGGCGTTCTGGAAGTCGGAACCCGCGCCCGCGAACCAGACCGACGGGTCGAGCACGACATGGTCCTGCGCCGACTTGTAGTGCGCCTGCGGCAGCAGGCCGGCGTACGCGCGGGTGCGGGTGATCGGCCCGTACGCGGGGATGTGTCCCGCGCCCGCCCAGATCTGACCGGCCTTCAGGAGCGCCGCCACCGTCCGGTGCGTGCGGCGGCGGTGCTCCTCGTCGGGGTGATCGCGGTGCGGCAGCACGAACGAGTGCGAGTCCGCGTACACCGCCGGTGTCCCGAACACGGTCGGCATCGGCGCGGCGCCCACGTCCTTGTCCGCCGCCCTGAAGGTGCCGAGCTCCCACTCGCCGGACAGGATCATCGCCGTCTGCCGGTTGGTGAACGAGGCGATCCCGGCGGGGTAGTCGAGCCGCTTCGGGTTCGCCCGGTCACCGACCAACTCGGCCATGAACGCGATGACTTCGGCCATCCGGTCCGGATCGACCTCGGCGGGTCCGCCCGGCGGTAGCGTGAACGCCCCGCCGGTCTGCCGGTACAGGCCGTAGAACAGCCGCCAGCCCTGCGCCGTGTCGTTGGCGTACCCGAAGGCGATGCCCTGCCTGCCCGAGGCTTTCGCCAGCTCACGGCTCGCCGCGAGGAAGCGTTTCGGGGAGGAGAACGCGTCCGCGTCGAGCGTGCCGTCCTTCGTGAGCAGCCCGGCCTTCTTCACCGGCTCCGGGTGGAAGAACACGATGAACGGGTGGGTGTCGAGCGGGACGGCGTACGTGGCGTCCTTGTACCGGGTACGGGACCACACCGCGTCCGCGTAGTCGCCCTGCCGCACGCCGAACTCGGCCAGCAGGTCCAGGTCCCACGGGTCCACCAGCCCCGTGGGCGCGTACCCGGCGAGGCGCGACATGTGCGCGATCGCGACGTCGGGGCCGCGCCCGCCGGCCGAGGCCATGGCGAGCTTCGTGTAGTACGGGGTGCCCCACTCCAGGACGGTGCGTTCGATACGGGTGCCCGGCATGTCGGGCCGCGCCGTGCGCGCCATGTCGTCGAACAGGCCGCCGTCGGCCCCGCTGAACGGGTCCCACAGACGGACGGTCGACTCGTCGGCCGCCGGCGCGCTGCCGCAGCCGCTCAGCGCGCCGGCGCCGAGGACCGAGGCGCCGGCCGCGAGCGCGGCCGTCAGCGCGCGACGCCGGGTGAGCGCGGGGCGACCGACGGGGACAGGTGTGCCGGTCATGGTGCTCCTTCGTACATCGATGTAATGGGCAGGCGGGACGGGGAGGGAGGACGGATCAGGGCTGGCGCGGTGTCTCGAACGCCGCGGGGCGGAGCTGGGCGGCGCGCAGCAGCGCGGTGTCGGCCTTCTCGCCGCGGTCGAAGCGGTAGACGCCGTTGCGTTCCTGGAAGACGTCCGTGAGCTGCGTGTAGCAGTAGCCGAACATGTCCGGGTCGTCGAGCAGCACGCCGGTGAGACCGGTGAACCGCTCGACGAACTCCGCCTCGGTGCGCGGCCGTTCGCCGTAGCCCCACGACTCGTCCCGCTCGGACCCCGCGACGTCGGCCGCCGCCCGCGGATCCCACCAGATGCCGCCGAACTCGCTGCAGAAGTAGGGCTGTCCGCGGTAGGGCACCGACCAAGCGCGGCCCTCGGGGCCCGAGTTGACGAACGGCCTGTCCTCGGCGAGTCCGCGCATCGTCTTCGCGAACGCCGTCGGGTCCTGCTCGTAGCAGTGCGCGTCGTACACGTCCGTCTCCGGGACGCGGTGCGCGTAGCCCGACGCGTCGATGACGGGCCGGGTGCCGTCGGCCTGCTTGGTCGCGAGGAACATGGCCCGGGTGACGTCGTCGAGCTGCGTGATGCGGTCGTGCAGCGTCTGGTACGTCTCGTTGAGCGGGCACCAGCCGATGACCGACGGGTGCGAGTAGTCCCGCTCGACCGCCTCCAGCCACTGGGTGACGTACGAGGCGTCGGGGCGCTGGTTGTCGTCGCGCACGCCGACCTCGCAGCCCCAGTCGCCGAACTCGCCCCACACCAGGTAGCCGAGCCGGTCCGCGTGGTAGAGGTAGCGCTCCTCGAAGACCTTCTGGTGCAGCCGGGCGCCGTTGAAGCCCGCGGCCAGGCCGAGTTCGATGTCCCGGACGAGGTCGGCGTCGCTCGGCGCGGTCATCAGGCCGTCGGGGTAGTAGCCCTGGTCGAGCACGAGCCGCTGGAAGACCGGCTCGCCGTTCAGCAGGAACCGCTTCCCGTCGATCGACACCGCGCGCAGCCCCGCGTAGGACGTCACCCGGTCCACCGCTTCGCCGTCCGCGCCGACGACCTCGAGCACGAGGTCGTACAGGTGCGGGTCGTCCGGCGACCACACCCGCAGCCGGTCCTCGGGCACGGTGAGCGCGAGCCGGGGCACGAGGTCGAGGTCGGCGCGCGCCTCGGCGGTCGCCACGGTGCCCCGCGCGTCGCCGAGCGTGGCGCGCACCCGGTGTCCGGCGGCGCTGCCGGTCAGCGGCAGCTCCAGGAAGAACGAGCCGGAGGCCAGGTCGGGCGTGACGCGCGGCCGCTTCAGGGCCACCGTGCGCGGCACCGGCTCCAGCCACACCGTCTGCCAGATGCCCGTCGTGCGGGTGTAGTGGCAGTGCGAGTTGGCGTACCAGGTGGCCTGCTTGCCGCGCGCCTGCGGGCCGTGCCGGCTGTCGCGGGCCCGTACCACGATCGTCAACTCCCGCCCCGGCACCGCCACGTCACCGAGGTCGGCGGTGAACGGGGTGAACCCGCCGCGGTGCCGTGCCACCTCGACGCCGTCCGCCCACACGGTCGTGTCGTGGTCCACGGCGCCGAAGTGCAGCAGCACCCGGGCGTCCGTCCAGTCGGCCGGAACCGTCACGGTCCGCCGGTACCAGACGGCCTCCAGGAAGTCCGTCTCGCCGATCCCCGAGAGCTGTGACTCGGGGCAGAACGGCACGGTGATCCGGTCGGCCAGCGCGCGCTCGCGCAGGCCGCGCTCCAGACCGGTGTCGGCGCGGTCGATCTCGAACTCCCACTCGCCGTTGAGATTCAGCCAGGCCTCGCGGGCGAACTGCGGCCGGGGGTACTCGGGTCGGGGCTGAGCCGGAGGGGGCGGGACGGGCATGGTGCTCCTCGCGTGTCGACGCTGCGCGTGATCATGGGCGTCCGAGCCGGGGCGCGGGGCTTCCCGGTCGGCGCGAGGCTCATGGCACCATGACGATTACATCGATGTAAATCCCTGGGACGGTCAAGGATCCGGCCCGAAACCGATTCGTGACGCTGGGTACGATCACAGACGGCAGACGGAAGGAATGAACAGCGTGGCGGCCAGACCCAGGATCAAGGACGTGGCGGAGTACGCGGGTGTCTCGCCCAAGACCGTCTCCAACGTGATCAACAACTTCGAGCACGTCTCCGACCGCACCCGCGAGGCGGTGCAGGAGGCGATCGACGCCCTCGGCTACCGCGTCAACATGGCGGGACGTCAGCTCCGGCAGGGCCGCACCGGCATGATCACCCTCGCCGTGCCGGAACTCGACGTCGCCTACTTCTCCGAGCTGGCCAAGCACGTCATGACGGAGGCCGACCGGCGCGGGCAGACCGTCCTGCTGCACCAGACCGGTGGCGTACGCGAGCGGGAACTCGCCGCGCTGCACGGCTTCGACGCCCAGTTCACCGACGGGGTGATCCTCAGCCCGCTCGCCCTCCACCCCCGCGACCTGGCCACCCGTGACCGCCGGTTGCCCGTGGTCCTGCTCGGCGAGCGCCCCGCCGAGGGCAGCACCGACCACGTGGCCATCGACAACGTCGCGGCCGCGCGCGAGGCCACCCGGCACCTGCTCTCGCGGGGGCGCCGCCGGATCGCCGTCGTCGGCGGCAGCGTACGAGGCCGCCAGGGCACCGACCGGCTGCGCACCGAGGGCTACCGCGAGGCGCTGAAGGAGGCCGGCGTGCCCTTCGACGGCGACCTCGTGGTCCCCGTGGACGCGTACCACTGGAGGGACGGCGCGCGGGCGGCCGCCGCGCTCATGGACGAGGGCCCGCGCCCCGACGCCCTGCTGTGCCTCAACGACCACCTTGCGCTCGGCTCGCTGCGCTCCCTGCACGAACGGAAGCTGCGCGTCCCCGGCGACCTGGACGTGGTCGGCTTCGACGACATCGAGGCATCCCGGTTCAGCGTCCCCAGCCTGACGACGATCGCCCCGGACAAGCGGGAGATCGCCCGCGCCGCCGTGGCGCTGCTGCTCGACCGCGTCGAGGAGTCGTCGGCGGGGCCGCTCCAGGACCACGTGGTCGGGCACGAGCTGATCGTGCGGGAGAGCACGGGAGCCTGACGACCTCCTTCGGCCAAGATACGGAAGCATCCTGGCCACGGAGTGTGTTGCACGGGTGAGACAGGGCAGAGACGCTGTGAAGAACCCGAACCCGTTCCGCGGAGGTGGACAGTGGTACCCGCGACATCTCGCCGTCAGGCGTCGCCCGTGGGGGACGACGCGGCGCGAGTCGTCGAGCTGGAGAACCAGGTCGAGCAGCTGAAGCGGGCTGTGCACTCCCATGCCGAGATCGACCAGGCGATGGGCGTCGTCGCCGCCGTGGGCCGGATCCCTCCCGCCGAGGCGTGGGACGTGCTGCGCGAGGTCTCCATGCGGAGCAACACCCGGCTGCGCTCGGTCGCGGGACAGCTCATCGAGTGGGCCAGGACCGGCGAGCTGGACGACGGCGTCCGCGGTGAGCTGGAGCGCCAGTTCGTCCTGCGCGGGGCCGAGGTGGCGCACGCCGCGCCCCGGCGGTTCTGACCACTTCTGCGCTGTGGGCTCCGCTCCCCGGGCGACCGAGGAGCGGAGGGCGGGCTCACTGCCGAACCCGCCGCTTCGAGGGTCGGCCGTCCACGGTGTCGGAGTAACACTCTGAGCCCCGGGCAAACGCAAGATCCTCGGAATCTTTACGCCGTCTCGCGCGCAAAGCCACGATCGGCCATGACGCGCGCCGCCGACGGCACGGTCCGCCCGGGGCTCCCGGAGTGCGCTAGGAGCGGGCCAACAGGGACCGGACGCCGTCGCCGCTGAGCGTCAGGGCGTCGGGCGAGCCCGCGTCGATGGTCAGGGACAGATCCGCGGGCCAGCCCGCCGCCAGCGCGCCCAGCGGCACCGGGCGGCACTGCGAGATGAAGGGCAGCAGAGCCGTCATCCGCAGCTCGGACGTGAACACCGGCACGACCTGCTCGCCGCCCGGCTGCTCGATCACCGGCAGCGCAAGACCCGGAGCGTCGGGACCCTGCTCGTCGGCGGCCTCGTCCGGTACGGGTACGAGCACCTCGCTGCCCGCCAGGGTGTCGAGCGCGTTCTGGTCGCCGGTGTTCTCGGCCAGCGCGCTCAGCGCCCGCTGAGCGGTCGAGGGCGTGTCGCCCGACGGGTCGGGGACCGGGGTTCCGTTGATGTCCATGGGGATTCAGCCTCGCTCTCGTCGCGATCCGGCCGCGGTCGTCGTAGCGGTCGGAAGCGGGTCGCGTACCCAGGGCATGTGGGGTCATGCGCGGCCCGCTGTCAGTGGCGGCTGCCAGGCTGCACCCATGGATGAACAGGAGTTCTTGCAGGGCAGGGTCTACGGCGCCGATCACGACGACGCGGCCCCGCGCCCCGGGCGCCGCTACGCGGAACTGGTGGGCGGCCCGCTCGACGGCCTGCTGCTCGACGTCACCGAGGCGGCCGACACGGACCCGCCGGGGGAGATCGCGCTGCCCACGGAGCTCGGCGCGTTCGGCGCGGGCGGCCGGGCGCTGTACGGGCCGGCCGCCGGGGAGCGGGCCGTGCCCGGCTGGTGTGGCGGGGGGACACGCCCTGAGAGGCGCCCGCGTAGGCTCGTGCGCGTGTCCGACTCTCGCCTGCGCCGCGTCGCCGTCCTCGTGCTCGAAGGGGCCAAGCCGCTCGATGTCGGCATCCCCGCGCAGGTGTTCACGACCCGCGCGAGCATGCCGTACGAGGTGCGGGTGTGCGGCGCGGCCGCCGGGCTCGTGACCGGCGGGGACGGACTCTCGTACGCCGTCGCGCACGGCCTGGAAGCGCTGGAGTGGGCGGAGATCGTCTTCATCCCCGGATACCGCTTCCCGGACCGCGAGGACCCGCCGAAGCCCGTCGTCGACGCGCTGGTCGCCGCCCACGACCGGGGTGCGCGCCTCGCCGCCATCTCGACCGGCGCCTTCGCCCTCGCCGCGACCGGCCTGCTCGACGGCCGCCGCGCCACGACGCACTGGCACTACACCCGCGCCCTCGCCGCGCGGCACCCGCACATCCAGGTCGACGAGAACGTCCTGTTCGTCGACGAGGGCAGCGTCCTGACGTCGGCCGGCGCCGCCTCCGGCATCGACCTGTGCCTGCACATCCTGCGCGGCGACCTCGGCGTCGCCGCCTCCAACCACGCGGCCCGGCGCCTCGTCGCGGCGCCCTACCGCAGCGGCGGCCAGGCCCAGTACGTGCCGCGCAGCGTGCCCGAACCGCTCGGCGAACGGTTCGCGGCCACCCGCGAATGGGCCCTGCACCGGCTCGGCGAACCCCTCACCCTGGAGATCCTCGCCCAGCACGCGGCGGTGTCCGCGCGCACCTTCTCCCGACGGTTCGTCAAAGAGACCGGCTACACGCCGATGCAGTGGGTGATGCGGGCCCGCGTCGACATGGCCCGCGAACTCCTGGAGCGGTCGGAGCGCGGCGTCGAGCAGATCGCGGCCGACGTCGGTCTCGGCACCGGGGCGAACCTGCGCCTCCACTTCCAGCGCATCCTCGGGACCACCCCCAGCGAGTACCGACGCACCTTCGCCCAGGGCGAATAGCGCTCCTCCGCGGGGGTGTCGCGATCCTTGCGGATCGTGGCGATCGCGCCACTGTCGACGGCCGCCGCGGCGCGCGAGCCTGGAGGGGCGAACGGAAGGGACACCACTCATGACTCGCATCGCCATCAACGGATTCGGCCGCATCGGACGCAACGTGCTGCGCGCCCTGCTCGAGCGCGACAGCGGCCTGGAGATCGTGGCCGTCAACGACCTCACCGAACCCGCCGCCCTCGCCCGGCTGCTGGCCTTCGACTCCACGGCCGGCCGCCTCGGCCGCCCCGTCTCGGTCGACGGCGACACCCTCGTCGTCGACGGCCACCGGATCAAGGTCCTCGCCGAGCGTGAGCCCGCGAAGCTGCCCTGGGCCGAACTCGGCGTCGACCTCGTCCTGGAGGCCACCGGCCGCTTCACCTCGGCGAAGGCCGCGCAGGCCCACATCGACGCGGGTGCGCGCAAGGTCCTGGTCGGCGCGCCGTCCGACGGCGCCGACGTCACGCTCGCCTACGGGGTCAACACCGAGGCGTACGACCCGGCCGCGCACACCATCGTGTCGAACGCCTCCTGCACCACCAACGCGCTCGCGCCGCTGGCCGCCGTCCTCGACGAACTCGCCGGGATCGAGCACGGTTTCATGACCACGGTGCACGCCTACACGCAGGAGCAGAACCTCCAGGACGGGCCGCACCGCGACCCGCGCCGCGCCCGCAACGCCGCCATCAACATCGTGCCGACCACCACCGGCGCGGCCAAGGCGATCGGCAAGGTCCTGCCGGGCCTGGACGGCAAGCTCTCCGGTGACTCCATCCGCGTACCGGTCCCCGTCGGCTCGATCGTCGAGCTGAACACGACGGTCGCCCGCGACGTGAGCCGCGAGGAGGTCCTGGCCGCCTACCGCGCCGCCGCCGACGGCCCCCTCAAGGGCATCCTGGAGTACTCGCAGGACGCGCTCGTCTCCTCCGACATCACCGGCAACCCGGCGTCGTCGATCTTCGACTCGGAGCTGACCCGCGTCGACGGCCGCCACATCAAGGTCGTCGCCTGGTACGACAACGAGTGGGGCTTCTCGAACCGCGTGATCGACACCCTGGAACTCCTCGCCGGACGCTGATCACCTGCGCGCGCACGAGCGGGGCGGCACCCATCGGTGCCGCCCCGCCGCCGTCGTACCGCCCTCAGGACTGCGGACGGCTGCCGTGGTTCGCGCCGTTCTTACGACGGGCCCTCTTCTTACGGCGTCGCTTCGAGGACATCGCTACCTCCCAGGTGGTGTGCGGACATGACGTTCTCCCTGGCAAGCGGTGTCCAGGTGAGCATGCGGCCGCCTACCCGGGCGCACGCGGGAGATACCGTGGCGTGGATCACGGAACACGCGAGCGACGTACGGGGGAGCGGTGACGCAGGACGAGAGCAGGGCCACGTGGGGGCTGATGATGTCGTGTCTGCACGGCGGGGTCGGCGGACCGCACTGGGGCACCAGGGCCGCCGGGCACGTGAGCGGAACGCGGCGCGAGGCGCGGGACGCGTTGCACCGGCACGTGCTTGCCTTCGAGCCGAGGAAACCGCTCAACCTGGTGCGGCGCACGGTGTACGAGGAGGGGGAGGGGTATCTCGTGATAGCCGAGGGGATGACCCAGACCTTCGAGTACCGGTTCACGCTCTCCCGCGTCGTCCACGACACCGCACAGCAGCCGGCGGTCCCGGCCGTCCCACCGCCGCCACTCGCGCCGCCGTCCCTGTGAGGTGGCCGAAGCCGCCGACTCCCCGTCCGCGTACGGATATCAGGGCCGTCTCAGGGTTCTCCCGGAGAGTGGGCGGTCGCGGCCGGGGAACCTGTGCTGCGACGGCCGTCTCCCGGAAGGGTCCTGGAGAGGCCGTCCCGGAATAGGCCGAGAGGCCTGGAGGGACGAACAGGCATGGACATCTCCGGAATCATCAGCGCGATCGTCATCGGCGTGATCATCGGCGTCCTCGGACGACTCGTCATCCCCGGCCGACAGCGCATCGGCATCATCTGGACGATCCTGGTCGGCATCGCGGCCGCCTTCGTCGGAACCGCCGTCGCCGCCGCGTTCGACGTCGCGGACACCAACGGCATCGACTGGATCGAGCTGGCCATCCAGATCGGCCTGGCCGCGCTCGGCGTCGTGGGAGTGGAGCGCGCCAAGGGCCGCCGCTGACCTCGCGCCCGAATGGCGTCCCGCGGATGTGTTTGTGGCGGCCGGATGCGGCTAACCGGGCCCTATGGCGAACTCACAGGACAAGGACGTCAAGGACGTCAAGGACGTCAACGAAGAGACCGGCCGCGCGACCAGGGCCGGCCGGAACGCGGCGGCCAAGGCGGAGTCCGCGGGCGCCGAGGAGCGCGCGCCGCGACCGGCGCGGGCGACGCCGTGGGGCGCGCGGCGACGACGACCGGCGCCGCGCTCACCAGCGCCCGTGAGGGCGTGGTCGCGACGGCCGGACAGGTCGCCTCCGCGGCCACCACGGCGTGGACCGTACTGAAGAACCGCAAGATCGTCGCCGCGGGCGCGACGGCCTCCGTGGCCGCGCTGACCGCGGCGTCGTACGCGGCCGGACGCCGTGCCGAACGCGGCACGCACGGTCCGATCACCCGCCTCACCGGCGGACGCGTCTGACCGGCCGAGGCCGCGCGCCGGCGACCGGACAAGGGCCCGGAGCGCCCCGACGGACCATCCGTCGGGGCGCTTCGCGCGCCCCGACGCGCCGACCGCGTGCGCCGCCCCGTGCATCAACCTCCGCTCCCCGCGCCGTCGGCTCTCCCTCTGCGCGTGCTGTGCGCCCCCGTTCGGGGGTTCGCTCCGGGCGCGACCCGGTGATAACGCTGGAGACACGGGCTCACCGGACGGGGTGATGAAAGGAATCGGCATGGCACACGAGGCAACTCTGGAAGCGGGGCGGCTGTCCGCCATAGTGAAGATCCTGGACCGGGCCGGCGGCCACCTCAGCGCCGCGGTCCACGAGCGGGCACTGACGCCCGCGCATCCCGACGACGGGCACGCCGCCGGGATCCAGTCGCTGCTCGACGTCTCGCGCAGCGCCTCGTACGACGTCACCTGTGCCGTCCGCCACGCGTGCAGCGGGGATCTGCGGCGGGCCCAGGCCCATCTCGAAGCGGCCCGTTCGGCGCCCGACAAATTCGCCGTCCCGGCCACCGACATGCCCCGTCCGCTGCCCTCGGGCGTGCGCACGGCGCTGCAACTCCTGCGCGGGATCTCGGGGTTCTTCAGCGCGGAGACGGAGGACGCGTTCGTCCGAGCGCTGCGCATCGACGCGGCGGCGGGGCGCACCGCGGGCTGACCGGGGCGCGGCCCGGAAGCGGTTCGTATGCTGGGGCGATGATCGCAGGCACCACGCGCACGGCCGGGACCGCGTGAACCCCGCCGCCGCGCACGACGTCACCCTCCGCACGCTCCTCGCGTACGACGACGAGGGCATCCTGCGTCTGGTGCTCGCCCCGGCCGGACAGGACGTCGCCGTCCGCGGCCTGGTCATCGGCGACGAGGACGCGCGGCGGCCGCACGACGGGCGGATCGTGCTCGTGACGGGCCTGCCCGCCGACCCCGGCGCGGCGGCGCGCGCGGTGCGCGAGGCCGCCCGGCGCGGCGCCGCCGCGGTCGTGGTGCGCTGCGCGGAGCACGAGCCGCCGCCCGCCGACGTCGTCGCCGCGGCACAGGAGACCGGGATCGCCGTGCTGGCCAGGGCGGAGTGGGCGGACTGGTCCGACACGCTCGAACTGCTCCGCTCGGCGACCGCGTTCGCCCTCGTCGGCACCGGGGAGCGGCCCGCCGGGGACATCGCCGGCGGCGACCTCGCCGTACTCGCCGAGGAGACCGCCCGGCACTGCCAGGCCTCGATCACGGTGGAGGACACCCGGTTCCGGGTCCTCGCCCACTCCGACACCAGCCCGGACGCCGACCCGGTGCGCCGCTCGACGATCCTCAGCGGCAAGGTGCCCGACCGGCGCGTCGCCCAACTGCGGCGCAGCGGACTGCTGCGCGCCCTGTGGACCTCCCGCGACGTCATCCACCGGGCGGCCGACGGCGACGATCCGGAGCGGCTGATCGTCGCCATCCGCAGCGGGGGCGAGATCCTCGGCTCGATCTGGGCGGCGGCCGACGGGCGCAGCTTCTCCCCGGACGCGGCCGAGGCGCTGCGCAGGGCCGCCGACGCCGCGGTCCCGCACCTGCTGCGCGACCGGCTGCGCATGAGCGGCAGCCGACGCCGCGAGGAGCACGCGCTGCGCGCCCTGCTGCGCGGCGAGGGCGATCTCGGCGCCCACGTCTGGTCCCTGGGACTCGCACCCGAGGTGCCCTGCGTCGTGCTGATCGCGGAGCGGGTCGGCGCCCCGCGGGGCCCGGCGAACGCAGCCTCCAGACGCTCGCGCTCCAGGCGACGGCCCACCGTTCCACCGTGCGCGTGCTGCGCGAGAGCGACCGCGTCACCCTGCTGCTGCCCGTCGCCGCCGACGGCGACCGGGAGGCGCGGGCCCTCGCCCGTGAACTCGACTCCCTGGCCGACACGCTGCCCGACGCGCCCGCCGTCCGCATCGGCGCCGGGCACCAGGTGGCCTCGCCGCTGGACGCGGCCGACTCCTGCGAGCGGGCCCGGCTCGTCGTGCGCGCGCTGCGTGAACGCGAGGCACGCGCCGCCCGCATGCCCGCCGGCACCGCCCCGCCGCCGCGGCACGCGGGACCGGACGACGTGGCCGAGACCGTCACCGTGCTCACCGTGCTCGACGCGATCGGACCGCTGTGGGAACGGCACGGGGGACCCGTCCAGGACATGGTCCGCGCCGACCTCGCCGCCGGGGGAGAGCTCGTCCGCTCGCTCACCGCCTACCTGGACGCGGGCGGCGACGTCCCCCGCGCCGCACAGCTCCTCGTCCTGCACCCCAACACCCTGCGCTACCGGCTGCGGCGGGTTCGCGAGCGCTTCGGCGTGGACCTCGACGACCCGGACACCCGGCTCGTCGTCACGCTCGCCGTCCGCCTCGCACAGGCCGCGATCTGACCCGTTTTCCCCCGGTCTTGTGCGTACGGCACCAAGAGGCGCCGCGATTTTGTCCCGGGCCACGAAGACGGGGCGACGGCCCGGCGCGCAGGCTCGGCAGGTGACCTCCTGCGACGACGCCCCCACCGCCCCCCGCACCGCCGCCGACCGCGTCGGCCGCGTGCTGCGCCACGCCCTCGACCACGAGCTGCTCGGCACGGCCCAGCCCGTCGCCGGCTTCCTCGACACCGAAGGGATCAGGGACACGGTCCACGCCCTGCACACGGCGTTCGAGCCGGTCCCCGACGTGCTGCACACCTTCGCCGTGAAAGCCTCCTCGCTCGTCCCGGTGCTGCGCCTGCTCGCCGACCTCGGCATGGGCTGCGAGGTGGCGAGCCCGGGAGAGATGCGACTCGCCCTCGACGCCGGATGCGCGCCCTCGCGGATCGTCCTCGACTCGCCCGCCAAGACCCGCGAGGAGATCACCGAGGCGCTCGCGCGCGGCATCGCCCTCAACGCCGACAACTTCGACGAGCTGGACCGGATCGACGCCCTGCGGCCCGCCGACTGCGCGTCCGTGATCGGGCTGCGCGTCAATCCGCAGGTCGGCGGGGGCTCCATCGGCGCGATGAGCACCGCGACGAAGACCTCCAAGTTCGGTGTCGCGCTGCGCGACGAGGGCGGCCGCGAGCGCGTGCACCAGGCGTTCGCCGAGCGCCCCTGGCTGACCCGCCTGCACGCCCATGTCGGCTCGCAGGGCTGCCCGTTGGAGCTGATCGCCGAGGGCATCGCCGAGACCTACCGTCTCGCCGAGGAGATCAACGCCCGGCTCGGCAGGCGGCAGATCACGAGCCTCGACATCGGCGGCGGACTCCCCGTCAACTTCGCCGACGACACCGTGCGTCCCACGTACGACGACTACGTCGACGCGCTGCGCACCGCCGTGCCCGGCCTGTTCGAGGGGCGCTACGGCCTGGTCACCGAGTTCGGGCGGTCGCTGCTCGCCAAGAACGGGTTCATCGCCGCCCGCGTCGAGTACGCCAAGACGTCCGGCGGCCGCCGTATCGCCGTGACCCACGCCGGCGCGCAGACCGCGACCCGCACCGTCCTGATGCCCGGTTCCTGGCCGCTGCGCGTCGGCGCCTTCGACGCCCATGGCCACCCCAAGTCCGGTGCGCCCGAAGTGCAGGACGTCGCGGGACCGTGCTGCTTCGCGGGCGACGTCGTCGCCGAGGCGCGCGAGCTGCCGCCGCTGGAGGAGGGCGACTTCGTCGTCCTCTACGACACGGGCGCCTACTACTTCTCCACCCCGTGGGCGTACAACAGCCTGCCCCGCCCGGGAGTTCACGGCTACGCGCTCGACGACGCCGCGGTGCGCTGCGTACCGGTCCGCGACGCGCAGACGCTCGACGAGATCGCGGCGGAGTCCGGCGCCCACCACGCCGACGGACTCCTCGGTCTCGCCCCGGAACCGGTCGGTGTCTGACAGACCGTCATCCGCGGTCCAGGGGGCGGTGATTCGGCCCGCAGAGCCGCCTCTACACTCCCGATCATGACCGAGACGACCACGGACACCCGTGCCGCCGACGACCGGAGCGACGAGCCCGCGCTCTTCGCCACCATGTCCACGATGCGGGCCATGCGCCGCCTGCGCCCCGACCCCGTACCCGACGAACTCCTCGACCAGCTCGTGCAGTCGGCGGTCTGGGGCCCCAGCGGCGGCAACATGCAGCGCTACGAGTACGTGGTCGTCACCGACCGCGCGGTGATGGCCGAACTCGCCCCGCTGTGGCGCCGCTGCGTCGACGCGTACCTGGCCACCACCGGCAAGTACGCGCCCGAGGGCATGGACGAGGCGGCGTACGGGCGGATGGTCGCGGCCATCGAGTACCAGCGCGACCACTTCGCGGACACCCCGGCACTGGTCATCCCCTGCTACCAGTTCCCGCCGCCGCGGATCGAGGCGGAGGGGCTGGCCGCGTCGGCCGCCGCGCTCGGCCCCGAGGCGACGGCCACCATGGCGGGGACCCAGGAACGCTTCATGGCGCTCGCGGAGGGGTCCTGTGTCTACCCGGGGGTGCAGAACCTGCTGCTCGCCGCCCGTGGCCTCGGGCTCGCGGCGAACATCACCATCTGGCACCTGATGCTCGAGGAGGAGTGGAAGGCGGCGCTCGGCATACCCGCCGACATGAGGACGTTCGCGGCGATTCCCGTGGGATGGCCGCTCGGCCGGTTCGGCCCGGTGCGCCGCCGCACCGTCGCCGAGGTCGTGCACCGCGACCGCTGGTAGGACGCTACGCGCGTGACGGCGCCACCGCCGTGACGGTGAACGTGCCGCCGCACACCCGTACCCGGCTGTCGCGGAGCGTCACCGGGTCGTAGGAGCCGGGCGGGTAGATCTTGAGCAGATCGTGCTCGCCGCGGCAACCGGCGTCGCTGACCCCCTCGTTGAGGGTGTGCAGGGTGGCGTGCGCGGCCCGGCCGGGCCGGAGCGCGACCGGCGCTCCCGCGGCACCCTCACGGGTGGCGGGCGCGCCGACCGTGCTCCCGTCGCGCCGGATCAGGGACACCCCGGATAGCCCTTCAGGGCGCAGGCGCTGTCCCCGGTGTTGGTGAGCGTCAGGTCGTAGGAGACGCTGCCCGCCGCGCCCTCGCTCGCGGCGACGGCGGGCCTGAGGTGCGCGGCCGTGCAGCGGCTCGTCCCCTGCTGTCGCGCGGCGTGGGCGACCGGTGAGGCCGACGGGGCGCTCTGCGACGGAGTGCCGCCGCAGGCGGACAGGGCCACCAGGGCGGTTCCCGCGAGGGCCACGGCGGCGGGCGCCCCGAACCGGCCGCGCCCGCCACGGGTCCGGAGGCCGCCGCTGTCCCGTACCGCCTCGACCGGGTCCGCCGTGAACAG
The DNA here is from genome assembly GCF_036967205.1 of Streptomyces sp. Q6. Taxonomy (NCBI): domain Bacteria; kingdom Bacillati; phylum Actinomycetota; class Actinomycetes; order Kitasatosporales; family Streptomycetaceae; genus Streptomyces; species Streptomyces citrinus. Next base: position 7,900,344 of record NZ_CP146022.1, read on the forward strand.
GTCCGCCGCGCCGGAGTTCGCTGATTCGGAAGCTGCTGTGTCTGACGGCTTCATGAGTCACCGCGTTCCCGCGAACGGGTATCCGAATCGCGGGGCACAGGGCCGCTACTGGACGGCCCGGTGGGCCGCCTCGGCCTCCGAGTCGGCGCCGCCCGTGCTCAGCGCGCCGCCCGCGGTCTCCAGATGCGCGCGGACGAACCACTGGAACTGCTCCAGGTCGCGCAACTGCCCGATGAGCAGGTCCTCCGTCGCCGGGTCGATCGGCCCGGTCAGCTCGACCGCCTTGCGGTAGTCCTCGATCACGCCGGTGTACACGACGTCGAGCGCTCCGAGGTGGGCGATGGCGTCGGCGCGTCCCACGCTGTAGTCCTGCCACGTCCGTGCGGCCACCAGCGCGCCGGGCGTGCCCACGCTGACCCCGCCGAGCGCCGCGGCCCGCTCCGCCACGTCGTCCGCCATCGCGCGGACCTTGTCGACCTGCGGGTCGATCATCTCGTGCACGGCGATGAAGTGCGGTCCGACCACGTTCCAGTGGATGTGCTTCAGCGTCAGATGCAGGTCGTTGAGCGTGTGGAGACGCATCTGGAGGGTGTCGATCAGTTCCCTGGCCTGCTCCACGGTGAGGCCGGGGACGGTGTACTTCGGGGTGCTCTGGAGCGGCATGCTCGGTGTCTCCCTTCGACGGCTGCGACAGCTTCGACGACTCCCGCCGGGGGTCAGTCGTGCGGGAGGTCCCCGTCCGGCGTACCGGTGACGTCACCGGTCTGGGCGGTGTGCGTCATCGTGGACCTCCTTCGTGTCGTGGCGTGTTCGCCGGGGTCCATCGGTTCGGAACCCCGGGCGGCGGTCAGGTACCCGCCGCCCGCGGTGTCACACGTGGTGACCGGTGCCGAGTGGTGCGGTCAGGCCAGCTTCTTCAGCAGTTCGGCGGCGAGCGGCGCGGAGGACGCGGGGTTCTGGCCGGTGACCAGGTTGCGGTCGACGACCACGTGCGGCGCCCACGGCTCGGCCGGCTTCACGTGGACGCCGGCCTCGGTGAGACGGTCCTGGAGCAGCCACTTCGCCTTGTCGGCCAGGCCGCCCTGGACCTCCTCCTCGTTGGTGAACGCGGCCACGTCGTAGCCCTTGAAGGAGTTGGTGCCGTCGGCCCCGGTGGCGGCGAGCAGCGCGGCCGGGCCGTGGCAGACCACGCCGAGCGGCTTGCCGGACTCCAGCGCGAGGGTCAGCAGACGGCCGGACGTGGCGTCGACGGCGAGGTCCTCCATGGGCCCGTGGCCGCCGGGGTAGAAGACGGCCGCGTAGTCGTCGAGGTCGACGTCCGCCAGCTTCAGGGGCGACTGGAGCTCGGTGAAGGCGTCGAGAGCTGCGGCCACCTTGTCCGCGCCCTCCTGGCCGCCGTTGAACTGCGGCGCGAGGCTGCCCCGGTCGAGGGGCGGTACGACACCGCCGGGGGTGGCGACGACGACCTCGTGCCCGGCGGCCTTGAAGGCCTCGTACGGGGCCACGGCCTCCTCCGCCCAGAAGCCGGTGGGGTGCTTCGTGCCGTCGGCCAGCGTCCACTGGTCGGCGCCGGTGAGAACGAAAAGGATCTTCGACATGTGAGTGCTCTCTTCGAGGGGGCGGCCGGGGTACGGCGATACCCCGACCGTAGGACGCCGCACCCATAGGAATCCAATAGGCTCGTCCATGTGAGAGATAGGGAAGCCGATGGGATGCCGGGAATAGCCGCACCTCACGGGGGTGCGGCCGGCGGCCTCCCCGACCTGAACCAGCTGCGCACGTTCCTCGCCGTGTACCGCTCGGGCGCCTTCACCGCGGGTGCGCGCCTGCTCGGTGTGTCGCAGCCCACGGTCACCACGCAGATCCGGGCCCTGGAGGGAGCGCTCGGCCGCGAGCTGTTCGAGCGGCTGCCGCGCGGTGTCGCCCCGACCCCGTTCGCCGACGAACTGGCCGCCCGGATCGTGGAGCCGCTGGACGCCCTCGGGGCCGTCAGCGGCCCCGGCGGGCTGCTCGGCGAGGGCGAGGCGGACCCCGTGCACCTGGCGGGACCCGCCGAGTACCTCGGGCACTGCGTTCTGCCGACGCTGGCTCCGCTGCTCGACCAGGGCGTGCGCCTGCGCATCACCTGCGGCCTCACCGACCCCCTGCTCGACGCGCTGCGCGCCGGACGCCACGACCTGGTGATCGCGACCGCCCGGCCGCGTGGGCGCCATCTCGCCTCGGTCCCGCTCGACGACGAGGAGTTCGTCCTCCTCGCGGCGCCGAGCTGGGCCGACCGGATCGGCGCGCGCGTCGCCACGGAGGGTCCCGCCGCGCTGCACGGCGTCCCGCTCGTCGCGTACGCCGAGGACCTGCCGATCGTCCGCCGCTACTGGCGCCATGTCTTCGGCAAGCGGCTGACCTGCACCCCCGCCGTCACCGTGCCCGACCTGCGAGCCGTGAAGCGGGCCGTCGCCGGCGGCTGCGGCTTCAGCGTCCTGCCCCGCTATCTCTGCGAGGACGAACTGGCCTCGGGTGACCTGGTCCTCCTGAACGAGCCGGACGACGCCCCCATCAACACCGCCTTCCTCGTCCAGCGCCCCGGATCGTCGGCCAACCCGCACGTCACCCTCGTACGCGACCATCTGATCCGCGCGGCGCGGCCCTCCTGAACCACGAGGTGGATGCCTCTTGAACCACTTGGTGCACGCCTCTTGTTACCGGCGAGTCGGCACCGGTACAAACCAGTACCGGTCCACACCGGTGTGGACCGTGAAGTTCCATGTCGGGAAGGGACGTTCCCCGTGCCAGAGCCCCACGCACCAGCAGGAGCAAGATCCGCACGACGGGCCCGCGGCGCCGCCCTGGCGCTGTCCGCCGCCCTGGTCGTGCCGCTCGCCCTGACGGCCGGTTCAGGGACGGCTGCCGCCGCGCCGGGCGGACACCACGACAGCCGTACGAAGCCGCACAAGCACCACCTGAACACGCACAAGTACGTGGCCCTCGGCGACTCGTACGCCGCGGGCATCGGCATCCCCGACCAGCTGGGAACGCCCGCGGGCTGTGGCCGGTCGAACCACAACTACCCCTCGCTGACCGCCAAGGGCATCGGCTTCGACCGGTTCACCGACGTCACCTGCGGCGGCGCGAGGACCGTGGACATGACGCAGCCGCAGACGGTGACGGGCGGCGTGAACCCACCCCAGCTGAACGCCGTCACCGCCGACACCTCCGTGGTGACGGTGCAGATCGGGGGCAACGACATCGGCTTCGGCGAGATCATCGGCAGATGCGCGTCGGTCAGCGCCTCCGACCCGTTCGGCGACCCCTGCCACAAGCTCTACACGGCCGGTGGCACCGACCAGCTCGCGGCCCGCGTCGACGCCACCGCCGCCAAGGTGGCGTCCGTCGTCCGCGGGATCCACAGGAAGGCGCCGCACGCGCGGATCCTCGTCCTCGGCTACCCGGCGATCCTGCCGGACAGCGGAATCGGCTGCTTCTCCACCGTGCCGGTCGCGTTCGGCGACGTACCGTACCTGCGCGACACGCAGAAGCGGCTCAACGCGATGATCGCCGCGCAGGCGCGCAAGGGCGGGGCGCGGTACGTGGACGTGTACGGGCCGAGCGTCGGTCACGACGCCTGCCGGCCCACGGGACGCTGGGTCGAGGGCGTGAACCCCTCAACTCCCTTCCACCCCAACGCCGTCGGACACGAAGGGATGGCGGCCGCCGTCGCCGCGGCGCTCCCAGCGAGGTGACCTGTCCCGGTCCACGAGGGCCGCTCGCACCCCTTCGGCGAAGTCGTGCGAGCGGCTCACCTCGCAGGCCAGCTCCAGCTCGTGCGCCAGGCACTCGGCCAGCGGCAACTCGGCTCCCGTGCGCAGGAGTTCGTCCGTGACGTCCAGGCTCATGGGGGAGGCCCCGCCCAGGGTGCGCAGCGTCTCCCGGGCCCAGGCGCTGTCCTCCGCGCGCAGCCGTGCCGCGACCTCGTCGAGGCCTCCGGGCCCGAAGCACCGGTCGATCGCCTCGTACAGTCCGGTGAGCTCCGAGTGCCCCGCGGGCCGCGACCGCGGCTCCGCGCCGCCGAGCAACTCCTCGACCAGTGAAGGGAGTTCGGTGGCGGCGACATAGTGCGTGGCGAGCCCGCACTCGACCGCGGCCGCCCCGGAGATCCGCGCCCCCGTCAGCCCCAGGTACCGGCCGACGGCGCCGGGCAGCCGGGGCAGGAAGTAGCTCGCGCCGATGTCGGGGAAGAACCCGATCGACGTCTCCGGCATGGAGAACGCCGCCCGGTCGGTGACCACCCGCGCGGAGCCGTGCACGGAGATGCCGAGCCCGCCGCCCATCGCGTAGCCGTCGATGACGGCGGTGTACGGCTTCGGGTACGCGGCGATCAGGGCGTTGAGCGCGTACTCCGTGGCGAAGTACTCGCGCACCGCCGCGTCGTCCCCGGCCAGCGCCGCCGCGCGCACCGCGCGGATGTCGCCGCCCGCGCAGAACGCCTTCGGCGACTCACTGCGCACGACGACCGACCGCACGGCCGGGTCGTCCCGCCAGCCCTCCAGCGCCTGCTTCATGAGGCGGACCATCGTCAGGTCCAGGGCGTTGAGCGCCGACGGCCGGTCCAGGGCCAGCTCGCCCACGCCCGCGGCCGTCACGGACGCGCGGACCGGGGGAGGGACGGGAGTGGACACGGTGAGCCTCCGAAGCACAACGGGATACCGGGATCAAGATCGCCCCGCCAGGGTAGGCCGCCGGTGCGGGCGAGGGCGAACGAGGACGCCTCGGGCCCGCGCCTCCGTGTCCCGGCCCGCGATGACCGCGCCGCACGAGCGGGCGTGGAGCCGGATCGGCGGGGCGGGCATCGCTCCCTGACGCGCCGTCACCCGCCGATCCGGCCCGCGCTGTTCGACGGTGGTCCCTCAGCTCAGGGGCTCGTGGTTGGCCCAGACGACCTGGTACGGGTGGCGGGCCTGCCAGCGCCGGATGAGTTCCTCGACCCCGGGAGCCGCGAACGAGGCGAGGAGGGTGTCACGGTCGGCGAGGCCGATCTGCACGATCGCCGTGGCCGTGAAGACCGGGCTGTGGTCGTCCTCGGGCACGCGAAGGTGCCGGGCGGCCGCGAACGTCGTGATCGTGCCGGAGTCACGCATGACCTGTTCGATGTCCTTGAGGAATTGGTCCACGTCGGAGTCGGGGGTGCTGTCGGGGAACGAGACGATCATCGTGTGCTGAATCATGGGGTCAATCGAACCCGCGACCCGGACGTCCTGTCCAAGACCACCTCGTTCTCGGGCGATAACCTGGAGGAATGGCTGATCTGGAGACGCGCGAGATCGAGTACTTCGTCACGGTCGCCGAGGAGCTGCACTTCGGCCGTGCCGCCGCCCGCCTGGCCATCGCCCAGCCCGCCCTGTCCAAGGCGATCCGCCGGATCGAGTCGCGCCTCGGCGTGCGGCTGCTGGAGCGGTCGAGCCGGCATGTCGCGCTGACCCCGCCCGGCGAGGCGCTGCTCCAGCACGGCCGGTACGCGCTCGGCGCGGTACGGGCGGCCGCCGAGAGCGCCCGCCGGGCCGCCGACCCCGGGCCGGGCTGCGTCTGGTGATCAAGCCGGGCGGTGACGCCGACCTGCTGTCCGGAATCCTCGCCGCGTACGCGCAACAGCCCGACGCGCGCAGCGTGGACATCCTGTTCGGCGGGGCCACCGACCGCGCCGACCACGTACGCGACGGCCGCGCCGACGTGGGCCTGCTCTACGCGCCGTTCGACGACCTCACGGACCTCGACCACGAGACCCTGCACGTCGAGGGGCGGGTCGCGGTCCTGCCGCCCGGCCACCGGCTGGCCGCCCGCGACGACGTGCGCCTCGGCGATCTGGAGCACGAGGTCCAGCCGCACTGGGCCGGCGTCCCCGACAGCGGCGGCGGCCCGGAGGTCGCGGACGTGACGCAGCTGAACCAACTGGTCATGATCGGCCGTACGATCGCGGTCCTGCCGCGCTCCCTCGTCCAGCCCGCCCACCCCGGGCTCGTGTACAAGCCGGTCGTCGACGCGCCGCTCAGCCGGCTCGTCCTGGCCTGGTCCGCGCGGGACCGCCGCCCGCTCGTCGCCCGGTTCGTCGCCGCGGCACTGGCCGCTTGCGCACCCCTCCCGGAGTCGGACGGGTCGGTCGTCGAGGTCGGACCGCGTGACAGCAGTGGGTCCCGAACAGCCGTGGCGGATCCGGCGGGGTGACGTCCGCCGAAAAGCGGTCGGGCAGCGCGTCGTCGGACGGGCGGAGGTCAGCCCCCGCGCTGGACCGGCGGAGGTCAGCCCCGGCGCTGGACCGGCGGAGGTCAGCCCCCGCGCTTGAGCCGGACGACGACCGGAGCGCTGAACGGGTCGCCGGACTGGTTGACCTGGACGTGTCCGCCGCCCAGCCACTCGTCCGTCCCCGGGATCCGGTGGATCTCCGAGAGCCACAGGGACTGGTTCGAGCTCTTGCCGGCCCCGGTCGACACCGGCAGGCGGTGACGTGTGATCTTCACGCACCGCCCCTCGTCGGTCAGATACCAATTGCCTTCCAGGAAGAGGCCGTTGTCGTCCTGCCCGACCGGGGTCCGCGCCGCGCACCGGTCGGGCGCGGGCTCCTGGTCGACCCAGGTGTCGCCGTCCCGGCGCAGCCGGATGTACTCGTCGGTGGGCTCGGGCTCGACCTCGCCGTGGTTGAAGGAGTTGATGCCGTACGCGCGCACCTCTCCGCTGTCCAGGACGACGACCTGACCGAGGCCCGCGCTGGGCTCCGGCGGGATCGGCTCCTCGAAGCGGGCGAGCGGCGTGTCCACGGGCTTCCAGGACGTGCCGTCCCAGTGCATCGAGGCGGGCTGGGCGTACCGCTCGCCGTTCCCCGTCTCCGTACCGGGGCCGGTGGAGCGGCTGCCCACCGCCCACACGTCGTCCGGCCCGGCCACGGCCAAGTCGGCAGCTGTGTACGGGAGTTGGTACGAGGTCCAGCGGGCGCCGTCCCAGTGCCGGGCGGTCTGCTCGGCGGTGAGGGCCCAGATGTCGTCCGGGGCGGTGGCCTCCAGGTCGCCGGCCGAGGCCGGCGGGGGATCGGGCACCGCCGTCCACCGGGTGCCGTCCCACTGCGCCCACGCGTTCGCGCCCCCGGTCGTCCCCGTCGTCCTCGGCCGCAGCCACAGGGCCGCGTCGCCGATCTCCTCGAAGACGGGCGGGTAGTCGGTGGTGCCGAGCGCGTCGGGAAGCTCCTCGCGCTTCCACCGCGCGCCGTCGAAGTGCAGCAGATACGGGTCGGCGCCCTGGACGCTGTTCTCCGAGGCGACCGCCCACACATCGTCCTCGGCCAGGACGGCGAGGTCCGAGATCTCCCCGTGGAAGTCGGCGATGTGCTCGAACTCCCAGCCGAGCGAGGACGCGGAGCCCTTCGGCGAGGAGGTTCCGGTGCCCGATCCCGGCGTCGCGTCCGGTGTGTCCGAGCCGGAGCCGCATCCCGCCGCCGTGAGCACGGCGGCCATGACGACGGCGCCCAAGACGCCCCGGGCCCGTCCCCCCGTAGTTCTGTACATGATCAACCCCCTCGACGCCCGGCAGCGTACCCCGGCTCGCGATCAGGTGCTCATGAGGTGCTCACGCACTCCTCGATCACCGCCGCGACCTGTTCCGCGGCGGGGGAGTTGCGCTGCGCCCTGCGGGCCAGCACCAGATCGACCGACTCGGGCGCGGCGAGCGGCACGTACGTCACGCCGTCGAGGCTGAGGCTCTGCACCGACTGCGGCACGAGGGCCACCCCGTGCCCGGCCGCCACGAACACGACCAGCGTGGCCGTCTCGCCGACCTCCACCAGCGACTCGGGCCTGAACCCCGCCCGCGCGCACGCCGCGAGCACCCGGTCGTACATCGACGACCGGGACCGCGAGGGATGGATGACGAACGGCTCCCCGGCCAGGGCCTCCAGCGCGACGCTCTCCCGCCCGGCCAGCGGATGGTGCGAGGGCAGCACCGCCACCAGCGGCTCGGACCGCAGCGGCGTGAGGCGGATCTCCGGATCGGCCACGGCGCCCCGCACCACCGCGAGGTCGTACGCGCCCGAGTGCAGCCCCGCGACCAGCTCCGGGGTGAGCAGCTCGCCGCGCAGCTCCATGGTGATCGCGGGCAGGCGGGCCCGTACGGTCCTCGCGACCCTCGGCAGCACGTCGTACGTGGCCGTCCCGATGAACCCCACGCGCACCCGCCCCGCGTGGCCCGTCGCCAGCTCCCGCATATGGGTCCTGGCGCGCTCCTCCTCCGCGACGAGCGCCCGCGCGTACCCGGTGAGCTCGCGGCCCGCCTCGGTCGGCTCGACGCGCCGCGTGGACCGGTGGAACAGCGGGACGCCCAGATCGCGCTCCAACTGCTTGATCTGCTGGGACAGCGCCGGCTGCGCCACGTGCAGGCGGGCCGCCGCACGCCCGAAGTGACACTCGTCGGCCAGCGCGAGGAAGTACCGGAGCTGACGCAGTTCCATGGACCCAGCCTACAAGCACCTATAAAGAAGCCTTATCAATCCATGCCGACTAGGTCTTGGACGCGATGAACGGACGCTCCTACGGTGGGGGAGTGACCGACAGTTACCTGTACGCAGCAGCAAGGACCCCCTTCGGCCGGTTCTCGGGCGCGCTCGCGAACGTCCGCCCCGACGATCTCGCGGCGCTGGCCGTCACCGGCACCCTGGCCAAGACGCCCGCGCTCGACCCGGCGCTGATCGGCGACGTCGTGTGGGGGAACGCCAACGGCGCCGGTGAGGACAACCGGAACGTCGGCAGGATGGCCGTACTCCTGGCCGGGCTGCCGACCTCGGTGCCCGCCACGACCGTCAACCGGCTGTGCGGCTCCTCCCTGGACGCGGCGATCATCGCCTCCCGCGCCATCGAGACCGGCGACGCGGACATCGTGCTCACCGGTGGCGTCGAGTCCATGACCCGGGCGCCCTGGGTCCTGCCGAAGTCCGCGAAGCCGTTCCCGGCGGGCGATGTGACCGCCGTGTCCACCACGCTCGGCTGGCGACTGGTCAACGCGCGCATGCCCAAGGAGTGGACCGTCTCCCTGGGCGAGGCCAACGAGCAGCTCGCGGACCGCTTCTCCGTACCGCGTGAGCGCCAGGACGCGTTCGCCGCCCGCTCCCACCAGCTCGCCGACGATGCCTGGAACGCGGGCTTCTACGACGACCTCGTCGTCCCCGTCGCCGTCGACGCGAAGGGCGGCACGCTCGACCGGGACGAGGGCATCCGCCCCGGCTCGACCCCCGAGAAGCTCGCCGCGCTCAAGCCCGTCTTCCGCTCCGACGGCGTCATCACCGCGGGCAACGCCTCCCCGCTCAGCGACGGCGCCTCGGCCGTCCTGCTCGGTTCGGGCGAGGCCGCCGCGCGGATCGGCACCGACCCCGTGGCCCGGATCGCCGGGCGCGGCGTGTCGGCGCTCGACCCGCAACTGTTCGGCTACGCGCCCGTCGAGGCCGCGAACCGGGCGCTCAAGGCCGCCGGGATCACCTGGTCCGACGTCGCCGCCGTCGAGCTGAACGAGGCGTTCGCCGTGCAGTCGCTGGCGTGCGTGGACGCGTGGGACGTCGACCCGGAGATCGTCAACGCGAAGGGCGGCGCGATCGCGCTCGGCCACCCCCTGGGCGCGTCCGGCGGACGACTGCTCGGCACCCTCGCGCACCGGCTGCGCGAGTCCGGCGAGCGCTGGGGCGTCGCCGCCATCTGCATCGGAGTGGGCCAGGCGCTCGCCGTGGTCCTGGAGAACGTGAGCGGAGGGACCCGATGACCACGCGACTGTGCGACACCGCGGACGAGGCGGTGGCCGGTGTCGAGGACGGCGCGACCGTCCTGGTCGGCGGCTTCGGCATGGCCGGCATGCCCGTCGAGCTGATCGACGCGCTCATCCGGCAGGGCGCCACGGACCTCACCGTGGTGTCCAACAACGCGGGCAACGGGGACACCGGACTCGCCGCGCTCCTGTCCAAGGGCCGGGTCCGCAAGGTGATCTGCTCCTTCCCGCGTCAGGCGGACTCCTGGGTGTTCGACGAGCTCTACCGTTCCGGCCGCATCGAGCTGGAGGTCGTCCCGCAGGGCAACCTCGCGGAGCGCATGCGGGCGGCCGGGGCCGGCATCGGCGCGTTCTACTGCCCCACGGGCGTCGGCACGCTGCTCGCCGAGGGCAAGGAGACCCGCGAGATCGACGGCCGCACGTACGTCCTCGAATACCCGATCAAGGGCGATGTCGCGCTGATCGGCGCCCACCGCGCCGACCGGATGGGCAACCTCGTCTACCGCAGGACCGCCCGCAACTTCGGGCCGGTCATGGCCACCGCGGCGACCACCGTGATCGCGCAGGTGCGCGAGATCGTCGAGACCGGAACGCTCGATCCGGAGGCCGTCGTGACCCCGAGCATCTTTGTCGACCGAGTGGTGCAGGAGGCGGCCCGCGCATGACCCCGACGATCCAGCCGACCAGCGACCGGGCCCCGCTCGGCAAGCACGACATCGCCGCCCTCATCGCGGCGGACATCCCGCAGGGCGCGTTCGTGAACCTGGGCATCGGTCAGCCGACGCTCGTCGCCGACCATCTGTCCGCCGACTCCGGAGTCGTGCTCCACACGGAGAACGGCATGCTCAACATGGGCCCGGCCGCGCAGGGCGACGAGATCGACCCCGACCTCACGAACGCGGGCAAGGTCCCCGTCACCGAGCTGCCCGGAGCCGCGTACTTCCACCACGCGGACTCCTTCGCCATGATGCGCGGCGGCCACCTCGACATCTGCGTCCTGGGCGCCTTCCAGGTCTCCTCGGCCGGTGACCTGGCCAACTGGCACACGGGCGCACCCGACGCGATCCCCGCCGTCGGCGGGGCCATGGACCTGGCGATCGGGGCGAAGAAGGTCTTCGTGATGATGACCCTCTTCACCAAGGACGGCACCCCCAAGCTGGTGCCCGAGTGCACCTACCCGCTCACCGGCCTGGGCTGCGTCGACCGCGTCTACACCGACCTGGCGGTCTTCGACATCACGCCCCAAGGCGTCACCGTCGCCCGGACGTTCGGCATCACGCCCGACGAACTCGCCTCCCGCCTGGACGTACCGCTGACCTTCACCGACCGCTGACGTCGGTGAGACGCGGGCTCACGGGAGCCTCGTCGCGGCCGCGCGACCGGGAACGCCCGGCCGCGCGGCCCGGCACCGTCAGCACGGCGAGGCACCCGACGACCAGCACGATCCCGGCCCACCCCGCCGCGGGCAGCCGCTCGCCGACCACGAGGACGGCCAGGACGGCGGCGACGGCGGGCTCCAGCAGCGTCAGCGTCGTCGCGGTGCTCGCCGGTACGTGCGCGAGCCCCCAGCCGAACAGGACGTAGCCGAGGAACATGGGCACCAGGGCCATGTAGACGCCGACCCCCGCGGTGGTCCACGAATCGAGCAGCGGCGCGCCGGTGCGCAGCAGGACCGGCATCAGCAGCAGCCCGCCGATCCCGAAGACGCCGCCCATGGCCGCGCCGGAGCTGATGCCGCCGCTGATCAGCCGGTGGGCCGCCCACGAGTAGAGGGCGTACGTGAACCCGGCGACCAGGCCGAGCCCGACGCCGAGCACGGTCGCCCCGACGGATCGGGCACCGGAGCCCGTGTGCGCCTGGGCCGCCTCGGCCGCGCACAGCAGCACCGTCCCCGCCAGGCCGAGAGCGGCGCCGCCCGTCCAGCGCCGGGTCAGGCGCCGCTTGTCCACGACACGTTCGACGACGGCCGAGGCGAGCGGCGCCGAGCCGATCGAGACGACCGTTCCCGCGGCGACCCCGGCGAGGTGCATGGAGCTGTAGAACGCGAGCGGGTAGGCGCCCACCGCGAGCGCCCCGAGCAGCACCACACCGCCCCGCGCCCGCAGTCGGGGCGCTTCCCGCACGATCCGCGGCGCGGCGACGAGCGCCTGGAGCAGCCCGCCGAACCCCATCGCGACGGCCCCGATCGCCAGCGGCCCGACCCCGGGGGCGAGGGTCGCCGCGGTTCCCGTCGTGCCCCACAGCACGGACGCCAGCAACACGCACAAGGAGCCCACGCCCACGGAACCGGTGCCCGCTCCGACGGCCCGGGTCACAGACGGTCCACCAGGTTCGCCGCCATCGTCCGGGCGTGCGCGATCCGCGTGCCCGCGCCTTCGAGCCCGGCGCGCGCCATCGCCCCCTCCAGCAGGAACGCCAGGTGCTCCGCCACGGACCGCGCCTCCTCGTCCCGCCCCGGCAGAAGCCGCGCCACATGCCCCGCGAGAAGCTCCTCCACCTCCTCCTTGTGCCGTCGCACGGCGTCACGTCCCTCGTCCCCGGCGGGCAGTTCGGCCGCGGCGTTGAGCAGACCGCACCCGCGGAACCCGTGTTCGTACGCGGAGGAGGCGTGGTCCGCGTACGCGTCGAACACGGCCAGGACGCCCTCGCGGCCGTCGCCCGAGGTCGCCGCGAGCCGCGCGCGGTAGAGCCCGAGCCACTCCTCGTGCCGTGCGTCGAGGTACGCCCTGACCAGGTCGGCCTTCGAGGAGAAGTTGTTGTAGAGGCTCATCTTGGCCACGCCCGCCTCGGCGGTGATCGTGTCGATGCCCGTGGCCGACACTCCGTCCGCGTAGAAGCGCCGCGCGGCGGCGGCGAGCAACCGCTCCCGCGCGTCACCCCGCCGCCGACCGGGCCGCGGCGCCGGGGTCGTCTCCGTTTCGGCCATCACGAGGCTCCCGTACGACGTCAGTAGGTATTAATAGGTAGGTCAGTCTACCTAGAGTCGCGAAGGCGGGGGACTGAGGGAGGAAAGCCGGGGAAGTCGGGTCGGTATGGCTGTACTGAGGAAATGCGCACGACCGATGCTGTCGTCCGTCTTCGTCGTCGGCGGGCTGTCCACCCTGCGCGCCCCCGCCCGGGTGGCGCCGGCCGCCGAGCCGGTGGCGGTCCCCGTGGCGCACAGGATCCCGCGGCTGACCGAGAACCCCGAGCAACTCGTCAGGATCAACTCGGCGGTCCAGGTGGGCGCCGGTGTGCTGCTCGCGACGGGCCGCCTGCCGCGCGTGGCCGCCCTCGCGCTCGCCGGGTCGCTCGCCCCGACGACGCTGGCCGGGCACGCCTGGTGGAAGGAGAAGGACCCCGAGCGCCGCGCACAGCAGCGCACCCACTTCCTGAAGAACGTCTCCCTGCTCGGCGGGCTGCTCATCGCGGCCGCCGACACCCATGGCAAGCCGTCGGCGGCCTACCGCGCCCGGGGCGCCGCCGCGGCCGGGCGCAAGAGCGTACGCAAGAGCGTCGCCCGGCACCGCTGACCCGCACCCGCGAGAGGACACCTGTTCCCGTGACCACCTACGTCATCACCGTCCCCGGTACGTTCCTGCGCGCCCCGGACGACGACACGAAGTCCGGCCTCGCACGCCGCCTGCGCCCGGCCGACCCCCACCACACGGAACTCGGACGGGAGGAGGACCTCGACGTGCTCACCGTCAACGACGACGGCCGGACCTTCAGCGCCCGTGTGGAAGTGACCGCGGAGACGAGCGGGGAGGCGGAGGCCGAAGCCGTACGAGGCGTCGCGGCGGCGCTGCGCGACGTGGGGTTCGACGCCGACGAGGCTCCCCTGGGGCCGCCCGCGGTGACCGGGGTGGACAACCCGGCGTGAGGTGAGGACGGCCGCCGGGGCCGCGGGTCAGCGTACGGCGCCCGGATCGGCCGTGTCGGCCGGGGCTTCCAGACGGCCGAGCCATGAGGTCAGCAGCGGCTCCAGCGCGGCGGCCTCGGCGGGGGTCAGGGCCGCGAGGAGCCGGTGTTCGTTGCGGATGTGGTCGGTGAACGCCCGGTCGAAGAGATCCCGCCCGGCCGTGGTGAGGGCGACGACCCGGCCGCGGCCGTCACCGGAGGCGCGGCGCCGGGTGACCAGGCCCGCCCGTTCGAGGCGGTCGATGCGCTTGGTGATGGCCCCGGTGGTGACCATGGTGTGGGCGGCCAGCTCGCCGGGGGCGCGTTCGAAGGGCTCGCCCGCGCGCCGCAGGGCGGCCAGCACGTCGAACTCGCCCTCGCTGAGGTCGTAGCGGCTGTAGACGGTGCACAACTCCTGGGTGAGCAGGGCCGCGATCCGGTGCAGGCGGCCGATCACGCCCTGCGGCGAGACATCGAGATCGGGGCGCTCGCGTCGCCATGCGGCCTGGATGCGGGCGACGTGGTCCATGTCCATGCGCGCAGCCTACCTTCATATCTTCCATGGAAGATATGTTGTCTTCCATGGAAACTACTTACCGGTGGGGTGTCGTCGCCGCGCTGGCCCCGGTGGCCTGGGGTGCCAACTACTTCGTGACCCACGAGTTCCTGCCGGCGGGCGCCCCCTGGTGGGGTGCCGCCCTGCGGGCGCTGCCCGCCGGACTGCTCCTGCTCGCCCTGTGCCGCGAGCGACCGCGGGGCGACTGGTGGTGGAAGTCGGCCGTGCTCGGCCTGCTCAACACCAGCGCCTTCTTCCTGCTCGTCTATCTCGCCTCCCACCTGCTCACCACCGGCACCGCCGCCACGCTGATGGCGCTCTCCGCGCCGACGCTGATGCTCAGCGCCTGGGCACTGCTGGCCGAACGGCCGCGCGTCCGGGCCGCCGCCGGGGCCGTGGTGGGGCTCGCGGGCGTGGTCCTGATGCTCTCCGGCCAGGTCACGGCGCCCGGCATCTCCGGACTGCTCGCCTCGGCCGGCGCGCTGACCGTCTCCTCGATCGGCTACGCCCTGTCCAAGCGCTGGGGCACGGGACCCGGCGTGCTGCCCACCACCGCCTGGCAGCTCACCTTCGGCGGGCTGCTCCTGGTCGTCGCCGCCGCCGTGCTGGAAGGCGCGCCCCCACAGCTCACCCCCGAGGGGGTCGCCGCCCTCGGCTACACCGCCGTGATCGCCACCGCCCTGGCCTTCGTCGCCTGGTTCACCGGCCTGCGCCGGCTGCCCGCGGCCACGGTCGGCCTCATCGGCCTCCTCAACCCCGTGACGGGCGTGCTGCTCGGCACCACGCTCGGCGGCGAGTCCCTGACCCTGCGGCAGGGCGCGGGCATGGCCCTGGTCCTCGCCGGAATCGTGCTGGGCCGCCCGGCCGCCGGGGCGGACGAGCCCGATGGGCCGCCGACGACGGAGGCCGCCGCGGCCGACCGGCCCCACGGCGTCGGCGCGCGAGCACGCCGAGAAGGTGCGGCCGCCCCCGGTTACGGGCAGGGTGGGGAGACACGCGGGTGGAACGGAGGAGGCCGATGTTCCGCAGCGAGTCCGCGGAGGACGGCGCGGAGCTCCTGGCCAAGCTCGGCGCCCTGACCGCCCGTGCCCGGGAGCTCGCGGAACTCCAGCGGTCCCGGGTCGAGCTCGCGGTGGCCCTCCAGCGCGGCATGCTGCCCAGGGACCTGCCCACCGCCCCCGGCGTCCGCCTCGCCGTGGGCTACATGCCCGCCAACCACGGGCTGAACGTCGGCGGCGACTGGTACGACGCCTTCACCATGGCCGACGGCCGGATCGCCCTGTCCATCGGCGACGTACAGGGGCACAACATCCAGGCCGCCGCGTTCATGGGCCAGGTACGCGTGGCGCTGCGCGCGCTGGCCTCCGTCACCGGCGACCCGGGGGAGCTGCTCGCCCGCACCAACGACCTCCTCGTCTCCCTGGACGCCGACCTCTTCGCCACCTGCACCTTCCTGCGGCTCGACCCGGCCGCCGGCACCCTGGAGTGCGCGCGGGCCGGCCACATCCCGCACATCTGGGCCACGGCCGACGGCCGCTCCGGCGTCGACGAGGAGGAAGGCGGGCCCCCGCTCGGCGTGCTGCACGGCGCCACGTACCCCGTCGCCCGACACCGGCTCACCGTCGGCGGCGTCTTCGTACTGCCGACCGACGGCGTCGTGGAAGGCCCCTCGCTCAGCCTCGACGACGGCCTGGACCAGGTCCGACGGCTCGCCCAGATCACCGCGGCCGCCGGGCTCGGCGTCGACACCCTGGCCGGCGGCGTCATGAAACTGGCGGACTCGGTCGGCCACGAGGACGACGCAGCGGTCCTCGTCGTCGGCCACGACGGAGGCACGGGATGGCGGCGGGCCCCGTGTGCCTGAACAGGGCGGGACAGCCGGCGATCCCCGCGCACGCAGCGACCCGAGCGGGGGCGTCCGCATGGCCGAGTGCGTCCGGCCGGTGTCTGATGGCTCCTGTGTTGGTTACTCGGCGGCCCCGATGGTCCTTGGACCTCGTACTCAAGGCCCTGGCCGTGGCCGTCTGCTACTACGTGGCCGGACGCCTGGGTCTGCTGGGCCAACTCGTGTTCGAGGGCACGGTCGTCACGCCCGTCTGGCCGCCGACCGGTCTCGCCCTCGCCGCCTTTCTCGTGTTCGGCGTGGGCGTCTGGCCGGGCATCGCCCTCGGCTCGTTCCTGGTCATCATGTCGCTCACCACGCCCCAGCTCACGACCCTGATCACCGTGGCGGGCAACACCGCGGCGCCGCTCTGCGCCTGCCTGCTGCTGCACCGGGTCGGCTTCCGGCCGGACGTCTCGAGGCTGCGGGACGGGATCGCGCTGGTCTTCCTCGGCGGGTTCGGTGCCATGGCGATCAGCGCGACGGCCGGGATCGCGCCGCAGGTGTGGACCGGCGACCTGGACGCGGCGGACTTCTGGTCCGTGTGGCTCGCCTGGTGGGTCGGCGACGCGATGGGCGTCCTGCTCGTCACACCCCTGCTGCTCGTCCTGAGTCTGGGCGCCGGGCGGTTTCCGCGACGGCGCTGGAAGGAAGCGGTGTGTCTGGGACTCGCGACCGTGGTGCTCGTACCGGTGGCCGTGCTCAGCAGGATGAGCATGCTCTTCCTCGTCTTCCCCCTGCTGATCTGGGCGGCGCTCCGCTTCCAGCTGGCCGGAAGCATGCTCTGCGCGCTGGTCGCCTCCGTCTTCACCACCTACGCGGCGAACACCGAGCGCGGCGCGTTCGTCGGTCTGTCCGGCATCGAGGTCATGGCCAAGCTCCAGGCCTTCAACGGAGCCGCGGCGCTGACCGCCCTGCTGCTGTCCTCGCTCGTCACCGAACAGCGCGCGACCCGCCGCTCGGTCCAGAGCGCCTGCAACGAACTGGCGGAGCTGCTGGAACACCTCGCCGTGGGCGAGAACCAGGCGGATCTGACCGGCAGCCCCCGCGCCCCCCTCGCTCCCGCACCCGACGCCGAAGAGGTCAGGAGATCGACTCCCCGTCACCGTCCACGGACGTAATGCCCCGGGACGGCGGTGGGCGGGTTTGCCCCGGGCGAACCGGGTCAATCGATCTACACACCGCTGGTCGGCCTCCGCGTGACCGACACCTCACCGCTCCCGCACGACGAAAGGCAGAGCCATGGCACACGACACCTCACCCGCCACCACCAACGATGCCGGTGCCCCGGTGGAGAGCGACGAGCACTCGCTCACCGTCGGCGCGGGCGGCCCGATCCTGCTCCAGGACTCGTATCTGATCGAACAGATGGCGCAGTTCAACCGGGAGCGCATCCCGGAACGCCAGCCGCACGCCAAGGGCAGCGGCGCCTTCGGACACTTCGAGGTCACCGCGGACGTCAGCGCCTACACCAAGGCGGCCGTCTTCCAGCCCGGCACCCGCACCGAACTGGTCGCCCGCTTCTCGACCGTCGCCGGTGAGCGCGGCAGCCCGGACACCTGGCGCGACCCGCGCGGCTTCGCGGTGAAGTTCTACACCAGCGAAGGCAACTACGACATGGTCGGCAACAACACCCCGGTGTTCTTCGTGAAGGACCCGATGAAGTTCCAGCACTTCATCCGGTCCCAGAAGCGCCGCGCCGACAACAACCTGCGCGACCACGACATGCAGTGGGACTTCTGGACCCTCTCCCCCGAGTCGGCCCACCAGGTCACCTGGCTGATGGGCGACCGCGGCATCCCGCGGACCTGGCGCCACATGAACGGCTACACCTCGCACACGTACATGTGGATCAACGCGCAGGGCGAGCGGTTCTGGGTGAAGTACCACTTCAAGACCGACCAGGGCATCGAGTTCTTCACGCAGGACGAGGGCGACCAGATGTGCGCCGCCGACACGGATTACCACACGCGTGATCTCTACGAGCACATCCGCGACGGCGACTTCCCCAGCTGGACGCTGCACGTCCAGGTCATGCCGTACGAGGACGCGGCCACCTACCGCTTCAACCCGTTCGACCTCACCAAGGTGTGGCCGCACGCCGACTACCCGCTCATCGAGGTCGGCCGGATGACCCTGGACCGCAACCCCACGGACAACCACGCGGACATCGAGCAGGCCGCCTTCCAGCCCAACAACTTCGTGCCCGGCATCGGCCCGAGCCCCGACCGGATGCTCCTCGGCCGGCTGTTCTCGTACGCCGACGCGCACCGCCACCGCATCGGCGGCAACTACCAGCAGCTCCCGGTCAACGCCCCGGTCGTGCCCGTCCACACGTACTCCAAGGACGGCGCGATGGCGTACCGCAGGACCACCGACCCGGTGTACGCGCCGAATTCCAAGGGCGGCCCCGCGGCGGACACCGAGCGGTACGGCACGCCGCCCAGCTGGTACGCGGACGGCGACATCACCCGCGCCGCCTACGTCGACCACGCCGAGGACGACGACTGGGGCCAGGCCGGGACCATGGTGCGGGAGGTCCTCGACGACGCCGCCCGCGACCGGCTCGTGGACAACGTCGTCGGGCATCTCCTCAACGACGTGAGCGAACCCGTTCTCGTCCGCGCCTTCGCCTACTGGTCGAACATCGACAAGTCGATCGGTGAGCGCATCGAGCAGGGCGTGCGCGCGAAGGCGGACGAGAAGGACCCGAAGGCCGCGCAGCAGTCGAACCCGGCCCGCGGCAGCATGCAGGACAAGGCCTGACCGACCCGCACGGCCCCGACGCCGGTGGCGTACCCGCGGGTACGCCACCGGCGTCGGGCGCTCACTCGTACATGACGTACGACGGACGCGGCGTCAGGCCGAGGACCTCGTCCGGGGTCATCAGACGGCCGCCGTCCCGCGCGTCCTCCTCGAAGAAGAGCTTGAACCCGGTGTGCAGCCCGCGCGGCATCGGGTCGACCAGCCGCTCCCAGGTCTGCCGCTTGAGCCGCGGCGTCCCGATGCCGTCGGCGCTCTTGACCATGGCGACCCCGGCGGGCGCCGTGATCCGCTGCCCGTCCCGGACGACGGACTCGGCGACCTGGTGGTGCACGAAGACCTTCTCCGGCAGATCGTGCCGCTCGACGAGCGCGGCGAGCCGCGCGGCGATCCGGGTGAGTTCGGCGCCGCTGGTGTGGCCGTAGGTGTCACCCGGCTTCTCGCCGGGCCCCATCTCCCACTCCGGGTCGAGGGCGATCCCGACATCGGGGTGCACCAGCCACGGCTCCAGCGCCCGGACCTCGTCGAGGGCCGAGGCGCGGCCCGGCTGGATGTTGAGCAGCAGCAGGGCCCGGTGGCGCCGGGCCGCTTCGTGGAAGGCGCGCACGGTCGCGTCGGGCGTACGACTGCGGTACGCGCCGTCGGGTCCGGGCGCGGAGTTCGCGACGACGGCCAGCAGTTCGAGCACGGGCAGCACCTGGCGTCCGTCGGCGTACGCGCGACCGCGCCGCTCGATCTCCGCCACCCGGTCGTCGAGATCGCCGGTGCCCAGGCGGCCGAGGGCGGCGGCGCCGGGCAGACCGCAGTACCCGACGAGCCGGTGCTCGGGGAAGACCCGCCGCCCGCCGCGGGGCAGTTCGGCCCGGCGGCGGGCGGTGCGGGGCGACGCGGCGGGCGAGGGCCGGGCCGTGGTGGACCGGCCGGCACCCCTTCGGGCGTGCCCGACGTGCCGCACCCGGCCACCGACAGGCCAGCGGCGCCCGCCATCCCGGCGGTCAGCAGGGCCCGCCGCCCGACGCGGTCCGTCCTGCCCGTCGTCCCACCTGCGCGCACGTCGCCTCCTCCCGCCGCGGCCGCCGCGGCGGATCGTCGTGATCACCGTCGGCGGGACGCCTTGCCGTCGTGCGCGCGGCGAAACGCGCGCGGCGGGGGTCGGCCGGGATCAGCCTCCGGTGCTCTTGGCGAGCAGCTCGAAGAACACGTCACCGCGGACGATCTCGAACGGGTCCTCCAGCAGCTTCGCCAGATCGGCGATGTCGCTCGGGGTCCAGCTCCATGCGTTGATCGCGGCGGCCACGAACAGCGGACGGTCCGGGTCCCGGCCGTCGACGTGGCGCACCAGCGCGTCGCGGAAGTCGGCGCCCTTGCCCTGCGGATAGAAGTTGCCGATCACCGGGATGCCGGCCGGGCGGGTCTGGAGATCGCCGGTCTCCCAGGACTGGATGACCCCGCGCAGCGGAGTGTTCTCGCGGTAGGACGCCATGACGCGTTCGTCGAAGGGGATCCAGCCGTCGCCCGCGGCGTTGCGCGGGTTGTAGGCGTAGGCGAGGTCCATGCCCGTGCGGCGCAGGTAACGGCCGGTCAGTTCGGTGTACGCGTCCAGGGCGTCCTTCGGCCAGGACGCCGGATAGGTGTAGCCCGCGCCGGACGGGCCGCAGATCAGCAGGTCGTTGTCGGTGGCCGTGCGCTGGTAGTACGCGAGGTGGGCCGGGCCGATGTCGGCGAGCAGCGGGCTGACGGTCCAGTTGACGGGCACCTCGCCGCGCTTCGGGTCGTCCCAGATGTCCCGCATGCGGCGCTGGCAGTACTGGATGTTGTCGCCCTCGCCGACGGTGAACGTGACGTAGACGCGGTTGCGCAGCTCGCTCTTCGGCCGCGCCGGAACGCGGTCGGAGATTTTCGCGGGGACCCCGGCGTGCACGGTCCCGTTCATGTAGAAGTCGGCGGCGACCACCTCCACGCCGTGCTGCGAGGCGCGGTCCACGCCGCCCCACTCGCCGGCCACGTCGTTGGGGAACCAGCCGGTGTACGGGGTCGTGGGCGCGAGGTGGGAGAGGGTCTCGTCGAGCAGCTTGCCGGTGTCGCCGGACGGCGGGAGCCACAGCACCATGGCCCTGCTCGCCACCACGTAGTCCCGGAAGTAGGGGAAGGGCTCGACGCGGGTGGGCGCCGTGGCCGTCGCGGTCACCAGGTACTGGTTCCACAGATCGACGTCGGCGGTGAGGGACCGGGTGCCCGCGGGCGCCTCGAAGCGGTAGACGAAGTAGCCACCGCCGTCGGCGAAGCGGTTCGCCTTGTCGCCGAGGGAGGAGTTGAGACCGTCGAACAGGTACGGCTTCTCGGCATCGGTGCCGGGGGTGAAGGAGGCGATCTCCTTGCCGTCCGCGGTGACCTTCACGGCGCCGACCGACGCGCCCCAACCGTCGTCGCCGAAGGCGTCCTGGAACCTGACGAAGACGGTGCTGACATCGTTGTCGCCGCTCAGTTCGGCGCTCAGGTCCAGCGTGCGCACCTCGCGGTTGGAGACGTCCCTGATCCGCTCGGTCTCCCGTGCCACCTCCCGCCACTCGACGCCGCTCACGGAGACGGTCCGGGTCGGCGGCAGGCCGGCCAGGAGGGCGTGGCCGCAACGCGGGAAGAGATGGTCCAACTGCCAGCGGTAGACGCCCTCGACATCGCCGGGGGTGAAGCGCCCGCGCAGGTCGACGAGGGTCTTCAGGCCATGGGTGCGGGCCTGCTCGGCCGTCGCGGCCACCCCGTTCTCCAGTCCCGCGAGCGTGGTGGCGACGTTGACGGTGTCGGGCACCTCGGGGTCGATCAGGATCGCGCCGCGCACCCGGTCGCGGTAACGGCCCACCAGGTCGAGGGCGTTGTCGTGCTCCGTGACGGACGCGCCGGTGCTCGCGAGCCAGCGCCGGTCCGCGGTCCCGTCGTCGAAGGCGAAGTACAGGCGCGGTCCGCCGCGGTTCACCGTCCCCTGAAGGGTCGTCAGCAGAAGCTGGTCGTGCCCGTCGAGGGCGCCGACGTCGGCGACGTCGAGCCGCGTCGGGCGGCCGAAGGACGGCAGCAGGCGGGCCGCCGTGGCGCGCTCGGCGGCCCGTGCGCCGCCCGGCAGGGAGATCCCGAACGCCCCGGCGGCCAGCACCGCACCGCCGGTCCGCAGCAGGCTTCTTCGTGTCACCATCGCTGTTCACTGCTCCTTGTCGCCGTGTCGAGTGACTGCCCGGGGTGCGCGCGGGCGCGGGAGGGGCCCCGGGCGAGCCCCTCCCGCACCGCGTCCCTACTGCTCGGGAACCAGCCGCACCGTCAGGATCTGGAACGGCCGCAACCGCAGCCGCACCCCGTCGCCGGTGACCTCGCAGCTCGCCGCGTCGGCCGCACGGGGACGTTCGAGCAGGTCGGTGGCGGTGGCCGACGCCAGGCGGAAGCCGGGCGCGAGCAGCGCCGTGGCGCGGGAGCCGTGGGCCTCGTAGAGCCGGACCACCACATCGCCCGAGCGGTCGTCGGCGAGCTTGACCGTCTCGACGACGACGGCGGGGGAGTCGACCGACACCAGCGGCGCCACCTCGGCGGAGCCCGGCACCGCGCGCTCGGGCAGGTTGAGGTGGTACCCCTCGCGGATCGCGTCCTCGACGCCCGCGCCGATCACCAGGGAATAGCGCAGCCGGTGCGTGCCCTGGTCGGTGTCGGGGTCGGGGAAGCGCGGCGCGCGGGCCAGCGAGAGACGGACCGTGGTGGTCGTGCCGCCGTCCTCGCGCACGTCACGGGTCACGTCGTGACCGTACGTCGAGTCGTTGACCAGGGCCGCGCCCCAGTCGCGCTCGCCGACGTGCAGGAAGCGGTGCGCGCACACCTCGAACTTCGCCGCGTCCCAGCTGGTGTTGGTGTGCGTGGGGCGCTCGACGTGCCCGAACGGGACCTGTGCCGTCGAGTGCGCCGCCCGCACGTCGAGCGGGAACGCCGCTTTGAGCACCTTCTCCGTCTCGTGCCAGTGCAGGGTCGTGTCGATGTCGAGCCGGCGGGCGCCCGGCGCGAGGCTCAGCGTCTGCTCGACGCGGGAGGCCCCGAAGGCGCGCGTCACCTTCACCGCGCCGTCCACCACGGTCACCGACTCCACCTCCGTCAGGTCCGTGACGGTGTTGCGGTAGAAGGCGTCGAGGTCCCAGGCGTCCCACTGGTTGGGGAAGTCCTGGTGGAGCTGGAGCAGGTTGGCGGCGCCGCCCGGCGGCAGCGCCTCGCGGTCCGCGCCGATGTCGTACGCCGACGTGACCAGGCCCCGCGCGTCGACGACGATCCGCACGAGCCCGTTGTCGAGGACGTGGCCGCCGTCCCGGACCACCGGGGCGACCGTCCCCGGCTCGCGCCGGGCGCGCACCGCGGCGCCCAGGGCCGCCGTGCCGCCACGGGCGTGCGGGGCCGCGTTGAAGACGACTTCGGAGCCGTCGTCCGAGGCAGGCCCGGCGAGCGCCGACTGCGCCGAAGCGATCAAGTCGCCCAGTTCGGCCGCGATCCGACGGTACGTCTCCTCGGCTTCCCGGTGCACCCACGCGATCGACGTACCCGGCAGGATGTCGTGGAACTGGTGCAGCAGGACCGTCTTCCACAGACGGTCGAGCGCCTCGTACGGATACGCCGCGCCCGTGCGCAGCGCCGCCGTCGCCGCCCACAACTCCGCCTCGCGCAACAGGTGTTCGCTGCGCCGGTTGCCCTGCTTGGTCGCGATCTGACTGGTGAGCGTGCCCCGGTGGAACTCCAGGTACAGCTCGCCCACCCACACCGGGGCGTCCGGGTACTCCTCCAGCGCCTTGGCGAAGAAGTCACCCGGCTTCTCGATCTCCACCCGCGCCGAGCCCTCCAGGTCGGCGAGGCGCGCGGCGCGCGCGAGCATCTCGCGGGTGGGGCCGCCGCCTCCGTCGCCGTACCCGAACGGGGCGAGCGACCGGTTGGCGGAGCCCTTGTCCTGGAAGTTCCGCACACTGTGCGCGACTTCGGCGCCCGACAGGTCGCTGTTGTACGTGTCGACCGGCGGGAAGTGGCTGAAGATCCGGGTGCCGTCGATGCCCTCCCACCAGAACGTGTGGTGCGGGAACTTGTTCGTCGTGTTCCACGAGATCTTCTGCGTCAGGAACCAGCGCACCCCCGCCAGCTTCATCAGCTGCGGCATCGCCGCGTTGTAGCCGAACGTGTCCGGCAGCCACATGTCCTCGGTCTCGACGCCGAACTCTTCGAGGTAGAACCGCTTGCCGTGGATGAACTGACGGGCCAGCGCCTCCCCGCCGGTGATGTTGGTGTCCGGCTCCACCCACAGGCTGCCGGTCGGCACGAACTGCCCCGTCTTCGCCTTCTCCTGGGCCCGCTCGTACACCTCGGGCCGGTGCTCCTTCAGCCAGGCCAGCTGCTGCGCCTGGGACATCACGAAGCGGAACTCCGGGTGCTCGTCCATGAGTTGGGTGACGTTGGAGACCGTACGGGCCACCTTGCGCACCGTCTCGCGCAGCGGCCACAGCCAGGCCGTGTCGATGTGGGCGTGACCGATCGCGGAGACCCGGTGCTCACCGGCGGTGGCGGGCGAGGAGAGGGCCGGAGCGAGGATGGCGCGGGCCGCGGCCGCGCCGGCGCCGATGTCCTGGAGGTCCACCGCGTCCAGGGCGTTCGACAGCGTCCGCAGGATCTGCCAGCGGCGCGGCGACTGCTCGGGCAGCTCGCGCATGAGCTGGTCGAGCACCTCCATGTCGTGGACGAGTTCGTAGACGTCCGCGTCGAAGAGGGCCAGGTCGAGCCGGCGCAGCCGGTACAGCGGCTCCCCTTGCGAGGCGTCCGGCGCGTCCAGCCAGGGGGCGCGGCCGCCGATCGGCGTGATCGCGAAGCTGCGGTCCTCGGGCCCGGAGTGCATGACGAGGGGGTTCGCGGCGGCCTCGACGTAGACGATGAACTCCTCGCCGCCGGTAGCCTGTTCGGCGACCGGCAGCCAGACGTTGCGCGGGTTGAGGGCCTTCACGGCGGTGCCGTCGCTCCGGTAGGCGAGGCCCTCCGCGGAGAAGCCCGGTTCGGTGGTGCCGAAGCCCAGGTCGACGACGGCCTCGACCCGGCGCCCCGCCCACTCCTCGGGGACCCGGCCGCGGAGCCTGAACCAGCTGGTGGTCCAGGCGGGGCCCCAGAGCGCCCCCGCCTCGGTGGGCCGGAAGTCGGCCGCAAGCCCCTCGGCCACCGGAACGGGTTCGCCCGGCACCTGCCAGACGCCCACCTCCAGCGGGACCGACACGGCGTGGACGGCGGGCCGGATGCGTTCGTCGAGTACGCGCCGCAGGCGACGCTCGACGATGTCGCGGTCGGAATGCACAGAACACCTTTCCCAGTACGTACGTGGACAGGCGAGGCGGCAGGGCGGGTTCAGCCCTTCAGCGCACCGCCGAGCGCGAACCCGCCGCCCAGCTTGCGGGTCAGCAGGAGGTAGAGCATCACCACGGGCAGCGTGTAGACCACGGAGAACGCGGCCAGTTGCCCGTACTGCGTCTGGTCGTGGGCGCTCAGGAACGTGAACACGCTCACCGACGCGGGCAGCTTCTCCGGCGACAGCAGCAGCACGAACGGGACGAAGAAGTTGCCCCACATGCTGATGAACGTGAACACGGTGACGACGGTGACCCCGGGCCACATCAGCGGCAGCACCACCCGCGTCAGCGACTGCATGGCGTTGGCGCCGTCGATCCGGGCCGCCTCCTCCAGGACGATGGGCACACCGTCCATGAAGTTCTTCATCAGCCAGATGCCGATGGGGAGCGCGGACGCCGTCAGGAACAGCGTGGTCGCGAACATCGAGTCGATCAGCTCGACCTGTACGAACATGCTGTACACGGGGATCATCACGGCGGTGATGGGCAGCCCGGTCGTGAACAGCACGGTGTACAGGAACGGGCGGCGCAGCCGGGAGCGGTACCGCGACAGGGGGTAGGCCGCGAGGATCGAGACGACCACGCACAGCAGGGTCGCCCCGCCGCACAGCAGCAGGCCGTTGAGCATCGGCCGGAACGTGGTCTCGGTGTTGAGGATCGCGTGGAAGTTGTCCAGCGTCGGCGGCGACGGCAGGCTCAGCTCGAAGCCGGCCGTGGAGCTGATGGACGCGCACACCATCCAGATCAGCGGCAGCACGAACAGCAGGCTGATCACCAGCAGGACGAGGTTGACGGCGATCCGTGCGGGCCGGATCCGGCGGCGCGCGGTGCCCGTGGCGGGCGCGGGGCGGGCGTCGGGGCCGGAGTGTCCCGTACCGGGCGCCGGCCTCACGTCGGTGGCGGCCATCAGTCCTCCTCCACCTTGAGCAGCTTGAGATAGACGACGGAGAACAGGGCCCCGACGACCAGCAGGACGAGCGCGATCGCCGTGCCGTAGCCGATCGCGCTGTTCTGGAACGCCTGCTGGTACATGAAGACGGGCAGGGTCTGGCTCTTGTTGCCGGGGCCGCCGCGCGTCATCGCGTAGATCAGCCCGAAGACGGAGAGCGTCTGGAGCGTGATCAGCATCAGATTGGTCATGACGGTGCGGCGGATGACCGGCAGCGTGACGTGCCACAGCCGGTGCCACACGCCCGCGCCGTCCATCTCGGCGGCCTCCACCAGTTCGCGGGGCACCTCGTTGAGCGCGGCGGAGTAGACCATCATCGAGAACGCGGTGCCGCGCCACACGTTGGCCAGGCAGACCGCCAGGATCGGCATGGTGTACAGCCAGTTCTGCCCCGGCAGGCCGAGCAGGTCGAGCACGTTGTTGAGCGAGCCCTGCTGGTAGAAGAACGCGTACATCAGGTAGCCGGCGACGACCTCGGGCAGTACCCACGCCGCGATCACCACACCGTTGGTGAGCGAACGCATCGGGCGGGTCGCCTTCTCGGAGAGGACCGCGAGGCTCAGGCCGAGCGTGTTCTGCCCGATGACGGCGGACCCGATGACGAACACCAGTGTCAGCCAGAGGGAGTTGATGAACTCGGGATCGTCGAACGCCCGCGAGAAGTTGTCCAGGCCCACGAAGTGCGTCTCGGCGGCGCCGGTCAACTGGGCGTCGGTGAACGCGTCGTAGACGCAGTAGACGATCGGCCCGGCCAGGAACACGGCCAGCAGGGCCAGGGACGGCAGCAGCGGAAGGCCGCGCAGCAGCGACTGGCGTGCCGCGCGGCCGCCGGCCGCACGCCCCGAGGGCGCGGCGAGTCCGGCGGGGGCGGCGGCGGATTTCATCGGGTGCCCTTGGCGGTGCTGTCGGACCCGACGGCGGTGGCCAGGTCCTGGTCATAGGTCTTGGCGGCCTCCTCCACCGAGCTCTGGCCGGTGGTCACCGACTCCATGGCCTTGGTGATGGCGTTGGAGACCTGCGGATACTTCGGCAGCGCCGGACGGAAGTGGGTGTACTTGACCAGGCCGGTGAAGAACTTGTTGGTCGGGGTGGCCTCCAGGTACTTCGGGTCGGCGGCCACGTCCGTGCGGACGGCGGTCGTCGACTCGATGATGTTCCACTGCGTCGAGTGGGCCCTGTTCTTGATCGCCTTGGTGAACTGCCAGGCCAGATCGGGGTTCTTGGCCTTGGCCGGGATGGACCAGGCCCAGCCGCCCGACATGCTGACCTTGCCGGGCGCCTGGCCGTTCTGCGTCGGCATGGCGGCGGAGGCCATCGTCTTCGTCCACTCCGGCCACGGACGCGGGCCGGTCTCCAGCCAGTTGTTCGCCATCCACGAACCGTCGATGTCGAGGGCGAGCTTGCCCTCGGGGAGCAGCTTGGTGCCGACCTCCGTGCCCGCGTTGGCCCCGAGCGCGGTCGACTTGGGCAGGCCCAGGTCCTCGCTGTAGACGGTGTGGACGAACGTCAGGGCGTCCTTGAAGCCCTGCGAGCCGGTGATCCACTTCTTGCTCTTGGCGTCGTACAGGGAGCTGCCCGCGCCCTCGGTCCCGTACAGCAGCATCTCGAAGCCCTGCATGGTGGACTGCTCGCCGCCGGCCTGACCGGTGTAGAGGTTCATCGGCGTCACACCCGGCAGCTTCTTCTTGACCGTCCGGGCGACATCGAGGATGTCCTGCCAGCTCTCGGGCTGCCAGGGGGTCTTGATCCCGGCCTTCGCCAGCAGTTTCTGGTTGTACCAGATGCCCCGGGTGTCGGTGTCGTCTGGGACGCCGTACGTCTTGCCGTCGTCGGGGGAGGAGACAGCGGTCTTGGCGGCCGCGGCGAACTTGTCCCAGTCCGCCCACTTGGCGACGTACGCGTCGAGGGGCTTCAGATAGCCGCTGGCTATGTCGGAGTTGATCAGCGCGGTGTCCTCGTAGACCAGGTCGGGTGCCGTCGAGGGTGAGCGCATCATGAGCTGGATCTTCGTGTAGTAGTCGTTCTCCGAGGCCGTGACCGGGACGATCTCGATCGTCTTGCCGGGGTGGGCCTTCTCGAAGGACTTCTTCATCGAGGTGAGGAATTTCTGCTGCTTGTGGTCGTTCTGGTCCAGATGCTGCCAGTAGACGACCTTGATCGACGTGCCGTCGGCGGCGGCACCGGAGCCGCCGCATCCGGCTGCCGACAACGTTGTCGCGACGGTGATCGCGAGGGCGGCGAGAAGCTTCTTGCGCAAGGGGATCCTCCGAAGTGTGCGGCTCGTGCGCCTGGCTGGGGCGCCCGACTGCGGGGGTACGGACGTACGGGAGGGACGTGCGGCTCTGGAGCGGACGTGCGCGGGACGCAGCAGGGGCTGGCGGGGTGCGTGGTGCGTCTGGCGCATTACCTAAATCCAATGGATGGACTAAGTCAACGCCTCCTGCATAATCTCCGTGCCGGAGTTCCGCTGGCGGGAGGCGAGTTCGGTACCGCAGGGTGCACGGGCCGCACGAGGGAGGAGCGCCCCATCATGCGAAGCGGTACCAACCTGCCCCGAGTGGGTGGCTACAACCAGGCCGTCGTCCTGGACGCCATCCGCACCAGGGGGCCCGTCAGCCGCGTCGAGCTGGGGCCGCTCACCGGGCTCACCAATCAGACGGTGTCCAACGTCGTACGGCGGCTGCTCGACGCGGGCCTGATCGCCGAATCGGGGCAGGCCCCCTCAAGCGGCGGCAAACGGCGCACCCTGCTGATGCCGCGCCCCGACGGGGCCTACGCCCTCGGTGTGCACCTCGACCCGGACGCCGCCGTGATCGCGCTGGTCGACCTCGTGGGATCGGTGCTGCTCAGCCGCCGCATCGCGCTGCCGCGACCCAGCGACCCCGAGGAGGTGGTCGACAAGGTGGCGCGCGCCGCGTTGCGCCTGTCCGAACGCGCCGCCATCGACCGCGAGCGGCTGCTCGGCCTCGGGATCGCCGCGCCCGGACCCCTCGACGGCGACGCCGGTGCCGTCGTGGAGCCGCCCAACTTCGACGGCTGGCGCCGGGTGCCCCTGCTCGACATGTTCGCGAAGGCGACCGGTCTGCCGGTGGCGATGGACAACGACGCGACGGCCGCGGCGATCGGCGAGCGCTGGATCGGCGGCAAGGAGCGCGCGGACGGCTTCCTGTTCCTGTACATGGGAGCGGGCGTCGGCGCCGGCATCATGCTCAACAACCAGGTCCTGCGCGGCGATTCGGGCAACGCGGGCGAGATCGGCCACGCCCAGATCGAGGGCGGCGACCGGCTCTGCGATTGCGGCAGCAAGGGGTGTCTCGGCCCGAACTGCAACCCCGCGGCCCTGGTCGACGACCTCTTCGTGCGGCACGGCCGGGCGGCCGCGCGGCGCCTCGGCCTGAGCGGCGAGCCCGACGCGGTGCGCGCCGACTGGAAGCTGCTGCGGCGTGCGGTGCGCGCCGGGGATCCCGCTGCCTGCGAGGTGGTGCGCCGGGCGGGCCGTCGGATGGGGCAGGCGGTGCGCGGGGCCGTCGCCCTGCTCGACGTGAGCCGGGTGGTCCTCGGCGGAGAGGCCCTCGCCGGTGTCGAGAACGTCCTGGGCGAGGAGATCGACGCCGCCGTCAACACCACGTCGGTGACCCGGCTCCTGGGCAGGGTGGCGGTGGAACCCAGCCTGATCGGCGAGACGGCGGGCGCGGTGGGCGCCGCGTCACTGGTCCTGCACGGACGCTACGCGCCGGGATGGCGGATGCTGACGGACGTGTCGCCGTAGGGCGTCGGCGGGCACCGGGTGAGGGGTGGGCGCCGAACGCGGGTCGGCTCAGGGCGGGTTCACCCCCGTACGGGAGACCCCTCCTCCTCGGCGTGGGCGGCGCCGGCGGTGTCGGCCGTGTCATCGGCCTGCCAGCGCAGGAGGTCGCCGGGCTGGCAGGCGAGCGCCTCGCAGAGCGCGGCGAGCGTCGCGAACCGTACCGCCTTGGCGCGGCCGTTCTTGAGGACCGCCAGGTTGGCGGGGGTGATCCCGACGCGCTCCGCCAGCTCGCCGACCGACATCTTCCGCCGGGCCAGCATCACGTCGATGTCGACGACGATCGGCATCAGATCACCTGGTCCAACTCGGCCTGGAGACGGGCCGCCTGGGCGAGCAGCATCCGCAGGACGAGCACGATGAGCGCGACGCCCAGGACGGCCACGCCGATCCCGCCCATGATGAGCGTGACGCCCGGATCGTCCCGCTGGCCCGGCGCGTTGACGGCCGTCACCGCGAACCACAGCAGGGCCGCCGCCACGATCGCGCCGATCACGCCGTCCACGTAACGGAAGGCGGCGTGGGAGAACACGGTGCCGCGGCGCACCATGGCCACCAGCCGCCCCACGCAGACCAGGGCGACCTGGGCCGCCACCATGCCCAGGATCGTGATCAGGCGCAGCGGGGTCAGCGGAAGTGATCCGTCCTCCGGGTCGTTGCCGCTGATCAGGACCCACGCCATCGACGCCTGGACGAACACGGTGCCCGCGAACACCACCATGAGCACGGCGCGCAGGGCGCGTACGGTCAGCTTTCCCATGACTCAGCCTCCATCGAGTTGCGATGGAAATCTATCGAATCTCGATAGGTGTGACCAGTCGCGTCGAGGGAGTCCGTGAGGAGGGGCGCACCACGAGTTCCGGGCGGAGCGTCGACGTCGCCCAACGGCTGCTCACCCGGACCGGGTGCCCCTCGCGGCTGCACACGGTGACCGGGGGCGCGACCACCGTCGGGGAGCGCCGGGACAGCATGCGCCCGGACGGCACGCTCGACCCGGGTGGCATGACCTCGTTCAACCACTACGCGCTGGGAGCCGTCGCCGACCGGCTGCACCGGGATCGTCCACCTGCCCGACCGCGCGGCCGTCACCGGCGGACCGGGCAGGCACCGGCTCAGCGACGCGGCCACGGACGATCAGGCGGCCTGAGGCTCCCCGCCGCCCGCTGCGACGACCGCGCCGGTGCGGTCCTCGATGTCGGCGAGGGTCACACCGGGCGCGGTCTCCACCAGGCACAGGCCGTGCTCGGTCACGTCGAGCACCCCGAGGTTCGTGATGACGCGGTCCACGCACCGCTCGCCGGTCAGCGGCAGGGTGCACTCGGCGAGGATCTTCGGGCTGCCGTCCTTCGCCGTGTGGTCCATCAGGACGATGACCCGCCGCGCCCCGTGCACGAGGTCCATGGCCCCGCCCATGCCCTTGACCATCTTCCCGGGGATCATCCAGTTGGCCAGGTCGCCGGCCGACGAGACCTGCATCGCTCCCAGGACGGCGGTGTCGATGTGCCCGCCGCGGATCATGCCGAACGAGGTGGCGGAGTCGAAGAACGCGGCCCCCGGGAGCACCGTGACGGTCTCCTTGCCCGCGTTGATCAGGTCCGGGTCCACGTCGGCCTCGGCGGGGTAGGGGCCGGTGCCCAGGATGCCGTTCTCGGAGTGCAGCACGACGTGCACACCCGGCGGCAGATGGTTCGGGATCAGCGTGGGCAGGCCGATCCCGAGGTTCACGTAGGAGCCGTCCGTCAGCTCCTGGGCCGCGCGGGCGGCCATCTGCTCGCGCGTCCATCCGGTGGGCGTGCTCATGCGCGTACGGTCCTCTTCTCGATGGTCCTGGCGGCGGCCTGGGCGGGGGTGAGGGCGACGACGCGCTGCACGAAGACGCCGGGGACGTGCACGGTGTTCGCGTCGATCTCGCCCGGCTCGCAGAGCTCCTCGACCTCGGCTACGGTGACGCGTCCGGCCATGGCGGCCAGCGGGTTGAAGTTCGCGGCCGCCTGGCGGAAGACGAGGTTGCCGTGGCGGTCGCCGCGCCAGGCCCGTACGAGGGCGAAGTCGGTGGTGACCGCTTCCTCCAGCACGTAGTCCGAGCCGTGGAAGGTGCGGATCTCCTTGGCGGGGGACGCCGTGCGCACGGTGCCGTCGGGGTGATGGCGCCAGGGCAGACCGCCGTCGGCGACCTGGGTGCCGACACCGGCCGGTGTGAAGAACGCCGGGATGCCGACGCCGCCCGCGCGCAGCCGCTCGGCGAGCGTGCCCTGCGGCACGAGTTCCACCTCCAGCTCACCGGCCAGGTACTGGCGGGCGAACTCCTTGTTCTCTCCGACGTAGCTGCCCGTCACGCGCGCGATGCGCCCGGACTCCAGCAGGACACCGAGACCGTGCCCGTCGGTGCCGCAGTTGTTCGACACCACCCGGAGCCGTTCCGCGCCCTGGGCGTGCAGGGCGCCGATCAGCGTGTCGGGAACGCCGCTGAGGCCGAACCCGCCGACCGCCAGGGACGCGCCGTCGGGGATGTCGGCCACCGCGCTCGCGGCCGAGGCACTGACCTTGTCCATGAATTCTCCTTTCAACCGGGCCGTACGGCTGACCAGCCGCCGTCCACGACGAGATGGGCACCTGTGATGAACGAGGCTTCGTCGGAGGCGAGGAAGACGGCCGCGTTGACGACGTCGTCCGCACACCCCGCGCGTCCGACCGGCGCGCACCCGGCCGGCCCCGCGCCCTGGACGCCGCCGCCCGGACCGATGCCGCCCGCGCGGACGCAGTTCACACGGATGCCGAACGGGGCCCCTCGGCGGCCAGTTGGCGCGACAGCGCGGCGACCCCGGCCGCGGCAGCCGCCTGGGAACCGGCCACGGGGTCGGCGGACGCGACGGTGACGACGCGGCCGTCACCGAGTGCCAGATGGGGCCACACCGCCTTCGCGCACCACCACACGGCGTCCCACTGCCCGCGGATCATGGCCGTGTGGTCGTCGAAGGACTGTTCCTCGACGGGGATGTCGCGGGCCACCGGAGGGTGGGCCAGCAGTACGTCGATGCCGCCGAACGCGTCCACGGCCTCCTGCGCCCACGCGCGGACGCTGCCAGGGTCGGTGACGTCGAGCTTCCGCGGATGGAGGGCGATGCCGCCCTCGCGGCCGATGAGGCGCTGGGTCTCCGACGCCAGGGCGTGGTCCGTGTCGCCGCCGACGACGAGGGCGCCCTCGGCGGCGAAGCGCAGCGCGGCGGCCCGGCCGAGGCCGCTGCCCGTTCCGGGGATCAGGGCGACCTTTCCCTCCAGCCGTCTCATGGCGCCGTACCCGCCGCCCGGACGGCGTCCGATACGGACTTCACGCCGCCGTGCGCGGTGAGCCCGCCGTCCACGGGGATGTCGGCGCCGGTGATGAACGAGGACGCGTCCGAGAGCAGGAACGCGACGAGCGAGGCGACGTCGTCGACGGTGCCGGTGCGCCCGAGCGGCGTCTCACGCACATTGGCCTCCCGGAAGGCGGGGACCGCCGAGGCGGTCATCTCCGTCTCGATGAACCCGGGGTGGACGGTGTTCACGCGGATCCCGCGCGGCCCCAACTCCAGCGCCGCCGTGCGGGCCAGACCGCGCAGCGCCCATTTGCTGGAGGTGTAGGCGACCGGGTAGTGCGCGGTGAGCGCGGCGGAGGAGCCCACGTTGACGATCGCGGTGCCGGTCCGCATCAGCGGTGCCAGATGCTGCATGCCCAGGAGCGGGCCGGTGACGTTGACGCGGTGGACGCGCTCGAAGTCCTCGGGCCGTACCTCGGTCAGACGGGCACGCCAGGTGATGCCGGCGTTGTTGACCAGCCCGTGGATGTGCCCGTAGGTGTCCGCGAGTTCGTCGCTGAGGTCGCGCCATGCCTGCTGGTCGGTGACGTCGAGCAGGCGGCAGCCCGCGCTCTCGGTCACGTCGACGGCGACGACCCGCGCGCCGTGCTCCGTCAGCGTCCGGGCCTGCGCCGCCCCTTGGCCGCGGGCGGCGCCGGTGACGACGACGACCCTGCCCAGGAGCGGCTTGGGGTGGAGCTCGCTCACGGGCGCTCCCGCTTGCGGCGCCGGCCCGCGGGGAGCGGGACCGGATCGACACCGGGCACCACGGACACCGACAGGGTGCCGATGCCCTCGACGGTGAGCGTGACGGTGTCCCCGGGCTTCAGCGGCGGCGGGGTCCGTTCGCCGCGCACGCCCCACAGTTCGGCGAGGCAGCCGCCGTTGCCGCAGGTGCCCGAACCCAGCAGGTCGCCGGGGACGACGCGGGTGCCGCGCGAGGCGTAGGCGACCATCTCCTCGAACGTCCAGCTCATGTTGGACAGCAGGTCCTCGCCGACGACCTGGCCGTTGACCTCGGCGGTCAGGGCCAGGCGGAGCAGTCCCTCGGCGTCGCGGAAGGGCTCCAGCTCGTCGGCGGTGACCAGGCACGGGCCGATGCTGTTGGCGGTGTCCTTGCCCTTGCACGGTCCGAGGCCGACGTTCATCTCGGCGGACTGGAGGTCGCGGGCGGACCAGTCGTTGAGGATCGTGTACCCGATGATGTGCCGGCGTGCCTGCTCGTGGGTGAGGTCGCGGCCCTCGCGGCCGATGACGGCGGCGACCTCCAGCTCGAAGTCCAGGGCGGCCGAGCCCGGCGGCACGGGGACGGGATCGTGCGGCCCGAACACCGCCTGGTGGTTGCTGAAGTAGAAGGTCGGCGCCGCGTACCACTGCTCGGGCACGCCGTCGGCGCCGCTGACGGAGCGGCGTACGCCTTCGACGTGCTCCTCGAACGTCACGAAGTCGCGCAGCGAGGTGGGCCGCAGCGGAGGCAGCAGGCGCACGGCGGAGACAGGCGGGCCGGGCGGTGCGTCCAGAGCCGCGTTCCCCACGTCGAGCAGGGCGTCGAGGCCCTCGCCCCGCGTGACGAGGTCGGTCAGGCAATGCCCGTCGGGCAGCGGGAACAGGGTGCCGTCCGCCGCGAGGACGGCGGCCCGGACGGAGTCGTGGTGCTGGTAGGTGACAAAGCGCATGGGGGACAGGTCCCTTCACATGGGCCCGGGAGCGCGCCGCATGGAGCAGGGCACCGCTGGAGCGGGCGCGCTCCCGGGGGTCGGATCGGTCAGACCGGCGGCGCGACGAACACGCCGCGGTCGACGTCGTTGAAGGATTCCTTGGCGACCATCTCGTTCATCGGGTTCGCGGTGCCCCACTGGTCGGTGACCTCGGGCTGCGAGAAGTCGTAGACGTGCGGGTGCCAGGTGTCCTCGTCCAGCAGCTCCAACTCGGTCGTGTACTCGACCGTGTTGCCGTGCGGGTCGAGGAAGTACGTGAACGTGTTGTCTCCGGCCAGATGGCGGCCGGGCCCCCACAGCTTGGTGAATCCGGCGCGCATCACGCGGCCCGAACCGCGCATGTACTCGTCGAGGCCGCGCATCTCGAAGGAGATGTGGTGCAGGGCGGTGTGCGGCCCCTTGGCCAGGGCCATCGAGTGGTGCTGGTTGGAGATCCGCATGAAGTGCATGACCTCACCCATGTGCGGCGACGACAGCGTGTCGGAGAGGCGGAAGCCCAGGTGCTGCTCGTACCACTGCCGTGTCCGGTCCAGGTCGGGGGAGTTGAGGACGACGTGGGAGAGCTTGACCGGGATGGCCTCCTTCTCCTCGATCCTGCGGTGCCGGCGCACCTCGACGTCGGCGGAGACCTCGATGGTGCGCCCGTCGACGTCGAAGAACCGGAAGCCGTAGCCGCCGCCGGGCGTGTCCACCGCGCCGGGCCGCGTGATCAACTGCACGCCCCCGGCCAGGAGTCGCTCGGCGAGCGTGTCCACGTCGGCCGCCGAGGCGGCACCGTAGGACACCAGGTCCAGGCGCTTCTCGTCGGCCTTGCGCAGCCGCACCACGTACTGCTCGGGGGAGCCCTCGGCTGCCAGGAACGAGATGCCGGAGTCCTCGGCGACCTTGGTCAGGCCCCAGACGCCGGAGTAGAAGTCGAGCTGCTTGTCGAAGTCGGGCACGGCCAGGTCGACATGGCGCAGATGGGTCAGCAGACGGGACGTCATGGTGGTCCTCCTTCAGGAGAGGTCGAGGAGCGCGGAAGCGGTGGCGCCGCGGACGGCGTCGAAGGCGGCGTCGTCCAGGCGGGCGGCGCGCAGCGCCCCGAGCGGGTCCGACGCGCCCATGTCGAAGGGGAAGTCGGAGCCGAGCAGCACCCGGTCGGCGCCCGCGACGCGCACCAGTTCGCGCAGCACGTACGGGTCGTGGACGAGGGAGTCGAAGTACAGGCGCCGCAGGTAACTGCTCGGCAGGTGGGCGCAGTGGGCGCCCGCGTCGGTGCGGGTCCGCCACGCGTGGTCGGCGCGCCCGATATGGGTCGGCAGATAGCCGCCGCCGTGCGCGGCGATGATCCGCAGGCCCGGATGGCGGTCGAGGACCCCGGAGAAGATCAGGTGGGACAGGGCGACCGCGTTCTCGGTGGGCTGCCCCACCGAGTTGGACAGGTACCACTGGTCCAGGCGCTCGTCCAGCGTGCAGCCGAACGGGTGCAGGAACAGCAGCGCCCCGGTCTGTTCGGCCCGCGCCCACAGGGGATCGAGCGCGGGGTCGGACAGCTCGCGACCGGGGGCGTGGCTGGAGATCTCCACGCCCAGCAGCCCCGCGTCGAGCGCGTGGTCGAGCGCCGCGACAGCCAGCCGCGGATGCTGGAGCGGCACCAGACCCAGACCGCGCAGCCGCGCGGGCTCGGCCGAACAGTGCGCCGCGACGGCCTCGTTGGCCAGGCGGAACACCTTCTCCGCCAGTTCCTCGTCGGCCCAGTAGTGGTAGTGCGACGGGGACGGGCTGACCAGTTGGACGTCCACCCGCTGCTCGTCCATGGCCCGCAACCGGGCCCGCACGTCGGTGAGCCGGGCGAACCGCTCCCGGATCATCTCCCCGCTGACCTTCAGAGCGGCGGGCCCGTTGCGCCGCGCGTCCAGCGCCCTGGCCTCCTCGAACCCCGGGGTACCGGCGACCAACTGCTCGACGTCGGGCAGCAGTACGTGGGCGTGGACATCGACGGTGTGCGTCACGGGCGCTCCTGCAACTGGGACATGGTGCGGGCCATCAGACCGGGCACATCGGCGTCGCGGACCCCGTCGAGCTGCCACTGCCCCAGCTGGACGGACGCCTCGACGACCGCCCGGACGCGCCCGATGCGCCGCTCGTAGTAGGCGCTCAGCAGCGCGTCGTCCCAGGCGTCGCCGCCGGTGAGCAGCTCGGCGAGGACCGCGGCGTCCTCCAGGGACATTGCCGCCCCTTGGGCGAGGGTGGGCGGGCAGCAGTGGGCGGCGTCGCCGATGAGGACCACGCGGCCGCGGTGCCAGGAGCCCTCCACCAGCATCCGGTCGAACCAGGTGTAGTTGACCTGCGCCGGGTCGGTGATCGTCTTGGTGATCTCGGGCCAGTGGCCGCCGTACGCGGAGGCCAGCCGGACCATCTCGTCGGCGTAGCTCTCGGGCGGGATCGCCGCCCGGTCCCGGTTGGCCTCCACGACGTACGCGTACAGGGTGTCCTCGCCGGTCGGACAGTACCCGGCGATGTAGGCGGGGCCGCCGTAGGCGAGGTCGGTGCGCGTGACGCCCGCAGGCCGGGGCGCGGCCACCCGCCAGATCGCCATGCCGGTGGGCTCGGGCCGGTCGGTGATGCCGATCGCGGCGCGGGTGGCGGAGCCCAGGCCGTCGGCGGCGACGACCAGGTCGTAGCGGGCCTCCCGACCGTCGTCGCTCAGCCGCACGGTGACGCCGGTGTCGTCCTGCTCCACGATCGTCGCGGTGGTGCCGAGGCGCACCGTGGCACCACTGGCGCGTACCGCCTCGATCAGGATCTGCTGCAACCTCGGGCGCCGCATGCCGACCGTCGCGGGCAGGTCGTCGCCGCCGGTGCGCAGGTCGTCCTGGACGTGCAGCACGGTGCCGTCGGGCGCGGTGATGCCGACCGAACCGAACCCGTAGCCGCTGGCGTCGATCCGGTCCCACACGCCGAGGTCGCGCAGCACGCGCAGGGCGTTGCCCTGCAAGGTGATGCCGGAGCCGGCGGTGGCGTTCCAGTCCTGCCTGGCCTCGACGAGGTCGACCGCGACGCCGGCCCGGCGCAGCAGGATCGTCAGCGCGTTGCCGGCCGCGCCGCCGCCGATCACGAGCACGTTGCGTGAGGGTGCCATGGGGGAACTCCTTTGTCCCGGTGGTTACTTGACGGCGAGCGGGTTGATCGGGGAGCCGACCGCCCCGGTGATGGGCAGCGGGGGAGCGGCGAGGAAGAACTCGTAGACGCCGTCCTCGGCGCAGTCCTCGCCCAGGGCCTCCAGGTCCCACATCTCACCGACGAGCAGCCCCATGTTGGGGATGACGACCTGGTGCAGCGGCTGGAAGGCGGCCTCGAACTCGTTGGGGCGCACCTCGAAGCCCCAGGTGTCGGTGGCGATCGCGGCGATCTCACTGGCGTGCAGCCAGCCGGCCGTGGTGAAGGACAGGCCGGGCGCGGGCCCGCCGGCGTACTCGCCCCACCCGTCACGCCGTACGCGGGCCAGCTGCCCGGTGCGGACCAGCACGATGTCGCCCCGCTCCACCTGGACGCCCTGGGCGCGCGCGGTCTCGTCGAGGTGCTCGGCGGTGATGGCGAAGCCGTCGGAGAGCTCGCCGGAGGGGCTGATCGCCCGTCCGACGTCCAGGAGCACACCGCGTCCGGCGACGTGCGCGGCCATGTGCTCGATGCCGGTGACGAGGTCGCCGTCGGAGGTGACGGTGGTCGCGGCGTCGCGGCCGTTCCACGCCTTGCCGTGGTCGAAGATGTGGCCGAGGCCGTCCCACTGCGTGGAGCACTGCAGGGGCATGGCCACCACGTCGTCCGCGCCGCCGATCCCGTGCGGCATGCCCTGCGTGCCGAGGGCCGCGTCCGAGCCGGTGTCCAGCATGGTGTGCACCGGGTTGGTGCGCCGGCGCCAGCCCCGCTGCGGGCCGTTCATGTCGAAGGACTGGGCCAGCGAGAAACTGACGCCACGACGGACGAGGGCCGCGCCCTGGAGCCGCTTGGCCTCGGTGAGGAAGTTCAGGGTGCCCAGACGGTCGTCCGCACCCCAACGACCCCAGTTCGAGAAGGACGTGGCCGCTTCGGCGACTGCGCTTTCCGGGTCGAGACGGTCGTAGGTCATGCCGACGCCTCCGCCACACAGCGCGTGCGCTGGGCGCCGAGCCCGGTGACGGTCGCGTCCATCACGTCGCCGTCGCGCAGCAGCCGGCCCCAGTGCATCCCGTTGCCGGCCGGGCTTCCGGTGAGCACCAGGTCGCCCGGCAGGAGGTGCACGGTCCGGGAGATGTACGCGATCAGCCGCGCGACCGGGAAGATCATGTCCTTGGTCGACTCGTCCTGCATCGTCTCGCCGTTCAGCTTCAACGTGACCTGGAGGTCGTCCGGCGTCGCGACGGACCCGGCCGGCACGATCCAGGGGCCGAGCGGCGTGAAGCCGGGGGCGTTCTTGCTGCGCAGCCAGTCGGTGCCGATCTGCGGCATGTCACGGCGGAAGACCGTGGCCCGGTCGGTCAGGTCGTTGGCGATCGTGTAGCCGGCCACGTGGTCCAGCGCCTGCTCCTCGGACACCTGGAAGGCGGGCCTGCCGATGACGGCGGCCAACTCCAGTTCCCAGTCGGGCTTCTCGGCCCAGGCGGGCAGCACGACGTCGTCGTACGGGCCGGTGATCGCGCTCGGCAGCCCGATGAACACGTACGGCAGGTCCTCGGCGGCCCGCCGGTCCATGATCTCGGCGGCCTCGGCGCGGGCCTCCTCCTCGCTGAGCCCGTCCGAGCCGTCCCGGTGCGCCACATGCAGATCAATGACGTGCTGGCGGTAGTTGGCTCCGGATTGCAGGACCTGACGAGGCGCGAGCGGCGCGTGCACCCGGAACGTGTCCACGGCCGGGTCGCCTTCGGACGGACGCCCGCCCAGGTCGGCGAAGGCGGCCGTGTGACGGTCCCAGTCCTCCAGCACGTCGAGCATCGTCAGCGACGGGTCGTCGAGAGCCCGGCGCAGATCCACGACGGAGCCGTCGCGCCGGATCAGCGCGGGGAACGCGTCCTGTCCGGCGGCGGAGAGAGTGCCCAGGGCGTAGGGGCCGGCGAAGAGCGCGGGGGCGGCTTCAGGTTTCACGAACATGTCCTCCTGATTGCGGTGTGCCTAATCTGGCCCCCACACCCCTGATCAGGGAAATCGATTCTGTGGATACTCTTTATCCATCGGACGAATACCCCTGGCGCCCCGCCCGAAGAAAGACCCCGAGGAAGTACCCCGAGGAAGTACCCCGAAGAGGGCCCGCGCAGAGGGCCCGCGAAGAAGGCCCGCGCAGAAGCACTCGTGAAGAAGGACTCGTGAACCTCTCCCGCCTCGACCTCAATCTCGTCATCGCGCTGCGCGCCCTGCTGGAGGAGCGCAACGTCACCCGCGCCGGGAAACGCGTCGGCCTGTCCCAGCCCGCGATGAGCGCCGCCCTGTCACGCCTGCGCCGCCACTTCGACGACGACCTGCTGGCCCGTACCGGCGGCCACTACGAGCTGACGGCCCTGGGGCAGGTCCTGCTCGAACGGACCTCCACCGCCTGCGACCTGCTGGAGCGCCTGTTCAGCAGCCAGGCCGACTTCGATCCGGCCACCGAGAGCCGCACCTTCACCCTGATCGCCTCCGACTACGCGGTGGCCGTCTTCGGCGCCGCGCTGAGCCGCCTCGTGCACACCGAGGCCCCCCACGTCAGGCTCCGCTTCACCCAGACGCCGCCGACCGTCGTCGAGGACCTCGGCGTGCTGCTCAGTACGACCGACGGTCTGCTGATGCCGCACGGTGTCGTCGGCGACATGCCCCGCACCGACCTCTTCCACGACGAGTGGGTCTTCCTCGTGGCCGAGTCCAACACCGAGGTGACGGACCACCTGACCCGGACCCAGCTCGCGCGGCTGCCCTGGGTCACCTACCAGCGCACCTACGACGCCCCCGCCGTACGGCAGTTGGCCATGCTCGGCATCGAACCGCGCGTCGAGGTCTCGGTCGACAGCTTCGCCATGCTGCCCTTCATGGTCGCCGGTACCGACCGGATCGCCCTGATCCAGAAGCGCCTGGCCACGCTGATGCACCACCACTCCGCCGTGCGCGTGGTGGCGCCGCCCTATGAGGCCGTCCCCCTCCAGGAAGCCCTGTGGTGGCATCCGCTCCACACGCACGACTCCACCCACATCTGGCTCAGGCAGGCAGCGCTGCGCGTCGCGGCGGACATGGCGTGACGCCGACCGCCGGTGCCCACGGCGACTCCGCTCGTGGGACGCCTCCGTCGACTGAGCCGATTCCTCCGCGGACGGCCACCTCGGCTCGCGGATCGAGGCGTCGTACGTCCGCCGGGAACGGCCGGAGCGGTCCGCCGCCGGCCGGTGCCCAGCGGCGCTGAGAAGGCGCCGAGCCGCTTCCCGCCTGTTCGCAGCGCAGGCCCGAAAGGTCGCGCCCCACGGCCTTTTCCCTGACCGGCAGGGGCTGTACGTCGTGCAGGTCTACGCCCTCCTGCCCGACGGCGCCGCGGCCGAGCCCCGACGCCTGGTCGCGTTCCGCAAGGTCACCCTGGCCGTGAAGACCTCCATCCTCATCGAACTCGCATTCCCTCTGGCCACGAAGACCTCCATCCTCGTCGAACTCGCCGTGCCTGGAACGGAGTTGACGGTCCGGCAGTCGAGTGGCCGGCGGCTGGTCGGCGGCACCTACACGTTCGCGGCCAGCACGGCCACTCCTCCCGCGACCTCACCGCCCGACGCGCACTAGGCATCAGCTGACCCGCCGCCCTGCCCCCTCCCGCGCATCCGGCGCCGCCACGCACAGCACGCTGGACACGCCCGGCATCCACGCCATGCGGGGCACGCCCGGCATCCACGCGAGGAATCCCTCGGCATCACCACAAGCGATGAGCCGAGGGATTCCCTCGCGGTCGCCCGGACCGCACAGTTGCGCCTACGCCACCCAGGCCCTCGACCGGTGAGGACGCGGAGCTGTCCGTCCGGGACCGGCACGCCTGTTGGGGTGCTGCGGCTTTCGCGCTCGCGGAGTTCCGCACGGCTACTCACCCGAGAGGTTCACCCATGACCGTCACGTCTCCCCAGCCGCGGCGCCTGCTCGGCCTCGCACCCGCGGACCGCCTGCGCCCCTACGCGCCCACGGTCCTGCGGACCTTCGCCGGTCTGATCATGCTCGTCCACGGACTCGACAAGCTCGTGCACGGCCCGGCCGGTTTCGGCGACTTCCTGCGCTCGCTCGGGGTGCCCGCCCCCTCGCTCATGGGCTGGGGGGTGTCGATCGGCGAGACCCTTGCCGGACTGCTGCTCCTCGCCGGGCTGCTGACCCGCCTTACCTCGGTGGTCCTGGCCGTCCATCTGACCGTGGCGATGACGCTCGTCAACGCCGACACGGGCTTCATGACTCCCCAGCAGGGGACGGCAAGCGGAGCCGGCCTGGAGTTCCCGCTGCTCCTGGTGGCCCTCCTCATCGGCCTCCTCATCACCGGCCCCGGACCACTCGCACTCGACCGGGCCCTCGGGATCGAAGGAGTTCCCGGAGCGCCCGGCGCCGCGACCACCGCACCTCGACGCCCCCGCCCGGCCGCGTCCACGCCCTCCGCTGCACGAGCAACGTCCGCCGTGCGAGCCCCCTCCGCCGTACGAGCGTCAGCCATCAGCGGGGTCATCGGCGGCGCCATCGGCGCGGTGATGAGCGCGCTGGCGAACTACCTGGTCGTGGGCCTC
Source organism: Streptomyces sp. Q6 (assembly GCF_036967205.1). Lineage (NCBI taxonomy): Bacteria > Bacillati > Actinomycetota > Actinomycetes > Kitasatosporales > Streptomycetaceae > Streptomyces > Streptomyces citrinus. Next base: position 7,943,130 of record NZ_CP146022.1, read on the forward strand.
CCGTCCAGCGCAGGCGCCAACGCCGCGAACCACGCGGTGTCCGGGCTCATCAGCGGTTTCCTCGCGGGGTTCCTGGGCCTGCTGATGCACCGGCGCAAGTACGACGATCGCTCGGAGAGCCCCGTCGCGGGCCCCGCCGTCAGCGAGACCCGCTGAGCCCAGCATGCACACAAGTGGGGCCCAGGGGCTTGGCCCCAGGTAAATTCCTTGCCCGATACAGGAGTTGGGTCGCCCTCCGCCCTCCGCCCGTCGGGCTGAGGGAGCGGTGAGCCGAAGCGCCGCTGTCAGCCGGGCACGTGCAGCGCCGGAACGCGCGGACGCGGTCCGCCAAGGCTCGGAGTCCGGCCGAGGACGTCGAACTCGTCCTGCCGCGGCGGCGGACCGGGAGCGGGTTCCGGCACCGTGACCACGGGGCAGGGCGCTCGGCGCACGCACTCCCGGGCCACCGCGCCGCGTGCGGGGAGCGCGGGATCGTCCCGCAGCCGGTGTCCGAGGACCAGCAACAGCGCCTCGTCGACGCGGTCGATGAGGACGGGCACGGCAGGGCCCTCGGTGAGGAAGGCCCTGAGCCGCGCACCCGGTTCGGCGGCGACGACACGGGAGACGGTGGTGCCGAGCAGGCGGTCGGCCTGCTCCCGGTCGTCGGCGGCGGTGGGGCTGTCCGCGACCGGGGCGTAGGGTGCGCGCAGCGCCTCGCTCGGCTGCCAGGCGTGGACCGCGACGACGTCGGTGCGGAACAGCCGTGCCTGTCGGATCGACCAGCGCAGCGCGGCGAGCGCGCCCGGCGAACCGTCGACGCCCACGATCAGCGGGCCGTTGCCACGAGTCATCGCCTCTGTCTCCCTTCTTCCTGTTCCTTCTGCTCTTCCTGTTCTTCCTGTGAGCGGTGCGGTTTTCAGGTGCGGGGTGCGGACGGGCTGTTCAGGCGACGCGGCGAAGCTGCTGGGACTTCTCCATGGACGCCGCCTCGTCGGTCAGCTTGCGGGCGAGCCCGGCGAAGAAGTGCAGCAGTTCGCGCCAGAAGTAGCCGGCGCCTGCGATGAGGAGGCCGGTCACCGTGATGCCGATCGTGTCGTTGCGGACGGGCAGCCCCCAGATCTCGAAGAGGTCGAAGTCCACCAGCCACGCCGCTCCGACACCCAGGCCGACCAGGACGAACGCCCAGAACTCCGGGGCGCGGGAGAGGAATCGGTGGCCGATCTGCGCCACGGCCAGGACGGCGAGACCGAGAAGTGCGAGGAGTGCGAACGCGTACATGGTGTGCCTTCCTTTCCCTGATGTGCGCCGACAGGTCAGGCCTCTTCCTGCCTCCACCGTCCCCCCTCCGCGGTGCCCGGGGCAGGGACCGGTCAGCCCTTTCGAGGGCCGGGAGGCCTGGGCCCAGGGGCGCAGGCCTGCGTGCCCTCAGCCGTGCGGCGCGACGGCGACGGGGCAGGCGACATGGTGGATCACCGCGTGGGTGACCGGACCGGTGCGTGGCCCCATCCCCGCGTGGCGCGGGCCGCGCCCCACGACCAGCAGACCGGCGCCCTCGGAGACGTGGACGATCTCGTGCGCCGTCCGGGCCCGGATCACGGAGCTTCGTACAGGGACCGTCGGGTACTTCTCGCGCCATGGGCTCAGCCGGTCCGCCATCGCCGTCTCGGCCGCCTGCCGGGACGCGGCACGGACTCCCGGTACCGCGGTGTGGGCCGTGCTGTACGGCAGGTGCCAGACGTGCACGGCGTGCAGCGTCGCGGCGCGCAGGGCGGCTTCCGCGAACGCGAACGCCAGCAGCTCGTCGTAGGACTTCTCCGGCTCCAGGGCCGCCACGACGTCGCGGAAGGGCGTGCGTTCGCAGGAGGCACCGCTGTCGTGCGGGCGGTGCTCGTCCGGTGCGGTGAAGCCGGCCCGGACGAGGACGACGGGCAGCGGGGCATGGGACACGACCGACAGCGCGACGGACCCGGAGAACAGACTGCCGACACCGCTGAGCCCCTCGTTCCCGAGGACCAGCAGCTCCGCATCCTCGGCCGCGGTCAGCAGGGCCTGACGCGGTGGGTGCCGTACCTGTTCCGCGCTGACGTACACCTGCGGATAGCGCTCGCTGATCCGCTCCAGAGCACCGCGCAGCACCCGGCGGGCCCAGTACTGGGGGACGGTGAGATCGGGCGGCATGGCCTCGCCGGGCGAACCCTGCCAGGCGTGGACGAGCCGCAGCGGCAGACCGCGCCGCAGAGCCGCCCGCGCTCCCCACTCGGCGGCGGCGAGACTTTGACGTGACCCGTCGAGACCGACAACGATCGGCTTGAGCATGACCTTCGCCTCCCCGGTGGTGCTGTCACCGCGTTCGGCCGGTCCGACGCCTTCGCGTGCGGCGCCCTGCGGACCGATTCCTCGTGCGGAGGGGCTCCTGCTCCCACGGTGGCGCCGCAACGCCGTTCGCGGACAGGGGACGTGGGGCCTGTGTCCGGACCGGGTGGCCCCTGGCGTAGGCGTCAGGGACGCGCGTGGGCGGGTGGCGCTCAGCCGGCGAGCGTCTGGGCGATCGTGTCCGCCCACGCGTCGACCTCGTCCCAGTCGCGGTGGTCGCCGTAACGGCACCCCAGGAGGCGGAAGAGGATCCGTCCCCGCCGGTCGAGATGGTCCCGGCGGATCACGCCGGAGAAACGGTGGTAGCCACGCGGTTCGACGGCGTCCACGAGGCGGGCCAGCCGCGGCGGTTCGCGGCGCGTGGCCAGGCGGCGCAGGGGCCGGGGGAGGGCCGCGGCCATCCCGACGCTGAACATCCACACCGGGGTGGCGAAGAGCTGGGCCCGACGCTCCCGCACGTAGCCGGCGGCTTCCGGCAGCCACGCGCCGTCGTGCACGGCGCTGCCGAGCACGACGGCGCGCGGCGGCGTGACATCCGGAGCGGCACCGAGCGGCGTCACCGTCACGTCGAACCCGCGGCGCGTGAGCCGCTCCGCGATCCGCTCGGCGAGCGACCGGGTGGAGCCGTGGACACTCGCGTACGCGATCAGAACGGTCATGGCCACCGCCGGCCAGTGCCTGTGCGGGGCGTCGGCCCGATGGGGCCCGTCAGCTCCACGACGTCGTCCACGGCCACGTCGTGCACGCGCAGGGCCAGGTCCTCCAGGGCCCGTGCGACGGCGAACTCGTCGCCGATCTCCGGTACCGGCCGGTCGATCGGGTGACGGCGCGACACCCCGCGGCCGACGACCGTCTTGGACGAGCCCGGCGCGGTCAACTCGGCGCGGGCGCACGTCTCGTCGCCCTCCTCGATGAGGTGGATCCGAACGGCCCACTCCTTGGCGGTCATCGCGATCACCTGCCCTTGACCGGACATTCTCGTGTCTAAGAGCCCGGCGGCGCGGGCCCAATCCAGGAACGAGGAGCCCGCACGTTCATCCGTGCGCCCGACACGTCCAGTCAACTCCCCTGCCCTGGAGGAAGCATGGGCCGCCGGGGACCGACCGGGGGACTTTCGGCCCATGCGGGACGCAGCGCGCGGGCGGATGGTCGAGGGAGGAGCCGTGCGAACAGGGAGGCCGTCATGCCCTGGCAGACCCTTCGTAAGAGCGCCTCGCCCCGGGTGGCGCCGAACCTGGCCGACTACGACCGGGAACGCCGCTGGTTCACGTGGTCCAACGCCCGTGGCCAACTCCTCGGGCTGCACGGCGGGCACGGCCTCAACATCGCGTACGAGGCGGTCGACCGGCATGTCGACGCGGGCCACGGGGCGGATGTGGCGCTGCGCTGCGTCGCCCGTGACGACAGCCTCACGACGGTCACCTACGCCGAACTCGCCCTGCGCACGGCCCGGTTCGCCAACGTTCCGCGCTCCCTGGGCATCGGCAGGGGTGACCGCGTCGGCACGCTGCTCGGGCGGGGCCCCGAGCTGTACACCGTGGTCCTGGGCACGCTGAAGAACACGAGCGTGCTCTGCCCGCTGTTCTCCGCGTTCGGCCCCGAACCGGTACGCCGGCGGCCGGCGCTCGGCGACTTCCGGGTCCTGGTCACCGCCGCCGCCCTCTACCGGCGCAAGGTCACCGGCATCAGGGACGCGCTGCCCGGTCTGGAACACGTACTGATCGTGGGGGAGGGGGCCGCGGACCTGCCCGGTACCCGCTCGTACGAGGAGCTGACGGCCGCCGCCTCCCTCGAGTTCACGATCCCGCCGACCTCCGCCGACGACATGGCCCTGCTGCACTTCACCAGCGGCACGACCGCCGCGCTCGGCGTCGCTGTGTCCCTCCGGGGAGGTGGGCTGCTCACCCCCGCCCTGCACGACGCGGACACCCTGGAACTCCCCGCTCTCATGCGCCGGTTGAAGGACCTCGCCGTGCGAGCCCGCGCCGGAAGGCTGCGCGGCAGCGAACTGACCGGCGCCACCCTCACCTCGGCGAACAGGGTGTCGAGACGGTGTACGGCGTCATCCACCCGCCCCAGGTGGCCCTCGTCGGATTCGGCACCGTGACGGATCGCCCCTGCGCGGTCGACGGCCTGCTCGGTGTGCACCCGACGGTGACGGCCACGCTCAGCGCCGACCACCGGGCGTCCGACGGCGCTGTCGGCGCACGGTACCTGGCCACCCTGAACCGCCTGCTGCACCACTCGGAGGAGCAGCGAGAGGAAGCGAGAGGGAGGAGGGCGTGATGTCTGCCGTGGAGCAGGGAACGAACGAGAGCGGCACACCGCCCGTGGCGACGACCCGGCCCACTGGCGTGGAGGTGGTGTTCACGTCCGGTGAGGCGTACACGATCTCCGTGCGCGAGCACCGGCTCACCACCGATCAGCCGCTCGGATCCGGAGGCCGGGACGAAGGCCCCACCCCGGTCGAGCTCTTCGTCGCGTCGCTCGCGGGCTGCGTGGCGTATTACGCGGGGCGTTTCCTGGAACGGCACCACCTGGCGCGCGAAGGGCTTCTGGTGCGGGCGGAGTTCGACATGGCGGACGACCGCCCGGCGCGGGTCGCGGCCATCCGGGTGCGCGTCAATGTCCCCGGCGGCCTGAGCGAGGTGCGGCGGGCGGCCCTGCACGCCGTGGTGCGGCACTGCACCGTGCACAACTCGCTGCGACAGCCGCCCGAGGTCCGGGTGGACGTCGTGGACGTCGGCGACTGACCCCCCCCGCGACTCTCGGGCGCCCTCGGGAGTCTCGGTGTTCGGGGATCCGACGAGGTGGTACGCCTGGCTGCGCCCCGGGACACCCGTCCCGGGGCGCAGCCCGCGCGCACGATCGGTGTCGCGGTCATGCCGACCGGGCCGACAGGAGCGGCCGGACCTCGGCGAGCGCCGGGGCGGTGGCGAGGTGGCCGGTGAACCAGTCACGGGCCAGTTCGGCCGCCGCGGCCAGCGCCCCGGGCTCCGTGAACAGGTGGGTGGCGGCCGGGATCACGGCCAGCCCGCAATCACCCGTCAGCCAATCCGCCGCGAGGCGGTTGACGCTGAGCATCCCGGGATCCTGGCCCCCCACGATCAACAGGACAGGCGCGCGGACCTGGGCCAGTGCCGTACGACTCGCCAGATCGGTGCGGCCGCTGCGTGCCACGACGGCGAGGATGTCGCTGTCCGACACTGCGGCTGCCTCCAGGGCGGCCGCCGCGCCCGTCTCCGCACCGAAGTAGGCGACGGGCAGGGTGACGTGATGACGTAGCCAGAGCGTGGCGGCGTGCAGCCGGTGGGCGAGGAGGCGGATGTCGAAGACCGCGCCGCGCTCCTGGTCCTCCTCCTCGGTGAGCAGGTCGAGCAACAGGGTGCCGAGACCGGCCCGGTTGAGGGTGGCGGCGGTGTACCGGTTGCGGGGGCTGTTCCTGCCGCTGCTGCCGGCCAGCGCGAACACCACCACCGCCTGCGCGGTGTCCGGCACCGCGAGCTGCGCCGCGAGCCGTACGCCCGCGACGGAGACCGGCAGCTCCCTGCTCGGGCGCGCGGGATCGGGCTGGACGGTCAGCCGCGGCGCGGGCGCCAGGCGCGTGGCCTGCTCGAGCAGCCGCCGCACGTCGTCGTCGGAGACCTGGCTGAAGTCGTCGTACCAGGCGCCGATCGAACCGAGATGCTGCACGGACTGGAGACAGAAGAGATCGTCGGTGATCCGGCGCAGCCGCTCGACGACGGACATCGGAGCGACGGGAACGGCGAGGACGACCTCGCCCGCACCACGCCGGCGGGCGGCGAGACAGGCGGCCTGCGCGGTGGCGCCGGTGGCGCACCCGTCGTCCACGATCACGGCCGTGTGCCCGGTCACCGGCACCGGGGCCCGGATCGCGCGGTGGTGCAGCACCTGCTCGTCGAGTGCGGCCCGTTCGGCGTCCTCGACGGACGCGCGCACCGTCTGCGTCAGGCCCGTACGAAGGATGACGTCGTCGTTGAGCACCCGGACCCCGTCCTCGCCGATGGCACCGAACGCCAGCTCCGGCTGCCACGGCACGCCCAGTTTGCGGACGGCGAGCACGTCCAGCGGCGCGCCCAGCTCCTGGGCCACTTCGAAGGCGAGCGGTACTCCGCCGCGTGTCAGCCCCAACACGATCGCATGCCGCCCGCGAAGGAAGTCCAGATGCCAGGCCAGCCGTCGCCCGGCTGCCCTACGGTCGTCGAAACGCATGGCGCGCCGTCCTTCCACCCGTCCCACCGAGGGGCCGTCCGACGGTCAACCGACCTGCCGCGGCGGGGAGTTGTTGCCCTTCCTCCCATTGCAGCGCGCGCCGCCGCCCGCGGCAGGAGGCAGTCGGTCCCCGCCCGGGACCAATCGGCCCCGAGCCGGGCCCCTCGCCCCATTCTTCGCAGGTCACGAGAGCGAAAGGCTGGAGGAGAGAGCAGAGCGGACCGGAGCGGAGCCGGGGCTGTGTGGGGCGGGAGGGCCGACATGTCACTGCGTACGAAGGGGCGGCCCGGCAGGCGCCCTCACCTGAGCCACTTCAGCCCGGGCCACCGGGAAGACCGGGATCGGCGAGCGCGACAGGAGTCCCGCACCCTGCGCCTGGTGCTGCCCCGTGCTCCGCACCTCACCACCCCGTCCAGCGCCCCCGGTTCCGGGCCCGCCCCCGACCCCGTCTTCGTCGACGCGACCGGCCGACGCGGGCGAGCCGTACGCCGCCTCGTCTACGGCGCCGCGGCCCTGTGTGTCGCGTACACGACCGTGCTGGTCCTCAGCTTCATCGGGGCGACGCCGTTCGCCCCGCGTTCCGTGCTCCCGATCCCCGGTGTGCCCTCCAGCGAGCCGGGGACCGTGCAACGGGTACCGCCGGACAGGCCCGCGAGTCCGGCGACACCGGCCGCGACGCCTACGGACATACCCGCCCCGCAGCCACCCCTGCCACCACCGTCGGAGTCGGGCACCGCCTCGACCGGCGGCGCCCCGCCCCCGCCCGCTACGACGACGATCCCGCCATCGGGGTCGACACCTCCGACTCCCACGGCCACTCCCACCAGACCGCAGCCGTCGACGCCGTCCGGCACGCGTACGAGCCCCGGTGGTTCGGGCAGCGGGCCGACCGGCAGCACGAGCCCGTCGGCCTCCACCGGCACTCCCGGAGACATGGCGACGCCCGACACGACCGCGCCCGACGCGCCCACCGCGTCGCCGCTCGCGGCGACGACACCGACCGGGAACACCCGATGAGCGGCACAGGACAGGAGGCCGACACCCGACCGGCGCCCCGCCGCAGCCACATACCGGGGCCGTGGCCGGCCGCCCTCCTGTTCGCGCTGGCGCTGACGCTCGGGATGCTGCTCCTGCACGGCTATGTGCACGGCGAGTTCGGCGCGGACCACCGCGTACACCGGCCCGCCGCCACCGGCCGGGTCCCCGACGAGGTGCTGCGCGGCGGCCCGGTCGTCGACTTCAGCGGCCCCCGGGCCCGCAGCCACCGCATCCCGGACCACGTCATCGCCCTCACCTTCGACGACGGCCCCGACCCGACATGGACGCCGCGCGTGCGACAGATCCTCGACCGGTACGACGTCGACGGCACGTTCTTCGTCGTCGGCGCCGCCGCCGCCCGCGAGCCCGCGCTCGTACGGGACCTGGTCGCGTCGGGGCACGAGATCGGCATCCACACTTTCACCCACCCCGATCTCGCACACCGGTCCGCGGCCGGACTCGACCGCGAACTGGCCCAGTCCCAAATGGCGTTGGCGGGCGCGGCAGGCGTGCACAGCACCGTCGTGCGCCCGCCGTACTCCGCCACGGCCGCCGACCTCGACGACCGGTCCTGGCCGGTGGTGCGCAGCCTGGGCGAGAGGGGGTACGTCACCGTCCTCACGGACGTGGACGGCGAGGACTGGCGGCGCCCGGGAACGGACGCCGTCGTCGAGCGGGTCACCCGCACCCTGCACGGCCGTGGCGCCGTGGTTCTGCTGCACGACGCCGGGGGAGACCGGTCCCAGACGGTGCGCGCGCTGGAGCGGATCGTGCCCGAGCTCAAGAGCCGCGGTTACCGGTTCGCCACCGTCACCGAGGCGCTCGGCGCCGACGACGCCCGACATCGCGTCCACGGAGCCGCGTTGTGGAGTGGCCGGACCTTCGTCGCCGCCGTCGTGACCGCCGACCGGATCGTGCCGGCCCTGGCCGTGCTGCTCGCCGTGGTCGGCGCCCTGGTGCTCCTCCGGCTGGCCACCATGGTGCTCCTGGCCCACCGGCACGCCCGTACGCGCGGCGGCCCGGACTTCTCCTGGGGGCCGGAGGTCACCGAGCCCGTCAGCGTGGTGATCCCGGCCTACAACGAACGGGAATGCATCGCCCAGACGGTGCTGTCCGTGGTCGGCGGTACGCACCCGGTCGAGGTCGTCGTGGTGGACGACGGCTCCACCGACGGCACGGCCGACATCGTGCGGCGGCTCGGCCTGCCGGGCGTCGTCCTCGTCCGACAGCGCAACCGGGGCAAGGCCGCGGCGCTGAACACCGGAGTGGCCCGCGCCTCGCACGAGCTGATCGTCATGATGGACGGCGACACCGTCTTCGAGCCCGACACCGTGCACCGGCTGGTGCAGCCCTTCGCCCGCCGTCGTACCGGCGCCGTGGCGGGCAACACCAAGGTCGGCAACCGGCGCCGGCTGCTGGGCGGCTGGCAGCACCTCGAATACGTGACGGGCCTCAACCTCGACCGGCGCATGTACGACCTGCTCCGCTGCATCCCCACGGTGCCGGGCTCCGTCGGCGCCTTCCGGCGCACCGCGCTGCGGCACATCGGCGGCGTGAGCGGCGACACCCTCGCCGAGGACACCGACCTCACCATGGCGCTGCACCGAGGTGGTTGGGACGTCGTCTACGAAGAGCGCGCCCGCGGCTGGACCGAGGCGCCGCAGAGCATCCGCCAGCTGTGGCGACAGCGCTACCGGTGGAGCTACGGCACGCTGCAAGCGATGTGGAAGCACCGCCACGCCGTCGTGGAACGCGGCCACGCGGGCCACTTCGGACGCTACGGCCTCGTCCTCGTCGTCCTGTTCACGGCACTCACCCCGCTCCTGGCGCCGCTCATCGACCTGTTCCTGCTGTACGGGCTGCTCTTCCAGGACCCCGAGCGCACCCTCCTCGTGTGGGGCGGGCTGCTGGCGGTGCAGACGCTCTGCGCGGGCTACGCGCTCCACCTGGACGGCGAGAAACTGCGCGCCCTGTGGGCGCTGCCGCTCCAGCAGATCGTCTACCGGCAACTCCTCTACCTGGTACTGCTGCAATCCTGCGCGACGGCGGTGACGGGGGCCCGGCTGCGCTGGCACAAACTCCGCCGCACCGGCCTGGTGACCGCTCCGGCGACGCCGGAACGGCAGCGCACGCGGCAGTCGCCGACCCCCGTACCCCCATCCGGACCGAGCGCGAAACCACCCCTTCCACCGACTGCGAATCCGACCGCTCGACCGGCCGGAAAGCCGCCCAGGAACCTCTATCTCGACTTCCTGCGCGCCCTGGCCCTGGTGCGGGTGGTCACCTATCACACCTTCAACTGGGCCTGGCTCACCTTCGCCTTCCCCGCGATGGGCGTCATGTTCGCCCTGGCCGGCTCCCTGATGGCCAGGTCGCTCGACCGGCACGACCGCAGCGCGCCGACGGTCGTACGGGCCCGTATGCGACGCCTGCTGCCTCCCTTGTGGATGTTCGGGCTCTGCGTGCTCACCGCGATGTTCGCGCACGGCTGGACGCCCGCCGAGGCAGGCCCAGGAACGTCGCGCGGATGGCCCGAACTGCTGTGGTGGATCGTGCCGCTGAACGATCCGCCCGCGGCGGACACCGAATGGGCCCGACAGATCGTCGCCCCTCTCTGGTACGTCCGCGCGTACCTCCTCTTCGTCCTGTTCTCCCCGCCGCTGCTGCGTCTGTTCCGGTGGCGGCCGTGGTGGTGCGTGGCCGGGTTCCTGGCCCTCGCGGCGCTGATCCGGACCGGAAGCGTTCCCTTTCCGGAGCGCCTCGACGGGCCGGTCACCGACTTCGTCACCTTCGGTGCCTGCTGGCTCCTCGGCTTCGCCCATCGTGACCGGCTCGTCGGCCGCCTTCCGGTCGCGCGCGTCGTAGCGCTGTCGGTGCTCGTCATGGCGATGGGCGGCTGGTACGCGCTGACCCACGGGGCCGACGCCGGATACGACCTGGGCGAGATCCCGTTCGCGCAGGCGCTGTGGTCGTTCGGCTTCGTCCTGCTTCTGCTGCGCCTGTCGCCGCGAGGCGACCAGTGGGTGCGACGCCTGCGGCCCGTGCACGCCACCGTGGTGCTGCTCAACGCCCGTGCGGTGACGGTCTACCTCTGGCACGAAGTGGCCCTGGTCCTCGGGGTGCTTCTCATCGACCAGTTGTGGAAGGTCCACGCGCTGGAGACGGCCCTGCCCCTGGGCGCCGACTGGTTCCTCTTCCTCGTCGTGTGGCCGCTCATCGGCGCGGCGATCCTGCTGGTCGGCTGGGTCGAGGACCGCGCGGCCGAGCGACCCGTCCGGCTCTGGCCGGGGGTGTCAGGTTCCTGACCCGGCGGGTGGTCGGCGCCGTAGCGCCAGGGACGAGCCGGGCGGCGAACGGGGCGAGCCCGCCGAGGTTCCGCAGCACGCACGTTCACAGGTGCTCCAGATCCTCCAGGTGCTGACCCGGCTCCGTTCCGCCCATGTCGAGCCGGAACGGCGGGTACGAGTCGGTCATCAGGGCCACGTAGGCGGCGACCCGCAGCACCCACCGGTTGAGCCCGATGACCAGGTCGAACAGGCCCCGCG